>DATKCY010000242.1:0-3237 GCA_035512995.1 Thermohalobaculum sp.
TCAGCAGGAAGCGCGCCGGGTAGCGGACATGCGCCTCGGCGCGGGCGACGGTGACCTCGCCGGTCTCGATCGGCTGGCGCAGCGCCTCGAGCACGGGGCGCGCGAACTCCGGCAGCTCGTCGAGGAACAGCACCCCGCGATGGCTAAGCGACACCTCGCCCGGCTGCGCCCGCCGCCCGCCGCCGATCATCGCGGCCATCGAGGCCGAGTGGTGCGGCGAGCGGTAGGGCCGCTCGCGGCAGATCGCGCCGTCGCCGTGCTCGACCCCCGCCGCGTCGCCGGCGAGCGAGTAGATGGTCGAGACCTCCAGCGCCTCGGCTGGCGTCAGCGGCGGCATGATCGAGGTCATCCGCGCCGCCAGCATCGACTTTCCCGACCCCGGCTCGCCGATCATCAGGATGTGGTGGTTGCCCGCGGCCGCGACCTCGATGGCGCGGCGTGCGCCTTCCTGCCCCTTCACGTCGACCAGGTTCGCGGTCGTCCGCCGCGGCCGCACCGGCCCGGGCTCGGGCGGGCTGAGCGCGGTGCGGCCGGCGAAATGGTTGACGAGCTGGATGAGGCTCGCGGGCGCCAGCACCTCGGCCGCGCCGACCCACGCGGCCTCGGCGCCGCAGGCCGCCGGACAGATCAGCGCCATGTCCCGCTCGGCCGCTTCGAGCGCCGCCGGCAGCGCCCCCTGCACCTTCAGGATCTGGCCGTCGAGCGACAGCTCGCCCAGCGCCACGTGCCGCGCCGTCTCCTCCGACGGCACGAGGCCGAGCGCCGCCATCAGGGCGAGCGCGATCGGCAGGTCGTAGTGCGAGCCGGCTTTCGGCATGTCGGCGGGGCTGAGGTTGATCGTGATCCGCTGCGGCGGCATCGCGAGCCCGACCGCCGCCATCGCCGCGCGCACCCGCTCCTTCGATTCGGACACCGCCTTGTCCGGCAGGCCGACGACGTTGAACGCCGGCAGGCCGGGCGAGAGCGCGCACTGCACCTCGACCGGACGGGCCTCGACGCCCAGAAAGGCGACCGTGTGGGCGCGGGTGACCATGCCCCTCTCTCCTGCCGCGGGCCCGACCATAGGCGCTGATCGTGGTTAAGTGATCGTTAATGGACGCCTTCCGCGCGATGGCCCGGGCGCGCGCGGAGGAGCGGTAGCCGCCGCCCGGGCCGAGGCCCGCGCTACCCGATCGAGACGAGCTTCGTGTGCCGCCGGCGGCGCTGCTCGACCCAGAGCGTCGCCAGCGCCAGCAGGATCCAGCCGCCGTGGAACAGGAGCCCGGCGCCGACCACGATCCAGCCGGGGATCGGGCCGATCATGGCGCGCGCGAACAGCTGCTCGGTGCTCGAGATCGGAATCGGATGGATCGCGAGCTTGCCGTAGTAGGCGACCGCCTGCACGGCCAGGATGTAGCCGTAGTTCTTCCTGAGCCGCCGCCCGACCGCCAGCGAATAGCTGATGTGAAAGTTCGGCCTGGCGTAGTCATCGGCCAGGAGCGCGTTCCAGCGGCCGTCGCGCCTCAGCCCCTCGCCGCGCAGGATCGGCGCGAACATCTCGGTCTCCATCAGCCGGCAGCGGGCGCGCCAGACGTTGAAGTAGCGGTAGCGCCGCGACTCGAGGTGCAGGAACACGATCACCAGGAGCCCGACCAGCACCAGCGGCAGCGGCGACGCTTCGGGCCCCGCGAAGGTCAGCGACAGCGCGACCCCCGTCGTCACCACCGCCCAGTTCGTCGTGTGGTCGAGCCGCGAGCGCCAGATGGTCGAGCGGTAGACCTCGCCGCGATAGAGATGCGCGAGCGCGCCCAACTCGGCCGAGTCGAAGCCGCCGTCCTGTTCCCGCTCCGCACCCATTCCGGTCCCTCCCGCCGACGCACTCGCCGCAGCCTAGCCCAGCCCGGCGCCCGGAGCCACGCCGCGCGTCGGCCGGCGCAGCTTCTGGGGCCCGGCCGCATTCGGCGGCGCAAGATGTCGTTGTCATGGTTGTGAGACGCGCCGTCCGCCGGTATATTCAGCCGGATCCTTTCACGCCCTAGCCCGGCCTTCGCGGGCGAGGAGATTCCTTGAGCGACAACGACATGAACGGCGACGGCGAGCCCGGCCGGCCGCAGCGCCCGCCTTCGGGCGGCCCGACCGTCTCGGTCGAGGACGAGATGCGCCGGAGCTATCTCGACTACGCGATGAGCGTGATCGTGAGCCGCGCCATCCCGGACCTGCGCGACGGCCTGAAGCCCGTGCACCGGCGCATCCTGTTCGCGATGCACGAGGCCGGCTACACCCACGACAAGCCCTACCGCAAGGCCGCCCGCGTCGTCGGCGACGTCATCGGCAAGTACCACCCGCACGGCGACAGCGCGGTCTACGACGCGCTCGTGCGCATGGCCCAGGACTTCTCGATGCGCCTGCCGCTGCTCGACGGCCAGGGCAACTTCGGCTCGATGGACGGCGACGCCCCGGCGGCCATGCGCTACACCGAGGTCAGGATGGCGAAGTCCGCCACCGGGCTTCTCGAGGACATCGACCGCGACACCGTCGACTTCCAGCCGAACTATGACGGCCAGGACCGCGAGCCGGTCGTGCTGCCCGCGCGCTTCCCGAACCTGCTCGTCAACGGCGCCGGCGGCATCGCGGTCGGCATGGCGACCAACATCCCGCCGCACAACCTGGGCGAGATCATCGACGCCACGCTGGCGCTGATCGAGGACCCCGACCTCGACAACATCGCGCTGATGGAGTTCGTGCCGGGCCCGGACTTCCCGACCGGCGCCACGATCCTCGGCCGCGCGGGCGCCCGCAAGGCGTACACCACGGGGCGCGGCAGCGTGCTGATCCGCTCGAAGACGCGGATCGAGGAGATCCGCCGCGACCGCTACGCCATCGTCGTCGACGAGATCCCCTATCAGGTCAACAAGTCCTCGATGATCGAGAAGATCGCCGAGCTCGCGCGCGAGAAGAAGCTGGAAGGGATCGCCCACGTCCAGGACGAGTCCGACCGCTTCGGCGTGCGGGTCGTGATCGAGCTCAAGCGCGACGCGACCCCCGACGTCGTGCTGAACCAGCTCTACCGCTTCACGCCCTTGCAGACCTCGTTCGGCTGCAACCTGCTCGCGCTCAACGGCGGCAAGCCCGAGCAGCTCGACCTTCGCACCTGCCTCGCGGCCTTCATCGCCTTCCGCGAGGAGGTGGTGGCGCGGCGCACCGCCTGGCTGCTCCGCCGCGCGCGTGAGCGCGCCCACATCCTCTGCGGCCTCGCCG
>DATKCY010000243.1:0-8611 GCA_035512995.1 Thermohalobaculum sp.
CTCCCGGCGCCCGCCGCGCGGCGGGTCTCATGCGGGCCGTCCAGCGACGAGCAAGCTTGGCCGTCGCGGCGGGGCACCGGAAGCGGAAGACTCGCACCATCGGACACGAACCCTCCAGAGCGGAGGGTGGCCTAATGAGCACACTCGCGCTTTTCGGCTGGATCGTCGGGTTGATCGTCGCCGCGGTGGCGGTCTCATGGGTGGTCCGCGCCGGTATCATCGCGGTTGCCTCGGGACGCACGCGCATGGCCCTCCGCACGGCGCCCCTCACGGCCGTGTTCGGGATGATCGTGATCCTGATCTACGTGATCGTGTCGGTGTTCGCCCCGCTCATCGCGCCCTTCGGGGAGCGCGAGGTGGTGGGCGCGGAATTCCTGCCGTGGGAGGGCGCCCATCTCCTCGGCACCGACAATCTGGGCCGGGACATGTTCACGCGGCTGGTCTACGGCGCGCGGAACACCGTCGGCATCGCGTTCGTGACGACCGGGCTCGCCTTCCTGCTCGGCGCGATCTTCGGGCTGCTGGCGGCGGCGGTCGGCGGCTGGCTCGATTCGGTCCTGAGCCGCATCGTCGACGTGCTGATGGCGATCCCGGCGCTGATCTTCGCGCTCCTGCTGCTGACGATCATCGGGACCTCGATCACCAACATGATCCTGGTGATCGCGCTGATCGACTCGACGCGCGTATTCCGACTGGCGCGCGCGGTCGCGATGAACATCGTGGTCATGGACTATATCGAGGCGGCGCGACTGCGCGGCGAAGGCTTGTGGCGGCTGATCACGAAGGAGATCCTGCCGAACGCCTCGGCGCCGCTGGTGGCGGAGTTCGGGCTTCGCTTCTGCTTCGTGTTCCTCGCGATCTCGGCGCTGTCGTTCCTGGGGCTCGGC
Organism: Thermohalobaculum sp.; assembly: GCA_035512995.1. Taxonomy (GTDB): domain Bacteria; phylum Pseudomonadota; class Alphaproteobacteria; order Rhodobacterales; family Rhodobacteraceae; genus Thermohalobaculum. Next base: position 888 of record DATKCY010000243.1, read on the forward strand.
ATCCAGCCGCCGACGGCGGACTGGGGCTCGATGGTGCGGGACAACGCGACGCTGATCACCTTCGGCGACGTGACCCCGCTGTTGCCCGCGGGCGCGATCGCGCTCCTTACCGTGGCAGTGAACTTCGTGGTCGACTGGATGCTGCACCGCGCCAGCGGCTTGAAGGAGTGAGACGATGAGCGATCCGAACGATCCGAAGACCCCGGAGCGTCCCGATCCCGCGGACACCGGGGCCGGGCCGGCGGACCAGCCGCGCGAGCGGCCGCCCGAGCGCCGGCCGGACCGCGAGGGCGATCCGGTCGATCCGGACCGGAGTCGCGACGACGGCTTCGTCATCGATCCGGGGGCCGAGGGGCAGGCCGGGGAGGCGACGGGGCCGGGGGCCAGTCCCGGCGCAGGCGACGCGCCGACGGTGCACGAGGAGGAGGCGCCGGCGGGCAAGCCGGCAGCGGCCGACGAAGCGGCCCCGGACAAGCACACGGACAAGGACGTGATCCTGGAGATCCGCGACCTGCGCATCGACGGACGCTCCGACGAGACCTGGACCGAGATCATCAAGGGAATGGACCTGACGCTCCGCAAGGGCGAGGTGCTGGGGCTGATCGGCGAGTCCGGGGCGGGCAAGTCGACGGCGGGTCTGGCCGCGATGGGCTATGTGCGCGACGGCTGCCGCATCTCCGGCGGCAGCATCGTGTTCGACGGCATCGACCTGCTGAAGGCGTCGGAGGGGCAGCGGCGCCGGCTGCGCGGCGCGCGCATCGCCTATGTGGCGCAGTCGGCCGCCGCGAGCTTCAACCCGGCGCACAAGCTGATCGACCAGTACACCGAGGCGCCGGTGCTGCACGACGTGATGAGCCGCAAGCAGGCCGAGGCCGACGCGATCGAGCTTTATCGCGCGATGCGCCTGCCGAACCCCGAGGAGATCGGCTTTCGCTACCCGCACCAGGTCTCGGGCGGGCAGCTCCAGCGGGCGATGACCGCGATGGCGATGTCCGCGCGGCCGGACCTGATCATCTTCGACGAGCCGACGACCGCGCTCGACGTCACGACCCAGATCGAGGTGCTCTCGGCCATCCGCAACATCGTCAAGGAGTTCGACACGGCAGCGATCTACATCACCCACGACCTGGCGGTCGTCGCGCAGATGGCGGACCGGATCAAGGTGCTGCTGCGCGGCGAGCAGGTCGAGGAGGCCGAGACGCGGACGATGCTGTCCGAGCCGAAGGAGGAGTACACCAAGTCGCTGTGGGCCGTGCGCAGCCATCAGCGCGAGGAGCAGCCGATGGCAGGTCCCGACGAGGTGCCGGTCTGCGCGGTCGATGGCATCGATGCCTCCTACGGCGTGGTCCCGGTTCTGTTCGACGTGAGCTTCGACATCCACAAGCGGCGGACCGTCGCCGTGGTCGGTGAGTCCGGTTCGGGCAAGTCGACGGTCGCGCGCGTCATCACGGGGCTGCTGCCGCCGACCAAGGGCGAGATCCGCTTCAACGGCGAGACGTTGCCGGCCGACTACCGCAAGCGCACGAAGGATCAGCTACGGCAGGTGCAGATGATCTATCAGTCGGCCGACACCTCGCTGAACCCCAAGCACAGGATCAGCGAGCTGATCGGGCGGCCGGTGCAGTTCTACATGGGGCTGCGCGGAGCCAAGAAGCGCGAGCGGGTGCGCGAGCTCCTGAGCCTGATCGAGATGGAGCCGGACGCCTACATCGACCGGCTGGCGAGCGAGCTGTCAGGCGGGCAGAAGCAGCGCATCGGGATCGCCCGCGCGCTGGCGGCCGAGCCGCAGTTCATCATCTGCGACGAGGTCACGTCGGCGCTCGATCAGCTGGTGGCGGAGGAAATTCTGAAGCTGCTCGACCGGCTGCAGGACGAGTTCGAGCTGGCCTACATGTTCATCACGCACGACCTGGCGACCGTGCGGGCGATCGCCGACGAGGTGGTGGTGATGAAGGAGGGCAAGGTGGTCGAGCAGGGGCAGAAGAGCGAGATGTTCCGCCCGCCGCACCACCCCTATACCGAACTCCTGCTCTCGTCGGTGCCCGAGATGGACCCGGACTGGATGGACGATCTTCTGGCGGCGCGTGCCGAGGGCAAGGCGGGCGCCGCGGAGATGGAGATGGACGTCGGCGGCATGGACGCCAAGAAGAAGTAGCGGCCGTCGCGGTGGCGGGGCGAGCGGCGGCCTCGGCCGGCGCTGAACGGTAGGGCGGGGCATGTCGACGCGGAGCACGATCTCGAAGAAGGCGGCGATCAGCGATCCCGGCGAGGGCACGCGGCGCCGGCGCATGACCGTGCCGGACTTCATGGCGCGAAAGGGGGCTGAGCCGCTGGTGTGCCTGACCTCCTACACGGCGCATGTCGCGCGGCTCTGCGACCGGGTGTGCGACCTGCTGCTGGTCGGCGACAGCCTCGGCATGGTCATCCACGGCATGGAGAACACGCTGGGCGTGACGCTCGAGCACATGATCATGCACGGGCAGGCGGTCGTGCGTGGCGCCGAGAAGGCGCTGGTCGTGGTCGACATGCCGTTCGGCAGCTTCGAGGAGTCGCCCGAGCTCGCGTTCCGCAATGCGAGCCGGGTGATCAAGGAGACGGGATGCCACGCCGTGAAGCTCGAGGGCGGGGTCGAGATGGCGCCGACGATCCGCTATCTCGCGACCCGCGGCATCCCCGTCATGGCGCATATCGGCCTGATGCCGCAGGCGATGAACACGGCTGGCGGCTTCCGCGCGATCCGCGACGAGGCGCACTGGAAGCAGGTGATCGATGACGGCAAGGCGGTGGAGGCGGCCGGCGCCTTCTCGGTCGTGATCGAGGGGGTCGCGGCGCCGCTCGCCGACCGGATCACCGAGACCCTGGGGATTCCGACGATCGGCATCGGCGCCTCGGTCAACTGCGACGGCCAGATCCTGGTGTTCGAGGACATGGTCGGCCTGCTGCCCCGGGTGCCGACCTTCGTGAAGCGCTACGGCACCATGGAGGAGATGATCGTCGAGGCGATCGACGCCTATGCAGGCGAGGTGCGCAGCCGGACCTTCCCGAGCGAGGAGCATACCTACAAGCCGAAATGACCCTTTGATCGGCGGGCGCGCCACGATACACCCCCGAGCCGTGGTCTCAGGCGAGGTGCAGGGTGAGCGAGAGCGACAGCTTTATCCAGGAAGTGAGCGAGGAAATCCGGCAGGACCGGATGTACAAGCTCTGGAAGCGCTACGCGCCGTTCGTGATCGGCGCGATCGTCGTCATCGTGGGCGCGGCGGCGGTCTGGAACTGGATGCAGCACCGCGCGGTGCTCGAGGCGCGCGAGACCGGCGGGGCGTTCATCGCGGCCGAGTTCGGCTCGGTCGAGGCGCAGGAGGCGCTGGTGGACCGGATCGACGACGAGGCGGAGGTGGTGGCGCGGCTTCGCCTGGCGTCGTCGCTCCTGGTGAACGATCAGGCGGGCCGGGCGGCCGAGGTCTACCGCGAGGTGGCCGAACGGGAGGACCTGGCGCCGGCCTATCGGCACCTGGCGGTGCTGAACGCGGTCAGGCTCGAGGCCGAGGGCGGGGAGGCCGGGGCGCTGGCAGGCGAGCTGGCGCCGCTGGTCGAGGAGGGCGCGCCCTACCGCCCGCTGGCGCTCGAGCTGCGCGCGATGCTGCGGCTGCAGGCCGGGGATGCCGCGGCGGCGCGCGAGGACCTGGAGGCGGTGCTGGCGGGGCCGGTGACGGCCGAGACCAGACAGCGCGCGAGCGGGCTGCTGGCGGCGCTGGAGCCGGCGGCCGCGGCGGAGTAGGCTGGCGACCGGGCCGGCCAGTCGGGATGGGACAACGATGACGGGACTTCTTCGTGCTTCGCTGCTGGGGCTGGCGATCCTCGCCGGCGGCTGCGGCATGTTCGACGACGACGAGGAGCGGCTGGAGGGCGAGCGGATTCCGGTCCGCGCGGCCGTCAGCGGATACGGCGCGCAGCCGGCCCCGGCGGTGCCGGCGGTGGCCGAGACCGAGACCGAGCAGAACTGAGCCCGCGCTGGCGGGCTGTGGCGGGCCCGGCGCCGCGCGTGCCGTGGCTTGGCCCAGGGCGCGGCGCTGAAGCGCCGCTTGCCGGGGGCCGGGGGCGGCCTTAGAAGCGGCCCCCATGTCGCTCACCGTCGCCATCATCGGACGGCCGAACGTCGGCAAGTCCACGCTGTTCAACCGCCTGGTCGGCAAGCGGCTGGCGCTGGTCGACGACCAGCCCGGGGTCACGCGCGATCTGCGCGAGGGCTCGGCGCGGCTGGGCGATCTCGCGTTCCGGGTGATCGACACCGCCGGGCTCGAGGAGGTCGAGGACGCGAGCCTGCCGGGGCGGATGCGGAAGCTCACCGAGCGGGCGATCGACGAGGCCGATCTCTGCCTCTTCCTGATCGACGCGCGGGCGGGCGTGACCCCGACCGACGAGGTGCTGGCGGAGCTCCTGAGGAAGCGCGAGGCCGCGGTGATCCTGGCAGCCAACAAGGCCGAGGGACGCGCCGGCGAGGCCGGGATGCTCGAGGCCTATGCGCTGGGGCTGGGCGAGCCCCTGGCGCTGTCGGCCGAGCACGGCGAGGGGATGGGAGAGCTCCACGAGGTGCTCGCGCCCCATGTCGCGCGCGCGACGGCGGCCGAGGCGAGCCGCGAGCGCGAGGTGCTCGACGATCCGCTGGCGGAGAACCGGCCGCTGCAGATCGCGGTGATCGGGCGGCCGAACGTCGGCAAGTCGACGCTGGTCAACCGGCTGCTCGGCGAGGAGCGGCTGCTGACGGGGCCGGAGGCCGGGATCACGCGCGACGCGATCTCGGTCGAGCTCCGCTGGCGGGATCGCCCGTTCCGGGTGTTCGACACGGCGGGGCTGAGGAAGAAGGCGCGGGTGCAGGAGCGGGTCGAGAAGCTGTCGACCGGCGACACCCTGCGCGCGGCGCGCTTCGCCGAGGTCGTGATCCTGCTCATGGACGCCGAAAACGCACTCGAGACGCAGGACCTGCGGATCGCCGACCTGGCCGAGCGGGAGGGGCGCGCGGTGGTCGTGGCGCTCAACAAGTGGGATGCGGTCGAAGGCAAGCAGGCAACGCTGCGCGAGCTCCGCCGCAGGTTCGAGGAGCTGCTGCCGCAGTTGAAGGGCGCGCCGGTGATCCCTGTCTCGGCCAAGACCGGGCAGGGGCTCGACAAGCTGGGGGCTGCGGTGCTGGAGATGCACGGCGTCTGGAACCGGCGGGTGACGACGGGCGAGCTCAACCGCTGGCTGGCGGCGCGGCTGGAGGAGCATCCGCCGCCGGCGCCGTCGGGGCGGCGGATCAGGCTGCGCTTCATGACGCAGGTGAAGGCGCGCCCGCCCAGCTTCGTCGTCTTCTGCTCGCGGCCCGAGGCGCTGCCGCAGAGCTACACGCGATTCCTCGTCAACGGGCTGAGGCGCGACTTCGGGCTCCACGGCGTGCCGATCAGGCTGGCGCTCAGGAAGGGCGAGAACCCCTACAAGCGGCGGTAGGTCCGCGGGTTGCGGCCAATTGCGGCCAAGCCCGGTCTACCGGTGCTCCTCGCGCAGCTCCTCCTCGAGACGGCGGGAGTAGGCGCGGAGCGCGTCGGTGCGGAAGAGCGCGCCCAGCACCTCCGGGTGGTCGTCCGCGTCGTCGCCGGTCGTGTCCATGATCGGCAGGAACGGTCCCTTCAGGCGCTCGAACATCGGCAGCGCCTTCTCGAGCGTGTCGCCGCGCCTGAGCCAGGCGCCCTGCTCGTAGAGGGTATGGCACTGCGTCTCGGACGCGCCGTCGTCCGAGCCCTGCGGGCGCATGAGCTCGATCACCGGCATCGTGGTGGCGAGGTAGCCCTGCGGGCCGACGTGCAGGTGGAGCCCCTGGCGCTCGAGCTGGGTCAGGAAGAAGCTGCGCGAGATCAGCCGGTCGGAGACGACCGAGGCGAGCGAGACCGAGACCATGACCGCGATCCCGGCCTGGTAGTCGCCCGTCAGCTCGAAGATGATCAGCGTCGACGAGATCGGCGCACCGAGCACCGCGCCCGCGACCGCGCCCATGCCGGCCAGCGCGTAGAGCCCCTGGCTGCCCGAGACCGTCGGCAGCAGGCCGATCGCGATCTCGCCGAAGGCGCAGCCGGTCAGTGCGCCCAGCATCAGCGCGGGCGAGAACACGCCCCCGCCCATGAAGCCGCAAAGGGTGATCGAGACCGCCACGACCTTGACGACGGCGAAGACGATGGCGGTGTCGTAGGCGATCTGCGCGGTCAGCGCCAGCGACGTGGTCTCGTAGCCGACGCCGATGATGTGCGGGAACTGGGTCGCCATCACCCCGAGGATGAGGCCGGCGAAGGCCGGGCGGAGCCAGGTCGGCATGTGCAGGAGCCGCTGCACCCGGTCGCCGACCTCCTCGGCGAAGAAGATCGTCCACATCAGGATGGTGCCGACGAGGCCGCAGAGGATGCCGAGGATCGTGAAGGCCGGCAGCTCCCAGTAGAAGCCGATGCCGTGCTCGGGCAGCGTGAACTCGGCCACGTCGCCGAAATGGAGGCGGCTCACGACCGCGGCCGCGACCGACGCGATGACAACGGGGCCGAAACTGTGCAGCGCGTAGTGCCGGAGCACGACCTCGAGCGCGAAGATCGCGCCCGCGATCGGGGCGTTGAAGCTGGCCGAGACCGCCGCCGCCACCGCGCAGGCGAGGATGTCGCGGCCCGTGACCTCGGCGACGCCGAGGCGCTCGGACAGGTAGGTCGAGATCGTCGCGCCGAGATGGATCGCCGGGCCCTCGCGGCCGGTCGAGCCGCCGGTCGACAGCGTGATGAGCGCCGCCAGCACCGAGGCAGTGCCGCGGCGCTTGTCGACGAGACCCTGGCCGACCGCGGCCGCCTCGATCACGTTGGCGACCCCGCCCGGCCGTCCGTCGGGTGTCAGCACCTTCAGCAGCAGGCCGACCGCGAGGCCGCCGCCGACCGGGGCGAGCAGCACGACCTGCCACGGCAGGCCGGCGGCGACCGAGTGCAGCCAGATGTCGTCGGCACCGTAGATCAGCGTCTGGACGAGCGAGATCGCCGTGCGGAAGCCGAGCACCGCGTAGCCGACCACGATGCCGAGCCCGAGCGCGATCGGCCACAGGATCTCCTGGCTGGTGACGTCGAAGAAGCGGAGCGCGCGGCCGAGGGAGGCTAGGCCGGCCACGAGCCGGCCGGTCGATTTGGACCCGTCCTCTTGTGTCTCGGGGGCGCGCTCGCCCGGTCGCTCCTGCATCAGGAGGTCAGGGTAAGCCGGTCAGCGTGCGAGAAAAAGGTCAATCAGGGTCGCTTGCGACGAATTCCGATCGCCTGTCCCGCCTGGGCCGGCCGGGGCAGGGATTCGTGCGCCCGAAACAGCCGCTCGATCCGCGCCGCGGACTCGGGCGGATAAGGCGCGCTCCTCCGCCCCTCGAGATCGACATTGAGCGACAGGGTTTCGTAGGTCGCCGCAACCGTGTCGCGCTCGAGGTCGATCATCTCGAGGAAGCAATGCGTGCGCTTGGCGTCGGCGTCGAGCAGCCGGAAGTCGCAGGCGAAGCGCCGCCCCTCGACCAGCTCGCCGAGATAGTGGAGCTGGCTCTGCAGCGCCATCGGCCCCATGCGGTGGCTCCGCACCAGGTTCTCGCCGATGCCGAGCGCCGCGTAGACCTCGTCGAGCGCGTTGTCGAAGGCCATCGTGTAGTAGGCGACGTTCATGTGGCCGTTGTAGTCGATCCACTCGGGCGG
>DATKCY010000244.1:0-9741 GCA_035512995.1 Thermohalobaculum sp.
TGCAGACGGTGATGACGACCTTCGAGGTCAATCCCGGCATATGCCAGGACCTGCTCGACGCGCTGACCGACGCTTATCGCGAGGTCATCAGCCGCCAGCCGGGCTTCATCGCCGCGGCGCTCCACGTGAACGACGCGCAGACGCGCATCGCCAGCTATTCGCAGTGGCGGCGGCGCGAGGACTTCATGGCGATGCTCAGGACCGAGGAGATGCGCGCCCGCAACCGCGCCATCGGCGCCATGTGCCGCAGCTTCGAGCCGGTGATGCACGAGGTCGTCGAGACCTTCGGCTGACGCAGGCAAATCCGCGTCAGACGACCCGGACCTCCAGCGCCCCCAGGCCCTCGACCTCCGCCGTCATCGTCTGCCCGCGCTCGACCGGGCCGACGCCGGCCGGCGTGCCCGTCAGGATGACGTCGCCGGGGCCGAGCTCGAAATAGTCGGAGAGATACGAGATCATCTCGGGCACCTTCCAGATCATCTGGTCCAGGTTCCCCTCCTGCCGGAGCACGCCGTCGACGCCGAGCGCGATGCGCCCCTCGGACGGATGTCCGCAGGTCTCGGCCGGCGTCAGCGCCGAGACCGGGGCCGAGCGCTCGAACGCCTTCCCGATCTCCCACGGGCGGCCCATCTTCTTCATCTGCGCCTGCAGGTCGCGCCGCGTCATGTCGAGGGCGATGCCGTAGCCCCAGACGTGGCTGATCGCGGCCGCCGCGGGTATCCCCGTGCCGCCCGACTTGAGGGCCACGGCCATCTCGACCTCGAAGTGCACGTCGCCCGAGCGCGGCGGGTAGGGAAACACGCCGGACGGGTCGAGGTTGTCGGGGTTCTTCTGGAAGAAGAACGGCGGCTCGCGCTCCGGGTCGTGGCCCATCTCGATCGCGTGCGCCGCATAGTTCCGGCCGATGCAGTAGACCCGGCGCACCGGGAAGAGCGCGTCCGCGCCCACGACCGGCAGCACCGGCCGCGCCGGCGGGTCGATGACGAACTCGGGCATGCGGTCCTCCTCCACGGAGTCCGGAGCCTGTGCCGGCGGGGCCGGGAAATCAACGGGAGCCTTGCCGTGCGGCCCGATCGGCGCGAAGCGTCGGCCCCCGCGCTCCGTCGCGGCGCATCCCGCGGCGCCGGACCTGATCGGCGCCTCCGCTCGACCGGGCCCCGGTTCGGGGGTCGGGGGTCGGGACCGCGATCTCCCGCGCGCTGCCCTTCACTCAAACGGGGGCCTTGCGGCGCCTCAGAGCGCGCTCAGCCAGCGGTCTACAGCGTCGGTGAACTCGGCCGGCTTCTCGGCGTGCAGGAAGTGGCCGGCGCCGTCGATTGCCTCGATCTCGGCGTGCGGGAAGAGCCCGCGGATGCGCGGGTGGCTCTCTGGCGGGACGTAGTCGGAGGCGCCGCCGTGCAGGAACAGGGTCGGCCCGTCATAGCTGTCCCGGGGCCAGTCGCCGGGCCAGCCAATCAGCCGGTCCATCCCCTCGCCCAGCCCCTCGAGGTCGATGCGCCAGCGCGCGCGGCCGTCCTCGATCACGAGGTTCTGCAGGAGGAACAGCCGCAGCTGCTTCTCGGGGACCGCCTCGGCCAGCGCCTGCTCGGCGTCCGAGCGGCGGCGGACGCGGTCCAGATCGACCGCCTGCATGCCGCGTATCGTTTCGATGTGCGAATGCCGGTAGGTGAGCGGCGCGATGTCGGCGACGACCAGCGCGTCGACGAGCTCCGGCCGGCTGAGCGCCAGCCCCATCGCCGCCTTGCCGCCCATCGAGTGCCCGAGGACCCGCGCGCGCCCCCCCGCCAGCCGCTCGACCGCGTGGGCGAGGTCCGCCGCCATCGCCTCGTATCCCGCCTCGCCCCAGGGCGCGGAGCCGTGGCTGCGCATGTCGACCGCGATCACCCGGCGCCGGGCCGCGAGCTTGCCCGCGATGGTGTGGAAGTTGCGCGCCGACCCGAACAGGCCGTGCGCCATCAGGAGCGGCGGCTCGTCCGAGCGTTCCTCGGCGGGATAGTCGAGATGCGGCAGCTCGACCGCCATCGGCGCCTCCTGATTGTCGGACCACCGATGACCTAGGCCGCCGGGACGCCGCAGGCAATCGCGGCGGGGACTGGCAGCGGACCCGCGCGCGCTGCAGGATGGGCCCCATGACCTCCCGCGCCCTCCTCACGGGCTTCGAGCCCTTCCGCGACTGGCCGGTCAACTCGAGCTGGGAGGGCGTGCGCCTCGTCGCCCGCCGCCGGGGCGACGTGCTGGCCGCCCGCCTGCCGGTCGAGCACGGGCGCGCCGCGGTTGAACTCCGGGCGCTGATCGGCGAGAGCAGGCCCGGGATCGTGCTGCTGGTCGGGCTCGCCGCCGGCACCGCCTTCCGGCTCGAGACGCTGGCGCGGCCCCGGCCGCTCGCGCACGCGCCCGCCGTCCGCCGCGGCCGCTGGCCGTTCGCGGCGTCGGTCCGGGCGCTCGCCGGCCACGGAATCCCGGTGCGCCTATCGCGCGACGCAGGATCCTACGTCTGCGACACGACCTACTGGGCCGCGCTGGGCGAGGTCGCGCCGCGCCGCTGCGTCTTCCTGCACGTCCCCCCGCTCGGGCCCGGCTGGAGCGCGCCCCGCATCGCGCGCGGGATCGAGGCGGTGCTCGACGCGGGCCTCAGCGCGCGGGCAACGGAATGAACTCCTGCGCGTCGTCGGGCGGCAGCGTGAAGCGCCCTGCCGCCCAGTCGCCCGCCCGCCAGGCCTCCTTTGCCGCCTCGATCTTCTCGCGGCTCGAGGCCACGAAGTTCCACCAGATGTGGCGCGGCCCGCCCAGCGTCTCGCCTCCGAGAACCATCACACGCGCTTCCTCCGGCGCGCTGAGCGTGATGCGGTCGCCGGGCCGGAACACCATCATGGCGCCGGGCTCGGAACGCTCGCCCGCGACCTCGATCGCGCCGGCCAGCACGTAGGCGGCCCGGTCCTCGTGGTCGTCGGGCAGCGGCAGCGACGCGCCCGCCTCGAGCCGCACATCGGCATAGAACATCTCCGAGAACGTCCTGACCGGCGCCCTCGCCCCGTACGCGTGGCCCAGGATCAGGCGAACCTCGACGCCCGCGTCGGCGATCACGGGCAGCGCCTCCTCCGGCTGGTGCTCGAAGCCCGGGTCGGTCTCCTCGGCCGCGTCGGGCAGCGCGACCCAGGTCTGGATGCCGTAGAGGCGCTTCTTCGGCTTCGCCCGCTCGGCGGTGCCGGTGCGCTCGGAATGGGTGATGCCCCGGCCCGCGATCATCCAGTTGACCGCGCCCGGGCGGATCTCCATCGCCGTGCCGAGGCTGTCGCGGTGGTAGAGCGCGCCGTCGAACAGGTAGGTGACGGTCGCCAGCCCGATATGCGGGTGCGGGCGCACGTCGATGCCCTGGTCGGTCAGGAACTCGGCCGGGCCCATTTGGTCGAAGAAGATGAAGGGACCGACCATCTGCCGCTTCGGCGCGGGCAGCGCGCGGCGCACCTCGAACCCGCCGATGTCGCGTGCCCGGGGCACGATCAGCGTCTCGATCCGGTCGGCTTCCTCGGCCGAGGGGCAGCGGGGCTCGAAGGCGGGGTTCCAGGACATGCGGCGCATCCTCCGTGAGGGACGAGAGGAAGATAGGCGATACGGGGCCGGCTGTCTGGCAGGGCGTGCGCAAGGATTTCTTGCGCCGCGGAGAAGCCGGGGGCGGCAAAACCCGCCCCCGGCCACGCAGAAACCCTGAAAGACCCATCGCGGCGACCAGCCGCGGTTTCGCTCGACTGGCTCTACCGTCGGCCGCGGGGGGTGACCTCGTGGCCTTCGTCCTCCGGCTCGTCGTCGATCAGCACGGCCGGGAAGCCCGGGGCGCGGACGTCGGCGCCCGTCGCCTCCTCGAGCCGGCGGATGATCTCGTCCGACTGCGCGCGGGCGCCATAGCGCTCGAGCCCGTCGGCGAAGATGCGGACCATCAGCAGATTGAACTCGAGCGGCACGCCCGCGCGGTCTGCGATCGCCTGGAAGAGGGAGATGTCCTTGAGCACGAGGTCCATGGTGAAGTCGATCTGGCGCGAGCCGTTCAGGATCACCTGGCTCTCGGTCTCGTGCACGAAGGAGGTGCCGGACGAGATGCGGATCGCCTCGTAGGTGGTGGCGAGGTCCATCCCGGCGCGCTCCATCGTCACCAGCGCCTCGCAGAGGGTGAGCAGGTTCGCGGTCGCGAGGTAGTTCGTCATCACCTTGAGCACCGAGGCCGAGCCGAGCGGCCCGGTGTGCAGCACCCGCCGCCCCATGCGCGCGAACACCGGCAGGAGGCGCTCGAAGGTCCCGCGCTCGCAGCCCGCGAAGATCGAGATGTTGCCGGTCGCGGCCCGATGGCATCCGCCGGAGACGGGGCAGTCGACCGCCTCCGCTCCCCGCTCCGCCACCAGCCGGCCGAGCCGCATGACCTCGGCCTCGTCGGTCGTCGACATCTCGGCCCAGATCTTCCGCGGCCCGAGGACGGAAAGGACCCCGTCCTCCGCCTCCATCACCGCCGCCGAGGCCGCGGGCGACGGCAGGCATGTGATGACCAGGTCGGACCGCTCCGCAAGCTCGGCCGGGCTGTCGGCCCAGCCGGCACCCTTGGCGAGCAGCGGCTCTGCCGCCCGGCGGTCGAGGTCGCGGACGGTCAGGTCGAAGCCGTTCCGCAGGACCGAGCCCGCGAGCTTCGCCCCGACATTGCCAAGGCCGATGAAGCCGATCTTCATGAGCGTCCCCGCGCGTGGCGGTCGGCGCCTTGCCTCCCCCCCTGCCCCCCTCCGCAGCGGAGGGGGGAGCGCCCGGCGGCGTCGCCGGCGCTCCCCTCTCCCGGCGGGAGAGGGGTCGGGGGAGAGGGCGAGCGGGAGCCGGCCGCCATCCTCAGAAATCCGTCGGCGCGCCGCCCTCGGCGCGGCGGCGCTCGACGAACCCGGCCAGCTCCTCGCGGATCGCTTCGTCCATCGGCGGCGGCTCGTACTCGGCCAGCATCTGCTTCCACATCCGGTTGGCGCGCTCGGGCGTCTGCACGGCGCCGCTCTCGGCCCAGGCTTCGTAGTTCCGCCAGTCGCTGATGAACGGGCTGTAGAACGCCGTCTCGTAGCGCTCCTGCGTGTGGCTCGCGCCGAAGAAGTGACCGTGGGCGCCGACCTCGGCGATCGCGTCGACGGCCAGGTCCGCCTCGCTCACGCCGACCGGGCGGTTGTAGGCCGCCATCTGCTGCAGCGTCTCGCAGTCCATGACGAACTTCTCGTAGGAGGCGCAGAGGCCCCCCTCCAGCCAGCCGGCCGCGTGATAGACGATGTTCGCCCCGGCGCTCACGCAGGCCCAGAGCGAGAAGGCGCTCTCCCACGCCGCCTGCGCGTCGGGCACGTTCGCGGCGCAGGCATTGCTCGCGCGCAAGGGGAGCCCGTAGAACCGCGCCATCTCGCCCGACATCTGCGTCGCGCGCATGTATTCGGGCGTGCCGAAGGCGGGCGCTCCGGTCTTCATGTCGACATTCGAGGTGAAGCAGCCCATGACGACCGGCGTGCCCGGCCGGATCGCCTGCAAGAGCACGATCGCCGCCAGCGCCTCGGCCGTCTGCTGCGTCACCGCGCCCGCCAGCGTCACCGGCGCCATCGCGCCCGACAGCGTGAACGGCGTCACGATCACCGGCTGCCCGCGCTCGGCCAGCCGCATCGCGCCGTCCAGCATCGGCCAGTCGTGCTTCAGGGGGCTCGACGAGTTGATGTTGGTGTACATTCGCGGCGTCGCCGCGAACGCCTCGTGGGTCAGGCCACCGGCGATCCGCACCATCTCCATCGCGTCCTCGACCCGCTCGGTGCCGAGCGCGTAGGCGTGGCAGACCTTGTCGGTCAGCGTCAGCTTGTCGAAGATGCAGTCGAGATGCCGGGTCGAGGGGTGCAGGTCGACCGGCTCGACCGGGTAGCCGCCCATGAGCTGGATGCAGTTGAAGCTCTGGCAGAGTTTCACGAGTTCCTGAAAGCTTTCCCGGTCGCCGGTCCGCCGGCCGCGGTCGAGGTCCGAGCAGTTGGGCGGGCTCGAGACGTTGACGTAGACTTGGTGGCGCCCCCCGATCTTCACCATGTGCTCGGGGTTCCGGGGCGTGATCGTGAAGCGGTCCGGCGCCTTCGCCACCATCTCGCGCACGAGGCCGGGGTCGAAGCGGACGTTGTCGCTGTCGGGGTCGACCTCGGCGCCGGCCGCCGCCAGGCACTCCTTCGCCTTGGGGTGCAGGAACTCGATCCCGATCTCCTCGAGCACGCGCATCGCGGCGGCGTCGATCGCGGCGACGCCCTCGGGCCCCAGCGGGCAGGTCGGCGCGTCGGTCAGCTCGACCAGCGTCCACGGCGCCTGGGTAATGTGGTCGGCCACCTGCCGGCGCACGTTCCCGGCGCGCCCGCCGCCGCGCTTGCGTCGCACCGGCTCGGTCATCTCGGGCGCCCTCCATTCGGCCTTCCGGGACCCTCCCTCGCCTCGGATGCTCCCGCACGTCAACGAACGGCACCTTCGTGTCGGATTCGTCACCCCGGCGCGTTGGCGCGGTCGATCAGCGCCGGCAGCCCGGCGATGGTGTCGAGCACATGGTCGGCGAGCGGCGCCAGGTCCTCGCGCACCGCCGGACCGCTGAGGACGCCAATCGCCCAGCCCGCGCCGCCCGCGCGCGCCATCCCCAGGTCGTGGGCGCTGTCGCCGACGACCATCACCGCGGCGGCCGGCACCGCGGTCGCGGCCGCGAAGGCCTCGAGCATGCCCGGCCCCGGCTTCAGCCCGTGCCCGCTGTCGTAGCCCGCCACGAAGGTGAAGGCGTCGAGCGCGCCGGCGCCCGTGAGCTGCCTGAGCGCCGCCTCGTGCTCGTCATGGGTCGCGACGCCGAGCACGAGCCCCCGCTGCCGCAGGCCGCCGAGAAAGGCGGCGAGGTCGGGGACCGCGGTCACCATCGTCTCGGGGGCCGCGGCCTCCGAGACCTCGTTCAACAGCCGCTCGAGCAGCACCGGGCCGAGATCGGGCCGCCACTCCGCCCAGAGGCTGGCGAGCGCGCTCGTGGGCTCCGCCACGATCACCGAGCCCGCGCGGCAGGTCCGCGTCTCCGGATCGAAGCCCGCGGCAAGCGCCATCTCGCGGCGCGCAGCCGGCCCCGGCGCCAGCCGGTCGAGCATCGCCTCGGCGATCGCGCCCCAGCTGGCCTGGAAGTCGAAGAGCGTCCCGTCCTTGTCGAACAGCACCGCCCGGACGGCCGGGGGCGCGCCGCCGCCGGCCGTCCCGCGCGGGCTGCCCGGCCCCTCCACCCTCAGCCGAAGAGCCCGAGGCTCTCGAGCTTCAGCATCACCTGGTGGGCGCAGTCGTCGGGGGTCACGTTCACCGTGTCGACGCGGATCTCGGGGTTCGCGGGTTCCTCGTAAGGGTCCGAGATGCCCGTGAACTCCTTGATCTTGCCCTCGCGCGCGAGCTTGTAGAGCCCCTTGCGGTCGCGCTTCTCGCATTCCTCGAGCGGGGTCGCGACGTGCACCTCGACGAAGGCGCCGTGCGCCTCGATCAAGTCGCGCACCCAGCGCCGGGTGCGCGTGTAGGGCGCGATCGGCGCGCAGATGGCGATGCCGCGGTTCTTCGCGATCTCGGAGGCGACGAAGCCGATCCGCTGGATGTTGAGGTCGCGGTGCTCCTTCGAGAAGCCGAGCTCGGAGGATAGGTGCTTGCGCACCACGTCGCCGTCGAGGAGCGTCACGGGGCGGCCACCCAGCTCCATCAGCTTGACCATCAGCGCATTGGCGATGGTCGACTTGCCGCTGCCCGAGAGGCCGGTGAAGAAGACCGTGAAGCCCTGCTCGGCCCGCGGCGGGCGCGTCTTGCGCAGCTCCTCGATGACGGCCGGGAACGAGAACCAGTCGGGGATCTCGATCCCCTCCTGCAGCCGGCGGCGGAGCTCGGTGCCCGAGATGTCGAGGACCGTCGCGCCCTCCTCCACCTCGTCGACCGGGCGGTACTCCGCCCGCTCCTGCACGAACACCATCTGCTTGAAGGGCACCATCTCGATGCCGATCTCGTCCTGGTACTCCTTGAACATGTCCTGCGCATCGTAGGGGCCGTAGAACGGCGTGCCCTTGGAGTCCTTGCCGGGCCCGGCGTGGTCGCGGCCGAGGATGAAGTGCGTGCAGCCGTGGTTCTTGCGGATCAGCCCGTGCCAGACGGCCTCGCGCGGGCCGCCCATGCGCATCGCGAGGTGCAGGAGCGACAGGTGGGTCGTCGCCGCCGGATACTCGTCGAGCAGCGCCTCGTAGCAGCGGACGCGCGTGAAGTGGTCGATGTCGCCGGGCTTGGTCATGCCGACGACCGGGTGGATCAGCAGGTTGGCCTGCGCCTCCTTCGCGGCGCGGAAGGTCAGCTCGTAGTGCGCGCGGTGCAGCGGGTTCCGCGTCTGGAACGCGACCACCCGGCGCCAGCCCATCTTGCGGAAGAAGGCGCGGAGCTCGTTCGGCGTGTCGCGGCGCGACTTGAAGTCGTAGTGCACCGGCTGCTGCAGGCCGGTGACGGGACCGCCCAGATAGACCGGGCCGGCCGCGTTCATCAGGGTGTTCACCGCAGGGTGCGTCTCGTCCTCGGTGCCGAACACGAGCCGGGCCTCGCGCGCCTTGTCGGGCGTCCACTTGTCGGTGACCGACATGACCGCCAGGATCACGCCTTCCTGGTCGCGGAGCGCGATGTCCTGGCCCGGCTCCACCGTGTCGGCGAAGGCCTGGCCGACCTCGAGGCAGATCGGCATCGGCCAGAGCGCCCCGTCCTCGAGGCGCATGTCGCTCAGCACTCGCTCGTAGTCGGCCTGGCCCAGAAACCCGCGCAAGGGCGCGAAGCCGCCGTTCATCAGGAGCTCGAGGTCGCAGTGCTGGCGCGGGCTCAGGTCGTGGCTCGGCAGGCCCGCCGCCTCCGCCTTCATCTTCGCCGCGCTCTCGGGCGAGACGTAGAGCTCGGTGATCGGGCTGTAGTTCGATGACATTGCGCTTGTCCTCTGTCTCCGGGGGCCCGGGCGCGGCTTCGGGCCTCGGATCGTCCTTTCGGGAATGCGCGCCCCCCCGCGGCGCGGGCAGGGCGGCCGGGCGCGCCGGCGCGGGCGTTTCTGGCGAAGCTTGGACGCGAAATCAATGGTCGTGCGCGGGAGCCGGACGTGGCGCCGCCGGGGCGAGCGCTGCCGCGCCGGCGGCGTCCGGGGACGGCGGCGGGCCATCCGCGAAAATGACCGTTTGGTGAAAAAGGCCGTTGACACCTCGGACCCCCTCCCCCTATATCCGCCCTCACCGACGGTCACGTCGGACAAAAACCTATCGGGCGAAACGGGCAACGGTTTGGCTGGGTATCCAGCCGGGGCCGGCTCTTTTCGCCCCGCTCTTTGACAGTGTTTTGGTGCGAAGGGATATGCGGGTGGTCTGGTCCGTCTGGAGACGGGCGAAGGCTGTCGCATATCGGCTGCCTAGGGGTTTTCGGGTTTCGGCCCGGGGGTTTCCGATGATGGTGGTGAAGATGCTTCACGGGCTTCCGGTTGGCCGTTCTTCGGGACGGCTGGTTTCGGGGGCCCGACGATGTGCGCAGGCTTCGGCTGTCGGTTGAGCGGCGGGTCGGCTTCGGTCGGCTTTTGCTGCTTTCAACCTGAGAGTTTGATCCTGGCTCAGAACGAACGCTGGCGGCACGCCTAACACATGCAAGTCGAGCGGGCCCTTCGGGGTCAGCGGCGGACGGGTGAGTAACGCGTGGGAACGTACCCCGAGG
>DATKCY010000245.1:0-20607 GCA_035512995.1 Thermohalobaculum sp.
AGGATGACCGGCACGCCGAGATTGGCCGCGGCCCAGGCGGCCTCGCATCCGGCCATGCCGCCGCCGACGATGTGGATGGGGCGCGTCATGGAACGGCAATAAGGAGACGGGGCGCCGCCGGTCAAGGCGCTTGCGCGAGAGCTCAGGCCGGGGAGGCCTGCCGGGCAGGGCCGAAGCGCCGCTCCATCTCGCGCCGGGCGCGGACGGCCGGGGCCGCCTCGTCGATCGCGACGTCGTCCCAGGTGAGGACCCCGCCCGCGGAGACGGCCCGGGTCAGGGGCACGCCGTGGGCGAGACCGATGGGGAGCGCGCCCCGGGAGAGCGAGGCGGTGGCGGGGGCGAGGCGTCCCCAGACGCAGGTGCCGCCCTCGCCGTCGAGCACCTCGCCCGCCGCGAGGTCGCGCTTGGCGGTCGCCATGACGTCGGCACTGAAGGCGCGCGCAGAGCCCGTCGCCTCGCCGCGGAGCGCGGCGGAGAGGACGGAGATGCCAAGCTCGAGGCCGATCAGGTGGCACGGGCGGTAGAGCGCGGCGTAGCGGCCGGTGGCGTCCGTCCTGAGGCCGTACTGGCGGAAGCAGGCGGCGGCGTAGTCCGACGGCGCCTCGACCACGACATAGACGCCCCAACGGAGGTCGCGGAAGACCGGGCGGCCGTCGCGCTCATCCGAGGCCACGACCTCGACCTGGCCGGCGCGTTCGAGCACGCCGCCGACGGCGCGGGGGCGGAGCACGTGGGCGAGGTCGTCGACGCCGCAGGGCGGGAAGGCGAGCCCCTCGGCCGGCGCGGCGAGGTCGCAGGCATTGGCGATCGCCGCCATCTCGATCGCCGACTTGGTGCCGTCCATGAACGAGGTGAACATCTGCGGGTTCATGCCGGCGGCCGCGGCCTCCTCGGCCGTCAGGCCGTAGTGCTGCCAGACGGTTTCCGGTGTCAGCGCGTGGTAGGCGGGCTGGTAGCGCGTGCCCTTGCCGGCCGCGGTCACGCGAAAGCCGGTGGCGCGGGCCCAGTCGACGAGCTCGGCCGTCAGCGCCGGCTGGTCGCCGTAGGCCATGGCGTGGACGACGCCGGCGGCGGTGGCCTCGGCGTGGAGGAGGGGGCCGGCCAGGACGTCGGCCTCGACATTGACCATCACGACGTGCTTGCCGGCGGCGTGGGCGGCGCGGGCGTGGGCGATGCCGGCCGCGGGGTTGCCGGTCGCCTCGATCACGACCTCGAGGTCGTCGCGGGCCGCAAGCGCTGCGCCGTCGTCGAGGAGGGCGACTCGGTCGGCCGAGGCGTCGTCCCAGCCTACGGCCTTGAGCGCGGCCCGCGCCCGGTCGGGCGAGAGATCGGCGATGACCGCGACCTCGAGCCCCGGGGTCGTCGGCACCTGGGCGAGGAACATCGAGCCGAACTTGCCGGCCCCGATCAGGCCGACGCGAACGGGGCGGCAGGCCTCGCGGCGGGCCTGGAGGAGGGCGTGGAGGTTCATGGGGCGCGACGCTAGCGGCGGGGCGGGGGCGGGGCAAGCGCGAGGCTTGAACGGGCCCGGTCGGAACGCCACTCTCGACCGGGACCACCGGGGAGAGCGGCATGAAGGTGAACGGCGAGCCCATGCGGACGATCTGGCTGGCCCCCGACGGCTGGCGGGTGCGCATCATCGACCAGACGCGGCTGCCCTTCGCGCTCGAGACGGTCGACCTCGAGACCGAGGCCGACGCGGCGCGCGCGATCGCCGAGATGCTGGTCCGGGGCGCGCCGCTGATCGGGGCGACCGCGGCCTACGGCATGGCGCTGGCGGCGCGGGCCGACCCGTCGGACGCGGGCCTCGGCGCGGCCTACGAGCGGCTCCTGGCGACGCGGCCGACCGCCGTGAACCTGCGCTGGGCGCTCGACGACATGCGGGCGCGGCTGGCGGCGCTGAAGCCGGCGGAGCGTGCCGAGGCCGCCTATGCGCGCGCCGCGGCCGTCTGCGACGAGGACGTCGAGATCAACCGCCGGATCGGCGAGCACGGGCTGGAGCTGATCCGCGCGATCGCGGCCGCGAAGGACGGGCCGGTCGAGATCCTGACCCACTGCAACGCCGGCTGGCTCGCGACGGTCGACTGGGGCACGGCGACGGCGCCCATTTACCTGGCGCACGAGGCCGGGATCGACGTGCACGTCTGGGTCGACGAGACCCGGCCGAGGAACCAGGGCGGGCACCTGACGGCGTGGGAGCTTCACGGCCACGGCGTGCCGCACCACGTGGTCGTCGACAACGCGGGCGGGCACCTGATGCAGACCGGCCGGGTCGACATCTGCTTCACGGGCACCGACCGGACGACGGCGACAGGCGACGTCTGCAACAAGATCGGGACCTATCTGAAGGCGCTGGCGGCGAAGGACAACGGCGTGCCGTTCTATGTCTGCCTGCCCTCGCCGACGATCGACTGGACGGTCCGCGACGGCCGCGACATCCCGATCGAGGAGCGGCGCGAGACCGAGGTGACCGAGGTCGCGGGCCTGACCGCGGAGGGAGAGGTCGTGACGGCGCGCGTGGTCTCGCCCGGCTCGCCCGCGGCCAACCCGGCCTTCGACGTGACGCCGGCGCGGCTGGTGACGGGGCTAGTGACCGAGCGCGGCGTCGCCGAGGCCTCGGCCGCGGGGCTGGCCGCGATGTTCCCGGACCGTGCCGCGTGAGGCGCCCGAGGGCCTGCGGCCGGGCGCCGCGCCGCGCCTGGGCGGGGGCGGCCGGGGCGACACGCTGCCGGTCATGCGCTATATCGAAGGCCCGAGCCGAGGAGCGACCTGCATGGATGCCCCCGACGTGACCCCGCCACGGCTGCGCCACCCGGAAAAGGCGCACCGGGCGGACAATGCGAGCCCGAGGAAGCCGCCCTGGATCAGGGTGAAGGCGCCGACCTCGGCGGGCTACCGCGAGACGCGCGACATCATCCGCGAGAACGGGCTCGTGACCGTCTGCGAGGAGGCGGGCTGTCCCAATGTCGGCGAGTGCTGGGCGCAGGGGCACGCGACCATGATGATCATGGGCGGGATCTGCACCCGCGGCTGCACCTTCTGCAACGTGGCGACCGGGCGGCCCGACACGCTCGACGCGTTCGAGCCCGGGCGGGTCGCCGCGGCGGTCGCGAAGCTGGGGCTCAGCCATGTCGTCGTGACCTCGGTCGACCGCGACGACCTGGAGGACGGCGGCGCGGAGCATTTCGCGCAGACGGTCCGGGCGATCCGCAGGCGGGCGCCCGGGACGACGATCGAGATCCTGACGCCCGACTTCCTGCGCTGTCCGCCGTCGGCGCTGGAGGCGGTGGTCGAGGCGCGGCCGGACGTCTTCAACCACAATCTCGAGACGGTGCCGGGGCTCTACCCGGAGGTCCGGCCGGGCGCGCGCTACTTCCACTCGCTGAGGCTGCTGCAGCGGGTGAAGGAGCTCGACCCGTCGATCTTCACGAAGTCGGGCCTGATGGTGGGCCTGGGCGAGACGCGGGCCGCGGTGCTGCAGGTCATGGACGACATGCGCGCGGCCGACGTCGACTTCGTCACCATCGGCCAGTACCTGCAGCCGACCCGCAAGCATCACGGCGTCGCCGACTACGTGACCCCCGAGGCATTCGAATCGTACGAGCGGGCGGCCTATGGCAAGGGCTTCCTGATGGTGTCGGCGACGCCGCTGACGCGGTCGAGCTATCACGCGGGCGAGGACTTCCGGCGGTTGCGCGAGGCGCGGCTCGCGAAGCTGGGGCAGGGCTGAGGCGGCCCGGCCGTCAGCCGAACTCGACGACGCCGATATAGGGCAGGTTGCGGTTCTCCTGCGCGTAGTCGATGCCGTAGCCGACCACGAACTCGTCGGGGATCTCGAAGCCGATCCAGCGGGCGCGGATCTCGACCTCGCGGCGCGAGGGCTTGGAGAGGAGGGCGCAGACCTCGAGCCGCGCCGGCCGGCGCGTCGCCAGCAGGCGGAGCACGTGCTTCAGCGTGTGGCCGGTGTCGACGATGTCCTCGACCACCAGCACGTCCCGCCCCTCGACCGGCGAGCGCAGGTCCTTGAGGATGCGCACCTCGCGCGAGGACTCGGTGCCCGAGCCGTAGGACGAAGCCTCGATGAAGTCGACCTCGACGGGCAGGTCGAGCCGGCGCGCGAGGTCGGCGATGAAGACGAAGGAGCCGCGGAGCAGCCCGACGACGATCAGCTTGCCGGTCCCGGCGAAATGCGCATTGATCTCCTGCGCGAGGGTCGCCACGCGCGCCGAGATGTCCTCGGCCGGGATCAGGGGGCGGACGCGGTAGGGGCGGCTCATCGGCGGGCTCCGTCGGGCGGGCAGAGGCTGCCGCGCGCCGCGCGCCGGGGCAAGCCCTCTCAGCGCAGCATCCAGCTGGCAATCATGTCGTGCTGGACGCGCGCCTGCTCGGCCTTGCGACAAAGCACGCCGCCGGCGTCACATCACCCTTTGGTGCGCGGCGCGCCCGGGCCCACGGCCCTTGATCTGCCGGCCCACCGGCCGCTAAGCGGTCCGGACGCCTGAACGAGCGGAGGAGGGGGCCGCGATGCCGACCCATGCCGAGAAGCGCGAGATGCCGTATTCGGCCGAGCTGATGTACGCGCTGGTGGCGGACGTCGGATCGTATCCGAAGTTCCTGCCCTGGACCGAGGCCGCGCGCATCCGCTCGCGAACGCCGCAGCCCGACGGCAGCGAGATCGTCGATGCGGACCTCGTCATCTCGTTCAAGGTGTTCCGGGAGAGCTTCAGGAGCCGCGTGACGCTGAGACCGGACGAGAAGAAGATCGACGTCGCCTATCTCGAGGGGCCGTTCCGCTACCTGAACAACCACTGGCAGTTCATGCCGAAAGGCCCGGACCGGTGCGTGGTCGATTTCTTCGTGGACTTCGAGTTCAAGTCGCGGGCGCTGCAGATGGTGATCGGCGCCGTCTTCAACCAGGCGATGCAGCGGATCGTCCTGGCGTTCGAGCGCCGCGCCGAGGAGCTCTACGGGCGGCCGTCGGCGTAGGGGCGCCGGGCTCCCGCGCGGTCATCCGCCGGGTCAGGGACCTCCTTATCCGCCGCAGGTAAGGAGGCCACGGCGCGGGGGCCGGGGCAGCGCGGTCTGTGCGGACGGGTGCCGGATCAACGAGCGCTGGTATCAGGCCACCTGGCGCTGCTCGTGACGGCCCTCGGCCACCTCCTCGGCGATCTTCGCGCAGAAGGCGTCGAGGTCGCCCGGGTTGCGGCTGGTGATCAGCGCCTGCTGGACGACGACCCGCTCGTCGACCCAGTCGGCGCCCGCGTTGATCATGTCGGTCTTGATCGACTTGTAGGACGTGAGCCGGCGGCCTTTCGCGATGCCGGTCTCGACCAGCAGCCACGGCGCGTGGCAGATCGCGGCGAGCGGCTTCTTCGTCTCGAAGAAGTCGCGGATGAAGGTCAGCGCCTGCTCGTCCAAGCGCAGCAGGTGGGGTTGATCAGCCCGCCGGGCAGGACCAGCGCGTCGTAGTCGTCGACCTCGGCGTCTGCGAGCGTCACGTCGACGTCGACGCTGTCGCCCCAGTCGTCCGTGTCCCAGCCGCGGATCGACCCGCCCTCGGGCGCGATCACGTGGACGGTGGCGCCCGCCTGCGTGAGCTGGCGCTTCGGCTCCATCAGCTCGGACTGCTCGAAGCCGTTGGTGGCGAGGATGGCGATGGTCTTGCCGGTGATGTCGTGCATGGCCGCACTCCTTGTCCTGGAAACTTCGGCGCCGGCCACGGGGGCCGGCGTGCGCGAAGCAAACGGGTCAGGGGGGCGGTGCGTTCCCGCCCGACGGCGCGACATGCGGTCTCCGCAGCGACGTCCCGGCGTCAGATCGCCAGGTATTCCTGGCGGAGCTCCTTCGAGTCGAGGACCTCCTGCGCGGTGCCGTCGAACACGACATGGCCGCCCTCCATGATGATCGAGCGGTCGGCGAGGTGGAGCGCCGCGATCGCGTTCTGCTCCACCAGGATCGTGGTCATGCCGAGCTGCTTGATCTCCTCGAGCGTGCGCTCGATCTCCTTCACGATCACCGGGGCCAGGCCCTCGTAGGGCTCGTCGAGGAGGAGGAGCTTGACGTCGCGGGCGAGCGCGCGGGCAACCGCCAGCATCTGCTGCTCGCCGCCCGAAAGGGTCGTGCCCTCCTGCTTGCGGCGCTCGCCGAGGCGCGGGAACAGGTCGTAGAGCCGCTCGAGCGACCAGCCGACCGGCGGCGCGATCTGCGCGAGCTCGAGATTCTCCTCGACGGTCAGCCCCTGGATGATGCGCCGGTCCTCGGGCACGAGGCCGATTCCCTTCTGCGACGCCTGGTGCGCCCTCATCTGGTGCAGCGGCTGGTGGTCGAGCCAGATCTCGCCGCGGCGGAGCTCGGGATTGTCGAGCCGCACGAGGGTGCGCAGCGTCGAGGTCTTGCCCGCGCCGTTGCGGCCGAGAAGGGCCAGGATCTCGCCCTCGTGCACGTTGAAGCTCACGCCCTGCACGATGTAGCTCTCGCCGTACCAGGCGTGGATGTCGTGGACCGAGAAGAACGCCCGGGCACCGCCGGCGGTCTTCGAAGGGGGGAGGCCCGGCGCGTGCTCGCGCGCGTGCTGCGGGACTTCCTGCTGATCGCTCATCACAGATGCGCTCCCCCGAGATAGGCTTCCTGCACGCGCTCGTCGCCCTTGATCTTGTCGGGCGTGTTCTCGACGATCACGTGGCCCTGGGCCAGCACGCTGATCCGGTCGGCGAGCGAGAAGACGACGTGCATGTCGTGCTCGATGACGACCATCGTGATGCCGTGGTGGGCGATGCTCTTGAGCAGGTCGATGGTGTTGTTGGTGTCGCTGCGCGACATGCCGGCGGTCGGCTCGTC
The DNA here is from genome assembly GCA_035512995.1 of Thermohalobaculum sp. Lineage (GTDB taxonomy): Bacteria > Pseudomonadota > Alphaproteobacteria > Rhodobacterales > Rhodobacteraceae > Thermohalobaculum. Next base: position 6,838 of record DATKCY010000245.1, read on the forward strand.
CAGCAGCAGCAGCTTCGGCTTCTGGATCAGGCACATCGCCATCTCGAGCCGGCGCTTGTCGCCGCGGCTCATCTCGCCGGCATGCGCGTCGGCCTTGTCGGCGAGGCCGACCTCGGACAGCAGGTCGAGCGCCTGGCTCATCACGTTCTTCTCGCCGCGGATGCTGGGCCAGGCGTTGAGCCTGAAGGCGCCGTCGCGCCGCGCGAGCGCCGGGATCATGATGTTCTCGAGGATCGTGAGGTCGCCGAAGATCTCGGGCGTCTGGAACACGCGCGCGACGCCCATCTGGTTGATCTGGTGCGGCTTCCTGTTCAGCAGCGACTCGCCGTCGAACGTGACGGTGCCGGTGTCGGGCTCGAGCCTTCCGACGAAGCAGTTGAGCAGCGTCGACTTGCCCGCGCCGTTCGGGCCGATGATCGCGTGGGCCGAGCCCTCTTCGACCGAGAGGTTTACGTCGTCGAGGGCCTTGAGGCCCCCGAAGCTCTTGTTGACGTTGCGGACCTCGAGGATCGCCATTCCTGCCTCCCTACTCGGCCGTGGTCGGCTGGGCCGAGCCCGGGCCGCGGCCGGGCTTGCCGTCCTCGGGCCCGGCCGAGCGGCTGTCGGCGCGCGACTGGCCGCCGAGGCTGCGGCCGAGCCTGTAGACGCGGCTCACGCCCTCCATCAGCCCGCCGGGCAGGAAGATGACGATCAGCATGAACAGGAGGCCGAGCGTCAGGTGCCAGCCCTCGCCGACGAAGAGGGCCGAGACGCTGACCACCGGCTCCTGCAGCCAGTGCGGCAGGAAGTCGAAGGTGCGCATCAGGATGCCCTCGTTGAAGGACGAGAAGATGTTCTCGAAGTACTTGATGACGCCGGCGCCGATGACCGGCCCGATGAGCGTGCCGACGCCGCCGAGGATCGTCATCAGCACGACCTCTCCGCTCGCCGTCCACTGCATCCGCTCGGCGCCCGCGAGCGGGTCGGTGACCGCGAGCAGGCCGCCGGCGAGCCCCGCGTACATGCCCGAGATCACGAAGGCCGCCAGCGTGTAGGGCCGGGTGTTGACGCCGGTGTAGTTCAGCCGGTTCTGGTTGGACTTGACCGCCTGCAGTATCAGCCCGAAGGGCGAGCGGAAGATCCGCATCGAGATGTAGAACATCAGGATCAGCATGGCACCGCAGAAGTAGTAGCCGGGCCAGCCCGACATATCGATGCCGAACAGGGTCGTCTCGGGCCGGATCTGCGCGTACTCGATCCCGAGCGCCGCATCGAGATAGCGCGGGTCGCGGCCGGCGAGCTGAAGCCCGGTCTCGCCGTTGGTGATCGGCGTCAGAACCGAATAGGCGAGGTTGTAGCTCATCTGCGCGAAGGCGAGCGTCAGGATCGCGAAGTAGATGCCCGAGCGCCGGAGCGTGATGAAGCCGATCAGGAGCGCGAAGATGCCGCCGAGGATCGTCGCGAAGATCACCGCCGGGATCACGTTCATGCTGAGGAGCTTGAACGACCAGACGGCGGTGTAGGACCCGACGCCGAGGAACGCCGCGTGGCCGAACGAGAGGTATCCCGTCAGCCCGAACAGGATGTTGAAGCCGATCGCGAAGATCCCGTAGATCGCGAACTTCTGCAGCAGGTCCGGATAGCCCGCGCCGAACGGCGCCATGATCCACGGACCGGCGAGGACGGCGGTGATGAAGCCGATCATCAGCGCGGTGTCGCCCCACGCCGAGTGGCGGAAGTGGGACCCGGAGGCGTCGGTGCCGGAGGAGCTTTGGCCGGAGGTCGCCGGCCCGCTGGCGGTTGTGCTCGAGACTGCCATGGCTCAGACCTCCATCACGCCCTTGCGGCCCATCAGGCCGCGCGGACGGACAAGCAGGATGACGACCGCCACCAGGTAGATGATGATCTGGTCGATGCCGGGGAAGATCGACTTCACCTCGGTCATCGCGGCGAAGCTCTGCAGGATGCCGAGCAGGAAGCCCGCGGCGACGGCGCCGGGCAGCGACCCCATGCCGCCGACCACGACCACGACGAAGCTCAGCACCAGGAAGTCCATGCCCATGTGGTAGTCGGGGGGCAGGATCGGGGTGTACATCACGCCCGCGAGCCCCGCGACGACGGCGGCGAGCGCGAAGACCAGCGTGAAGCGCTTGTCGATGTCGATGCCGAGCAGGCCCACGGTCTCGCGGTCGGCCATGCCGGCGCGCACGACCATGCCGAAGGTCGTGAACTGGAGGAAGGCGAAGACCCCGGCGATGACGGCGGCCGAGAACAGGAAATAGCAGATGCGCCAGAACGGGTAGACGACGATGTAGGGGTCCATCCCGATCATCGCGCCGACGTCGAACGATCCGCGGAGCGCATCGGGCGCCGTCTGCGGGATCGGGTTGGCGCCGAAGAAGGACTTGACGATCTCCTGGAGCACGATCGCGAGGCCGAAGGTCACGAGGATCTGCTCGGCGTGCGGGCGCTTGTAGAAGTGCTTGACGAGACCGCGCTCCATGATCCAGCCGATCAGCGCCATCACCGGGATCGCGAGCAGGATCGACGCCGGCACGGACCATTCGATCAGCCAGGTGCCGAAATCGCCGAGGAGGTTCTCGACGTAGGGCGTTCGGACCTCCATCGGCGTGCCCCAGGCGGTCATGCGCTCGGGGTCCAGCGTGATGGTCTCGTAGCTCAGGAACTCGTTGAACGTGACGGCGCAGAAGGCGCCGAGCATGAACAGCGCCCCGTGCGCGAAGTTGACGACGCCGAGCGTGCCGAAGATCAGGGTCAGGCCCAGCGCGATCAGCGCATAGGCGCCCCCCTTGTCGAGCCCGTTCAGGATCTGCAGCAGGATTGCTTCCATCTCTCTCCCTCAGGCCTCGTGGCGGCAAGCCGGCCGGGCGGCGCGGCTGGGCGTTCCTCGTGCGCGGCGGTCGATGACGGCCGCCCCGCCGAGCGGGGCGGCCGGGGATGCCGGCGTCAGACGCCGTTGTTGCACTCGCCGAGGTTGCCGCCGACGAAGTCCGGGTGGTCGACCGGATAGGTGATCGCCTCGCGCGGCGTCTCGTCGACGATCTCGAGCAGGTCGAACTCGCTCTCCGGGTTCTCCTTGCCCTTCACGACCAGCACGTTCTTGAAGCACTGGTGGTCCTCGGCGCGGTAGAGCGTCGGGCCGTTGCCGAGGCCGTCGAACTCGAAGCCCTCGAGCGCCTCGACGATGCCGCAGGGGGCGAAGGTGCCGGCACGCTCGGCGGCATCGGCGTAGAGCAGCGCCTGGCAGTAGCAGGTGTGCGCGGCCTGGCTCGGCGGGAAGCCGTACTCCTGGCCGAACGACCTGACGAAGGCCTGGCTGCCCTCGTCCTGCAGCGTCCAGTGCCAGTTGGTCGAGCCGAAGATGCCCTTGACCGCCTCGCCGGCGCCCTGCGCCATCAGGCGCGAGTAGAGCGGCACGACGATCTCGAACTCCTTGCCGTTGACCTCCTTGCCCTTGAGGCCGAACTGCACGGCCTGGGTCAGCGAGTTGACCATGTCCTTGCCGTAGTGGTTCAGGATCAGCACGTCGGCGTCGGAGTTCAGCACCGGCGTCAGGTACTGCGAGAAGTCGCCGGCGCCGAGCGGGGTGAGGACCGTCTGCACGGTCTCCCAGCCGATCTCCTCGGTGTAGGTCTTGATCGAGTTCTCCTGGCTCCAGCCCCAGGTGTAGTCGGCGGTCAGGTGATAGGCCTTGCGGTCGGTGCCGTAGTTCGACTCGAGGATCGGCGCCAGCGCCCGGCCCGTCATCTCGGTGTTGAAGAAGTGGCGGAAGCCGTTGGCCCGCTTGTCCTTTCCGGTCGTGTCGTTCGAGTGGGTGAGGCCGGCCATGAAGATGACCCCCTCCTCCTGGCAGAGGCCCTGGACCGCGATCGCGACGCCCGACGACGAGCCGCCGGTGATCATCAGCGCGCCGTCGGCCTCGATCATGCGCTTGGCGCTGGCGCGCGCGGCGTCGGACTTGGTCTGCGTGTCGCCGGTCACGAAGGTGACCTTCTTGCCGAGCACGCCGTTGCCCTGGAGCGCCTTCGACGAGAACGTGGTCAGCATGCCGCCGTCGCCCTCGCCGTTCAGGTGCTTGACCGCGAGCTCATAGGCGCGCAGCTCGTCGGCGCCCTCGTCGGCGTAGGCGCCGGTCTGCGGCACGTTGAAGCCCAACACGATGCTGTCGCCCTGGGGCGCGTTGCGGAACTCCTGCCCCCAGGCGGTGCGGTGGAAGAACATCGGGGTCGCGAGGCCCGCGCCGAGGGCGGCGCCGGTCTTGAGCACGCCGCGGCGTGTTGGCTTGAAGTCTCTCATGAAATCCTCCCGGGATATCTCGTCTTTGCGCCGCCGGGGAGCGGTCCCCGGAGCGCGTGTGCGCGGACTCTGAGGCGGTCCGCCGGGCGCCACTGTAGCGGATGCTGTCAACGCCGCAATAACCAATTGACCGAACGATATTTTTTTGTCAATGATTGCGCTCGGGCCGACGCCCACGTGTCAATATTTTGCACCGCGGCGCACAAAAGCGAGCCAGCGCAGGCAGCAAGGGGCAAAGGGGAAGCGCAATGGCGGCACCGGGCGCGAGCGGAATCGTCGGGGCGCGCATCCGCGAGCAGAGGCGCAGCCGCGGGGTCACGCAGGCCGATCTCGCCCGGCGCGTCGGCATCTCGCCGTCCTACCTGAACCTCATCGAGCGCAACCGCAGGCGAATCGCCGGGCGCCTGCTCGGGCGCATCGCCGCCGAGCTCGCGCTGCCGCTCGCGCAGCTCGACGGTCAGGCGGAGCGGCGGCTGCTCGACCGGCTCGGCGAGGTCGCGGCCGACCCGCGCCTCGCGGCCCTCGGCGTCGAGGCCGAGAGCGCCGGCGAGTTCGTCGGGCGCTATCCGGGCTGGGCGCGGGCGACCGCGGCGCTGGCCCGCAGCGAGCGCGAGAGCGGGCAGCTCGCCCGCGCGCTCGCCGACCGGCTGGCGCACGATCCCTTCCTCGGGCAGACCGTGCACCGGATGCTGACCCATGTCGCCTCGCTCCGCTCGGCGGCCGAGATCCTCGAGCAGACCGCCGACCTCGACCGCCGGGAGCGCGCCCGCTTCCAGCGCATCCTGACGCTCGAGAGCCGGCGCCTGTCGGACGTCGCCGAGGCGCTGGCGGCCTATTTCGACAAGGCCGACACCGCGGCCCGCGCGATGACCCCGCTCGACGAGGTCGAGGCGCTGTTCGAGGCGCACGAGAACCGGTTCGAGGCGATCGAGGCGGCGCTGGGCCCCGAGCCCGCCGCCGACGCCGCGGCGGCGCGGGTGGCGGCCGAGACCAGGGCTGCCGGCGCGGTCGAGCGCATCGTGGCGGAGGCGGACGAGATCGAGACCGCGACCGCGGCGGCGCGGGCCCGCCGCGCCCTCATGCTCTATGCCGCCGACGCGGCCCGGCTCCCGGCCGGGCCCTTCGCCGCGGCCGCGACCGCGGAGGCGTTCGACATCGAGCGCCTGGCGCGGACGCTCGGCTGCACCGTGCCCCGCGTCTGTCGGCGGCTGACGGCGCTCGGTCCCGCAGAGGGGCGGCCGCGCTTCGGCTACCTCGCCGCGAACGCCGCGGGCGCCCTGACCGATCTCCGCGCGCTCCCGGGCTTCTCGCCCTCGCGCCACGCGACGCACTGCGCGCTCTGGGTGCTGGCGCGGGCGCAGCAGACGCCCGAGCGGGCGGTGCGTCAGCTCGCCGAGCTGCCGGACGGCGAGCGCTTCGTCTTCGTCGCCCGCGCCCGGGTGATGGCGGAGCCGGGCTTCCAGGCGCCGCGGCACTTCCTGACCGACATGCTGGTCATGCGCGCGGACGCAGCCGAAGCGACCGTCTATCGCCCCGTGCCCGGCCGCCCCGACCCGCCGGAGCCGGTGGGCATGAGCTGCCGCATCTGCCCGCGCCGCGACTGCGCCCACCGGGTCGAGGATCCCCTCGTCGCCTGACCTCCCGCGTCGTTGTGCGGGGAGCGGTCAGCCCCCGCCCTTGCACCGGCCGGGCCGGGCGGCGACACTTCCGCCCGAGGCGCGCCCCGGAAGACGGGCCCCGCAGCGAGGAGGAGACGCCGATGGCCGCGCCCGCGGTCCTGCTGGCCGAGGACGAGCCGCACATCGTGGAATCGCTCAGCTTCCTGCTCGGCCGAGCCGGCTTCGACGTCCGCGCCGAGAGCGACGGCGCGGCGGCGCTCGACCTCGCCCTCGACGACCCGCCGGCGGACGACGTGGTCGACGTGATGCTGCCGGGCATCGACGGGTTCGAGATGGTGCGCCGGCTCCGCGCCGACGCCCGCGGCGCCGACCTGCCGGTGCTGATGCTGACCGCGAAGGGCCAGGCGCGCGACCGCGCGCGGGCGCGCGCGGCCGGCGCGGACGAGTTCATGTCGAAGCCATTCTCGAACGCCGAGCTCGTGGCCGCGGTCACCCGCCTCGCCCGCCGCCGCGGGGCGGCATGAGGGGCCCGGGCCGGAGCCGGGCCGACCGGGCGCTCCGGGCGCGGAGGCTGCGCGAGGTCGCGATCCTCCTGCCGGTGGCGGGCCTGGTGCTGACGATGCCGCCGGTGGCGAACGTCTTCGCCCTGCCGGTGCGCCTCGGCGGGGTGCCGCTGGTCGTGGCCTACATCTTCGTCGTCTGGGCGGCGCTGATCCTGGCCGCGCGCGCGATCGGGCGGCGCCTCGCCCGGAACGGGGGCGGCGGGTGAGCGGGATGCTGAGCGCCAACCTGCTGCTCGTGGTCTCGGTCGCCTATGTCGCGTTCCTGTTCCTGGTCGCCTGGGTTGGCGACCGGCAGGCGGCGGCGGGGCGGATGGCGTGGCTGCGCTCGCCGGTCGTCTACACGCTGTCGATCTCGGTCTACTGCACGAGCTGGACGTTCTACGGCGCGGTCGGCACGGCGGCGCGCTCGGGCCTCGACTTCCTGCCGATCTATCTCGGGCCGACGCTGGTCTTCGTCGGCTGGTGGTGGCTGCTCCGCAAGCTGGTCCGCGTCGCGCGCGAGCAGCGGGTGACCTCGATCGCGGACCTGATCTCGGCCCGCTACGGCAAGAGCCCGGCGCTGGCGGTGATCGTGACCGTGGTCGCGGTGGTGGCGACGACGCCCTACATCGCCCTCCAGCTCCAGTCGGTGACGCTGAGCTACGAGGCGATCACGGGCACGCACGACGCGACGCGGACGGCCTTCTGGGTCGCGGCCGGCATGGCGGTCTTCACGATCCTGTTCGGCACGCGGAACGTCGACGCGAACGAGCGCCACCACGGGGTCGTCGCCGCGATCGCGCTCGAGGCGGTGGTGAAGCTCGCCGCGCTGCTGGCGGTCGGCGGCTTCGTCGTCTGGGGCGTGATGGGCGGCATCGGCCCGGTCTTCGAGCGGATGCCCGCGGAGCTCGCGGACCCGCAAGCCTTGTTCGGGCCCCGCTGGGTTGTGCTGACCTTCCTGGCGGCCAGCGCCATCATCTGCCTGCCGCGCCAGTTCCAGGTCACGGTGGTCGAGAACATGGACGAGCGCCACCTGGTCACGGCCGGCTGGATGTTCCCGCTCTACCTGTTCCTGATCTCGCTCTTCGTGCTGCCGATCGCGATCGCGGGGCTCGAGGTGCTGCCGGCGGGAGCCAACCCGGACCTCTTCGTGCTGACGCTGCCGCTCGCTTCCGACCGCCAGGCGCTGACGCTCTTCGCCTTCATCGGCGGGTTCTCGTCGGCCACCTCGATGGTGATCGTGGCCTCGATCGCGCTCTCGATCATGGTCTCGAACCACATCGTGATGCCGCTCGCGATGCGCTACCTGATGGCGGGGCGGGCGACCTCGGGCGACGTGCGCGAGCTGCTGCTCATGTCGCGCCGGGTCGCGATCGGCGCGGTGCTGGGCTTCGGCTATCTCTACTTCCTGCTCTCGGGCGGCTCGGACGCGCTGGCGGCGATCGGACTTATCGCGTTCTGCGGCGTCGCGCAGTTCCTGCCGCCGCTGGTCGGCGGCCTGTTCTGGCGGGGCGCCACCCGCACGGGCGCGCTCGCGGGCCTGACGGCCGGGACCGCGCTCTGGGCCTACACGATGCTGATGCCGAGCTTCGGCGGCAGCGTCCTGATGAGCGCCGCGACCATCGCCGACGGCCCGTTCGGGCTCGCCTTCCTGCGCCCGCAGGCGCTGTTCGGCCTGGCCGGCAGCGATCCCCTGGTGCACGCGGTGGTCTGGAGCGTCGGCGTCAACGTCCTCCTCTTCGTCACGGTGTCGCTCATGACCGTGCCGCAGCCGCTCGAGCGGCTGCAGGGCGCGGCCTTCGTCGACGTCTATGGCGCGGGCGCGGGCGACCAGGGCCGCTTCATCCGCCGCTCGGCGACGTCCGAGGACCTGTTCATCCTGGCGCAGCGGATCCTCGGGCGCGAGGAGGCGCGGCGGCTGTTCGACGAGGCGGCGGCGGGGCAGGGCAGGGGCGGCGGCCTGCCGGAGCCGACCGACGGCTTCATCGCCCGGCTCGAGCGCGAGCTCGCGGGCTCGATCGGGGCGGCCTCGGCGCACGCGATGGTCAGCCGGGCGGCCGGCGGCGAGACCATCTCGCTCGACGAGCTGATTTCGATCGCCGACGAGACGCAGCGCCTGATCGAGACCTCCGAGCGGCTGGCCGACAAGACGGCCGAGCTCGAGGCGACCGCGCGCCAGCTCCGCCAGGCGAACGACCAGCTCCGCCGGCTCGACCGGCAGAAGGACGACTTCCTGAGCCAGGTCAGCCACGAGCTGCGCACGCCGATGACCTCGATCCGCTCCTTCGCCGAGATCCTGCTCGCGAACCCCGATATCTCGCGCGCGCAGGCCGAGCGGTTCCTGACCGTCATCAACAGCGAGAGCCGGCGCCTGACGCGGCTGTTGGACGAGATCCTCGACATCGGCCAGCTCGAGGCGGGCCCGCACGCGCTCCAGCTCCGGACGCTCGATGCCGGGGCCGAGCTGCATGCGGCGGTCGAGACGGTGGCGCCGCTGGCGGCCGAGGCGGGCGTGGCGGTGCACGAGCCGCCGGCGATGGAGGGGATCGCGATCCGCGCCAACCCGGACCGGCTGAGGCAGGTGCTGATCAACCTGCTGACCAACGCCATCAAGTACAACGAGGCGGCCGAGCCCGAGATCCGGATCGGCTGGGCCCGGCGCCGCGGCGCGCTGGTCGTCGACGTGATCGACAACGGCGGCGGCGTCGGCCGGGAGGAGGCGGGCGACATCTTCTCGAAGTTCACCCGCGGCAGCCGGGCGCTCGAGGGGCAGGGGGCGGGCCTCGGCCTGCCGATCAGCCGCGCCATCATGCGCCGGATGGGGGGCGAGCTCGAGGTCGTGTTCGGCCCCGACGGCACCAGCTTCTTCCGCATCCGCCTGGCGCTCGCCGAGGCCGCCGACGCGCGCTCCACGGCAGCGGAATAGCGGGCGTCACTCCGCGAGCTGGCGCATCGCGTCGCGGAAGCGCCGCTCGACCGCGTCGCGGGCGTGGTGGCGCCCGGCGCCGACGACGTGCCGGCCGGCGCTCCAGACGTCCGCCACCACTCGGTCGTCGCCGGCGAAGATCCAGCCGTCGAGGAGGGCGTCGCCGTCGAGGCCCGCGAGCGCAAGCGCGTCCCCGTCGAGGGCCACGAGGTCGGCCCAGGCGCCTTCGCGGATCGCGCCGGCGTCGCGGCCGAGCGCCCGGGCGCCGCCGCCGCAGGCGCCCTCGTAGAGCACGCGGCCGGTCGAGCGGTCGGCGTCGGCCAGCACGGCGCGGGAGCGGTCGCGCAGGCGCTGCGAGTATTCGAGCTGGCGGAGCTCGGCGGCGAGGCCGATCGCGACGTTCGAGTCCGAGCCGACGCCGAAGCGCCCGCCGGCCTCGAGGAAGCGGGCGCCGTCGAAGATGCCGTCGCCGAGATTGGCTTCCGTCACCGGGCAGAGGCCGGCCGTGGCGCCGGTGGCCGCCATCTCCTCGACCTCGGGCGGGGTCATGTGGGTCGCGTGGATCAGGCACCAGAGGGCGTCGACCGGCTGGGTGGTCAGCAGCCACTCGACCGGGCGCGCGCCCCAGGCGGCCTCGATCTCGTCCACCTCGGCCGTCTGCTCGGCGACGTGGATGTGGATCGGGCCCTCGCCATGCGCCGCCACCGCGTCGGCCAGCACCGGCGGCGGGACGGCGCGCAGGCTGTGCGGCGCGATGCCCGGCACGGCGTCGCCGGGCAGCCGGCAGAGCGCGGCGCGGGCGCCCTCGCAGAGGCGGGCGAAACGGTCGAGGTCGTTGCCGAAGCGGCGCTGCCCGCCCTCGAGCGCGCGGCCGTCGATGCCGCCCTGCACGTAGAGGACCGGCAGGAGGGTGAGGCCGATGCCGGTCGTCCGGGCCGCCGCGGCGATCCGCCCCGACATCTCCGCCAGGTCGTCGTATGGCGTGCCGTCGGGCTGGTGGTGCAGGTAGTGGAACTCGCCGACCGCCGCGTAGCCGGCCTCCAGCATCTCGACCTGCACCTGCGCCGCGATCGCCTCGACCTGCTCAGGCGTCAGGCGGTCGAGGAAGCGGTACATCAGAGCGCGCCAGGTCCAGAAGCTGTCGCGGGCGCCGCTCCGCGCCTCGGTGCGCCCGGCCATGGCGCGCTGGAAGGCGTGGCTGTGGAGGTTCGCGGGCGCCGGCAGCAGGATGTCGGCACCGGCGGGCGCCCGGTCGCCGGAGCGGACGCCCGCGATCCGGCCGTCTTCGCCCAGCGTCACGGTCACGTCGCGCGCCCAGCCCTCGGGCAGGAGCGCGCGGCTCGCATGGATGTCGGCCACCGTCTCCTCCCCGCCCCGGCTCTGGACACCCTTGCGCCGGGGCGGTCGGATGTCCATCCTGACGCTCCTTTCGCCGACGCGAGGCACCCCCCGTGACGGACCGCGTGCTGACCGACTGCCGGCTGGCGACGATGGCGCCCGGCGGCGCGCCCTACGGGCTGGTCGAGGACGCCGCCATCGCGCTCGACGGCGAGCGAATCGCGTGGGCGGGCATGGCCTCGGCGCTGCCGGAGGAGCACGCGGGCGCGCGGCAGGAGCGGCTCGACGGCCGGCTCGTGACGCCCGGGCTGATCGACTGCCACACCCACCTTGTCCACGGCGGCAGCCGCGCGCGCGAGTTCGAGATGCGCCTCGAGGGGGCGACCTACGAGGAGCTGGCGCGCGCCGGCGGCGGCATCCGCTCGACGGTCGAGGCGACGCGGGCGGCGTCGGCCGAGGCGCTGGAGGCGGGCGCCCTGACCCGGCTCGACGCGCTGATCGCCGAGGGGGTCACCACGGTCGAGATCAAGTCGGGCTACGGGCTCGAGACCGCGCCGGAGCTCAAGCAGCTCCGCGTCGCCCGCGGGCTCGAGCGCGACCGCGACGTGCGGGTGCGGACGACGCTCCTGGCGGCGCACGCCGTGCCGCCGGAATACGAGGGCGACGCGGACGGCTACATCGACCTCGTGTGCGACGAGATCCTGCCGGCCGTGGTCGGCGAGGGGCTTGCGGACGCCGTGGACGGGTTCTGCGAGAGCATCGCCTTCGGCCCCGACCAGATCGCGCGCGTGTTCGACGCTGCAGCGGAGGCGGGGCTGCCGGTCAAGCTGCACGCCGAGCAGCTCTCGAACCTCGGCGGCGCGCGGCTCGCGGCGTCCTGCGGCGCCCTCTCGGCGGACCACCTGGAGTATCTGGACGAGGAGGGAGTTGCGGCGATGGCCCGGGCCGGCACGGTCGCGGTGCTGCTGCCGGGCGCGTTCTACACGCTCCGCGAGACGCAGGCGCCGCCGGTCGGGGCGCTGCGGCGGGCGGGGGTGTCGATGGCGGTCGCGACCGACTGCAATCCGGGCTCGTCGCCGCTCGCCTCGGTGCTGCTGGCGCTCAACATGGCCTGCACGCTGTTCCGCTTGACGCCGGAGGAGGCGTTGGCGGGCGCCACGCGGAACGCCGCGCTGGCGCTCGGGCTCGGCGGCGTCACCGGCACGGTCGAGGCGGGCAAGGCGGCCGACCTGGCCGTCTGGGACGTCTTCGAGCCGGCGGAGCTGGCCTACCGCATCGGCTTCAACCCGCTCCACCGCCGGATCATCGGGGGGCGCGGGTGAGGCCCCTACGGGTGCGTCCGTGACGCTGACGCTCATGCCCGGCGCCGTGGCGCTCGCCGAGCTCGAGGGGCTGTGGCGGGAGGGCCCGGCGGTCCGGCTGGACCGCGGCTGCCGCGAGGCGGTCGAGGCGGCGGCGGCGCACGTGGCCCGGGCGGCTGCCGGGGACGCGCCCGTCTACGGCGTCAACACCGGCTTCGGCAAGCTCGCCAGCGTCTCGATCCCGGCGGCGGACACGGCGGCGCTGCAACGGAACCTGATCCTGTCGCATTCCGCCGGCGTCGGACCGCCGCTGACGGACCGGGTCGTGCGGATGGCGATGGCGCTCAAGCTGATCTCGCTCGGGCGCGGCGCCTCGGGCGTGCGCTGGGAGGTGATCGAAACGCTCGAGGCGATGCTGGCGGCGGGCGTCGTGCCGGTGGTGCCGGGGCAGGGGTCGGTCGGCGCCTCGGGCGACCTTGCGCCGCTCGCGCACCTCGCGGCCGTGATGATCGGGGCCGGCGAGGCGTTTTTCCGGGGCGAGCGCCTGGCCGGGGCCGAGGCGATGCGGCGGGCCGGGGTCGAGCCGATCGCGCTCGGGCCCAAGGAGGGGCTGGCGCTCATCAACGGCACGCAGGTCTCGACGGCGCTGGCGCTCGGAGCATTGTTCGACGCCTGGCGCGCGGTGCTGGGCTCGCTGGTCACCGGCGCGCTCTCGACCGACGCGGCGATGGGGACGCCGGCGCCGTTCCGGCCCGAGATACATCAGCTCCGGGGCCTGGTCGGCCAGATCGACGCCGCCCGCGCGCTCCGCGCGCTGATGGACGGCAGCGAAATCCGCGAGGCGCACCGTGAGGACGACACGCGGGTGCAGGACCCGTACTGCATCCGCTGCCAGCCGCAGGTGGCGGGCGCGGTGCTCGACCTGCTGCGCCAGACGGCACGGACGCTCGAGACCGAGGCGAACGCCGCGACCGACAACCCGCTGGTGCTGGCCGACGGCTCGATCGTCTCCGGCGGCAACTTCCACGCCGAGCCCGTCGCCTTCGCGGCCGACCAGATCGCGCTCGCGATCGCGGAGGCCGGCGCCATCGCGCAGCGGCGGATTGCGCTGATGGTCGATCCGAACCTGAACTTCGGGCTGCCGGCGTTCCTGTCGCCCGAGCCGGGGCTGAACTCGGGCTTCATGATCGCGGAGGTCGCCTCTGCGGCGCTGATGAGCGAGAACAAGGCGCTGGCGAACCCGCGCTCGGTCGACTCGACGCCGACGAGCGCCGACCAGGAGGACCACGTCTCGATGGCCTGCCACGCGGCCCGGCGGCTGCACGAGATGAACGACAACCTGGTGCGGATCGTCGGCATCGAGGCGCTGACCGCGGCGCAGGGAGTCGGGTTCCGGGCGCCGCTCCGCACCTCCCCGGCCCTCGAGCGGGTGATCGCGCGGCTGCGTGCCGACGTGCCCGCGCTCGGCGACGACCGCGAGATGAGCCCGGACATGGAGGCCGCGGCGACCCTCGTCCGCAACGGCGCGCTGACCGAGGCGGCGGGAACGGACTTCCCCGACCTCGCGCTGCCGGCCTAGGGTCGGCGCACCACTCCCCACGGTGCGCCGAGGCGCACACCACGCCCGGAGGACCCATGACGAACCCGCGCCACAACCTCCGCGACGTCTATCCGCCGACCGGGCCCGAGATCAGCGCGAGGAGCTGGCTGACCGAGGCGCCGATGCGGATGCTGATGAACAACCTGCA
>DATKCY010000246.1:0-15611 GCA_035512995.1 Thermohalobaculum sp.
CTGGAGATAGAAGCGGAGCGCCTTGGACGCGCTCGCATAGCTCGCCGTGCGGTCGGACGCGAGAATCTGCCGCTCGAGCGCGCGCGTGCGGAGCGCCGACCAGCGTTCCATGCTGCTCGCGCGCATGCCGAGCGCGCGCACAGCCTCGGCGTTCTGGCGGATCGACTCGCCCAGCTGCTCCGCCTCCTGGGTCGCCGCCTGGCTCTCGGCGCCGGGCGCGCGCGAGCGGAACTGGTTGAGCGCCGTCAGCGTGATCAGCACCAGGCTGCCCGCCACCGCGATCCAGCCAAGGAGCGGGTGGAACAGGAAGATCGCACCGACGAAGATGGGCGTCCACGGCAGGTCGAAGACGGCGAAGGGCGCGGGCCCCGACAGCACCTGGCGCACCGCGTCGAGATCGCGCGACGCCGTCGATGGCCGGGCCCGGTCGCCCGGCGCGACCGAGCGGCGGAGCACGGCCTCGAACACCCGGCCGTCGAGCAGCGTCTGGAAGCGGGCGCCGGCGCGGGCGAGCACCCGTCCGCGGACGAAGTCGAGAAGCCCCATGAAGGCGAACAGCACGGTCACGAGCACCAGGAGCGCCACCAGCGTCGCCTCCGACCGGCTGGTCAGCACCCGGTCGTAGATCTGCAGCATGAAGAGCGGCCCGGTCAGCATCAGCAGGTTCACGAAGACGCTGAACACTCCGACGGCCGCCAGGTGGCCCCGGCAACGGTCGAGCGTCCGCCGCAGCTCACCCTTCCGTTGACGCATCATGGACGTCGCATCCTTTCCCGCGCCGGCGCCCCCGCATCCTTTCCCGCGCCGCGCCCCCGGCGTCCAGATACCCCGATCCTCCGCCCGCGCGCAATCGCAATGCCGCCGCGACCATGCCCGCCCGGGTCGATGGTTTTGCCGCAGGTTATTGACGAAGCGTGTAATTTGGCGGAAATTTTGGCCCGCCATGCATTTCGAGCTCGGAGGCGACGAGGAGCTACATGGACGCCGGCTGAACCCCTCCCTGCGGCGAACACCGCGCCACCCGGGCGGGAAGGCAGCCCCGGGCCGGCACGAGAAAAAGGCGCCCGCCCGTTTGCCGGGCGGGCGCCTCGCTTTCTAGCGGCGGACGCTTTCGGCGCCGGAGGTCACTCGCAGCGGACGAGATTCACTTCCTCGCCGCCGCTGGCGATGGTGATGCCGTCATCGGTCTGCGTGACCTCGATGTCGACCTCGTCGAGGTCGCCCGCGCCCTCGCAGGAGCTGCCGGTGATCGCGAGGCTGTCCGCGCCGGCGTCGGCCACCTCGATCTCGGTGCAGTTCACGCCGCCGGGCAGGCTGAGCGCGTTCTGCTCCAACTCGACGATGCCGCTCTCGCAGCTGGACGACTCGGCCCAGCGGCCCTGCAGCCACTCCTCGTAGCGCTGCATCGGATCGGACTCGCCATCGCTGGCGGACGGCTCGGCCTCGCTGTCCGCAGCCGCGAGATCCATGTCGTCGCCCTCGGCGTCGTCGCCGCTCGCCACGGCGCCCTCCTCGGACTCTTCCGCCTCGTCGGCCACAGCCTCGGTGGTCTCCTCCGCCTCGTCAGCCCCAGCCTCGGTGGTCTCCTCCGCCTCGTCAGCCCCAGCCTCGGTGGTCTCCTCCGCCTCGGCGGCCTCGGTGGTCTCCTCCGCCTCGTCGGCCGCCTCCGCCGTCTCCTGCTCGGCCGACTCGTCCGCGACCTCGACCTCGGATCCGGTCTCCTCGACCGCGGTCTCGCTCTCGTCATCGCACGCGGCAAGGGCCACCGCGGCGATCGCTATGAGGGACGCTCTGAGCATAGTGATTTCTCCTATCCTGAATGCGTTCGGCCCGGAACTCGCACCCCGGGCGTGCCTTGCTCGCGTTCCGGCTCCCGACGTGAGAACCGTCTGGAGCGCCCGATTGTTCCATCGGCCAGGGCCGTGGCCCGGCCGGCCGCTCCCGCGGGCGCCCTCAGGGGTCCGGCACGGCCGACAGCGTGGGGCCGCCGGGCTCGAGCCGCATCCCGCCGCCCTCGCGGTCGCGCGAGAGCCCGAGGGTGCGGCCCGCGACCTCGATCTCGAAGGCCGCGACGGTCGCGGCGTCGACGCGGTAGGGCTCGAGGCGGCGGAGCATTTTCCGGAGCTCCTCCGTCACCTCCTCGGGTGGGGTGCCGCTGCCGTCGCAGCAGATCGCCGAATGCTCCGTGTCGACGTGACCGCCGTCGGCCGCGAAGAAATGGACGACCGCTATCCAGCCGCCATCGACGTGCAGCACTGCCGCGATGAACTGCCGCTCGTCCGGAAGCTGACCGACCTCGACCGCCGGATCGTCCGACTTCACCGCGACCACTCGTCGGTCCTCTACGCTTGCCATTCCCGCCTCGCGGGTTGTTTCAATCCGAGGATGTGGCCTTCTCCGCAATTCTGGCAAGGTCGCGGGCGATCGCGAAGGCCCCCTGCAGCCGGTCGCGGTCGCCGTCCCAGTCCCGGCGCACGACCAGCCGGTTGTCCTTGACCCTGGCGAGGCCCTTCTGCTCCTGGAGCCAGTCGGCGAGGCCGGCGGGGTTCTCGAAGCGGTCGCCGCGGAACTGGACCGTCGCGCCGCGCGGGCCGGTGTCGAGCTTGGCGATCCCGCCCCTGCGGCACATCGTCTTGACCCGGACGACCCGGAGCAGCGTCTCGACCTCCTGCGGCAGCGGCCCGAAGCGGTCGTGGAGCTCGGCCGCGAACCCCTCCATCTCGGTCTTCGAGCCGAGCTCGGAGAGCCGGCGGTAGAGGCCGAGGCGCACATCGAGGTCGGGCACGTAGTGCTCGGGGATCAGCACCGGCACGCCGATATTGATCTGCGGCGCCCAGGTCTCCCCGTCGGCCTCGACCGGCTGGCCGGCCTCGCCCGAGCGCATGCGCGCGATCGCCTCCTCCAGCATGTCCTGGTAGAGTTCGAAGCCGACCTCGCGGATATGCCCCGACTGCTCCTCGCCCAGCAGGTTGCCGGCGCCGCGGATGTCGAGGTCATGGGAGGCCAGGTTGAAGCCCGCGCCGAGCGTGTCGAGCGTCGACAGCACCTTCAGCCGCCGCTCCGCCTGCGGCGTCAGAGGCTTCCGCGGCTCCGTCGTCAGGTAGGCGTAGGCGCGCATCTTCGCCCGGCCGACGCGCCCGCGGATCTGGTAGAGCTGCGAAAGCCCGAACATGTCCGAGCGGCGCGCGATGAGCGTGTTGGCGGTCGGGATGTCGAGCCCCGACTCGATGATCGTGGTCGAGACCAGCACATCGTACCTGCCGTCGTAGAAGGCGTTCATCCGCCGGTCGAGCTCACCCGCGGCCATCCGCCCGTGGGCGACGACGACGCTGACCTCGGGCACCTGCTCGGCGAGGAAGGTCGCCGCGTCCTCGAGATCCGCGATGCGGGGCACGACGAAGAACGACTGCCCGCCGCGGTAGCGCTCGCGCAACAGCGCCTCGCGCACGGTCACCGTGTCGAACGGGGCGACATAGGTGCGGACCGCCAGCCGGTCGACCGGCGGCGTCGCGATGATCGAGAGCTCGCGCACGCCCGACATCGAGAGCTGGAGCGTGCGCGGGATCGGCGTCGCCGTCATAGTCAGCACGTGGACGTCGGAGCGGAGCTGCTTCAGCCGCTCCTTGTGCGCGACCCCGAAATGCTGCTCCTCGTCGACGACCAGGAGGCCCAGGTCGCAGAACTTCACGCTCTTGGCCAGCAGCGCATGGGTGCCGACGACGACCGGGATCGACCCGTCGCTGAGCCCCTCGCGCGTCTCCGCCGCCTCCCTGGCGCCGACGAAGCGCGAGAGCTGGCGCACCTTGATCCCGGTGCCCGCGAACCGGTCGCGGAACACCTTGTAGTGCTGGCGCGCGAGCAGCGTCGTCGGCGTCACCAGCGCCACCTGCTGGCCGCTCGATGCCGCGACGAACGCCGCCCTGAGCGCCACCTCGGTCTTGCCGAAGCCGACATCGCCGCAGATCAGCCGGTCCATCGGGCGGCCCGAGGCCATGTCGGCCAGCACGTCTTCGATCGCGGCCTGCTGGTCCTCGGTCTCCTGGTAGGGGAAGCGCGCGGCGAACTCGGAATACGCGTGCGCGTCCGCCTCCAGGACCTCGCCCTTGCGCAGGTGGCGCTCGGCGGCGACGCGGATCAGCTTGTCCGCCATGTCGCGGACCCGCTCCTTCAGCTTCGCCTTCTTCGCCTGCCAGGCGCCGCCGCCCAGGCGGTCGAGCTGGCCGATCTCCTGGCCGTAGCGGCTCAGCAGCTCGATGTTCTCGACCGGCAGGTAGAGCTTGTCGCCGCCCTGGTACTCGAGCGCCAGGCACTCGTGCGGCGCGCCGGTGACCGCGATCGTCTCGAGCCCCAGATAGCGCCCGACGCCGTGGTCGAGATGGACGACGAGGTCGCCGGCGCTCAATCCCCGCGCCTCGGTGAGGAAGTTCTCCGCGCGCCGCGACTTGCGCGCGCGGCGGATCAGCCGGTCGCCGAGCACGTCCTGCTCCGCGATCACCGTCAGGTCGGGCGTCTCGAACCCCTGCTCGAGGCCCCAGACGATGCGGCAGACGCCGTCCGCCTGCTCCATCCGCTCGATCGCGCGCGTGTCCTCGAGCCCGTGGTCGGCGAGGAGCCCGGCCAGCCGCTCGCGCGAGCCCTCGGAATAGGACGCGAGGACGACCGGCCCGTTCCGGCGCCGCTCGCGGATGTGCCCGACCAGCGCGTCGAACAGGCTGGCGCTCTCCTGCTGGCGCTCGGGCGCGAACGAGCGGCCCGCCCGGCCGCCGGCGTCGGTGACGCCCGGCCCGCTCGGCTGGCGGTGCGGCGTGAACTGGCGGTGCGGCCGCTGGCTCAGCGCCTTCGCCCACTCCTCCTCGTCGAGATACAGCATCTCGGGCGGCAGCGGCGTAAACGGGTGCTCGCCGCGCCCGGCCCGCTCGACCGCGTCGCGGCGCGCCTCGTAGTGGTCGCGCACCATCTCGACGCGCGCCGCCAGCGCCTCGGGCATCTGGTGGTCGAGCGTGACCGGCGCGCCCGGCAGGTAATCGAACAGCGTCTCCATACGCTCGTGGAACAGAGCGACCCAGTGCTCCGCCCCTTGCGCCTTCCGTCCGGCGCTGGCCGCCTCGTAGAGCGGGTCGCCGGGCCGCGGCGCGCCGAAGGTCTCGCGATAGCGCTTGCGGAAGCGCGTCACCGCGTCGTCGTCGAGGATCACCTCGGAGGCAGGCGCGAGCTCGACCCGCCCGATCTTCTCGACCGTGCGCTGGCTCTCGGGGTCGAAGCGGCGCACGCCCTCGAGCACGTCGCCGAAGAAGTCGAGCCGGAGCGGCAGGTCGGCGCCCGGCGGATAAATGTCGATGATCCCGCCCCGGACCGCGAAGTCGCCGTGCTCGACGACGGTCGAGGTGCGGTTGAAGCCCATGCGCCCCAGCCAGCCGGTCAGCCGGTCGACATCGACCTGGCTCTCGACCGCCGCCGTGAAGGAATTCTCGGACACCGTCCGCCGCGCCGGCACCCGCTGCTCCGCCGCCGCCAGCGTGGTGACCACCACCGCCGGCCGGTCGAACCCGTCCGCCAGCGCCGCCAGCGTCGCCATGCGCGCGGCCGAGATCTCGGGCTGCGGCGACACGCGGTCGTAGGGCAGGCAATCCCAGGCCGGGAACTGGAACACGGGCAGACCGGGCGCGAACAGGGCCAGCGCCTCGGTGAAGGCGGCGGCGCGCGCGTCGTCGCGGGCGATGTGCAGCACGGGGCCGCCCGCGCGCCGGACCAGGTCCGCGACGAGCTTGGCGTCATACCCCTCGGGCGCGCCGCCGACGGTGACGCCGCCCGGCGCCGGCTTTTCCTGAACGTTCACCCGGCGCGAGGTAGTCCGCCCCGCGTCCGTGCGCAAGCGCGCCGCGCCCGGGTTCGGCAAAACGGCGAAGCGCGGCTCGACCGCCTCTGTGCCCCGCATCCTCCGGGGGCCCCGGGGAGCAGACGCCTCCCTTGACGAGGTCTGCGGCTAGAGCGCCAGCTCCTCGTCGCCGAGCGGCTCGAAGGCGGGCGCGACCGAGGCCTCGTCCGCCTGATCGAGCGTCGGGGGCTGCCATTCCGGCGCGCGGTCCTTGTCGATGATCGCAGCCCGCACGCCCTCGTAGAAATCGGGCCGGCCGATCATGAAGCGCGCGAGACGGTATTCGAGGCGCATGCAGTCCTCGAACCCCAGCTTCGCCCCCTCCCGAATCTGACGGAAGGCGACGCGGACCGCGGTCGGGGACTTCGCGCGGATCGTCTCCGCCGTCTCGCGCCCCCAGTCGCCCGCGGCGTCGAGGTTCTCCAGCACCGCCTCGACGCTCTCGCCTCGGAAGGCCCCGTCGATCGCCTCCTGCGCCTCGATCGTCTCGCCGTGCGCGCTCTCGAGCGGCACGCCGGCGTCGATCAGCGCATCGGGATGCGCGCCCTCGGCCAGTGCGATCAGCAGCCGGTCGACCTCGGCCGCCAGCAGGTGCGCGTCGCAGAGGCCCGCCAGCACGGCCTCGCGCCCCTTCAGCCGCGCGCCGGTCAGGCCCAACCACACGCCGACGCGGCCGGGCAGGCGCGGCAGGAACCAGGTGCCGCCGACATCGGGAAAGAAGCCGATCCCGGTCTCGGGCATCGCGAAAACCGTGCGCTCGGTCGCGACCCTCAGCCGCCCGTGGACCGAGACGCCGACGCCGCCGCCCATCGTCACGCCGTCCATGATCGCGACGTAGGGCTTCGGGTAGCGCTTGATCCTGGTGTTCATCCGGTACTCGTCGGCGTAGAACGGATACGCATTCGCCGCGTTCTCGCGCCCCGCCTCCCAGAGCGCGCGGATGTCGCCGCCGGCGCAGAACGCGCGCTCGCCCGCGCCCCGGATCGCCACGCTTTTCACGTTGTCGTCGGCCGCCCAGCCGTCGAGTTGATCCTCCAGCGCCAGCACCATCTCGTGGGTCAGAGCGTTCATCGCCTTCGGCCGGTTCAGCGTGATCAGCCCCAGCCGGTCCCGCCGCTCGAACAGAATGTCGCCTTCACCCATGGCGGCTTGCCCCCGTGCTGCCCGCGTGCCAGTTTCGCCCGCGACAAGAAGGCAGCCCCGATGCACGTGACCGCCCCGTTTCCGCTCGCCCGCCCCAGGCGGCTCCGCCGCACGCCGTGGATCCGCGACATGGTGCGCGAGACGCGGCTGGCGCCGGCAGACCTGATCTGGCCCTGCTTCGTCGTCGAGGGCGAGGACGAGGCGCATGATGTGGCATCGATGCCGGGTGTCCAGCGGCTCTCGATCGACCGCCTGCTCGTGCGCGCGGCCGAGGCGGCCTCGCTCGGCATCCCCGCGGTCGCGATCTTCCCCTACACCGATCCGTCGCTGAAGACCCCGGACGCGCGCGAGGCGTGGAACCCGGAGAATCTCGTCTGCCGCGCGACCCGGGCGGTGAAGGCAGAGGTGCCCGACCTCGGCGTCCTGCTCGACGTGGCGCTCGACCCCTACAACTCGGATGGCCACGACGGCATCGTGCGTGACGGCACGATCCTGAACGACGAGACGCTCGAGGCGCTTTGCCGACAGGCGCTGGCGCAGGCCGAGGCCGGCTGCGACATCCTGGGCCCGTCGGACATGATGGACGGGCGGATCGGCGCGATCCGCCGGGCGCTCGAGGACGCGGCCCACCACGACGTCGCGATCATGTCCTACGCGGCCAAGTTCGCCTCCGGCTTCTACGGGCCGTTCCGCGACGCGGTCGGCTCGTCAGGCGCGCTGACGGGCGACAAGAAGACCTACCAGATGGACCCCGGCAACTCGGACGAGGCGCTGCGCGAGGTTGCGGAGGACCTCGCCGAGGGCGCCGACATGGTGATGGTCAAGCCGGGCCTGCCCTATCTCGACATCTGCCGCCGCGTGCACGAGACATTTTCGGTCCCGACCTTCGCCTACCAGGTGTCGGGCGAGTACGCGATGCTGACCGCCGCGGCGCAGGCAGGCTGGCTCGACGGCCGTGCGGTGATGCTGGAAAGCCTCGCCGCCTTCAAGCGGGCGGGCTGCGCCGGCGTCCTCACCTACTACGCGATCGAGGCGGCGAAGGAGCTTCGCGCCGGCACCCTCGGCTGAGCTGCCGGATTCCCCCTTGCCCGCGCCGCATCAGCCGCTAGCGTGCGCCCCATGTCCCGCCGTCCGCCCCCGCTGACCCCGCTCGCCGCCAGCCTGCCCGCGACCGTGCCCTTCGTCGGGCCGGAGGAGCAGGAGCGCGCGCGCGGAGAACCCTTCGCCGCGCGGCTCGGCGCGAACGAGAGCGTGTTCGGCCCCTCGCCCCGTGCCGTCGAGGCGATGCGGGCCGCGGCGCCGGATGCGTGGAAATACGCCGATCCCGAGAGCCACGAGGTGCGCGAGGCGCTGGCGGTCTCCCTCGGCGTGCCCGCGGCGTCGCTCAAGGTCGGCGAGGGCATCGACGGCCTCCTCGGCATCGCCGTCCGCCTGTTCGTCGGCCCCGGCGACCGCGTCGTGACCTCGGCCGGCGCCTACCCGACCTTCAACTACCACGTCGCGGGCTTCGGGGGCGAACTGATCACCCGCCCCTACCGCGACGACGCCGAGGACCCGGACGCCCTCGCCGCCGCGGCGCACGAGACGGGCGCGCGCATGGTCTATCTCGCGAACCCCGACAACCCGATGGGCAGCTGGCACGGCGCGAGCCGCGTGCTCCGCCTGCTCGACGCGCTGCCGGATGACTGCCTGCTGGTGCTCGACGAGGCCTATGTCGAGTTCGCGCCCGAGGGTACGGCGCCGCCGCTCGACCCGGACGACCCGCGGCTGATCCGCTTCCGCACCTTCTCGAAGGCGTATGGCCTCGCCGGCCTCCGCATCGGCTATGCCATCGGACACACGGCGCTGATCGCGGCCTTCGACCGCGTGCGCAACCATTTCGGCGTCAACCGGCAGGCGCAGGTGGCGGCTCTTGCGGCGCTCGGCGACCGGGCATGGCTGTCGGAGGTGCAGCGCCGGGTGGCGGAGAGCCGGGACGCCATCGGCCGCATCGCGGCGGCGAACGGGCTGACGGCATTGCCGTCGGCCGCCAACTTCGTCGCCGTCGACTGCGGCCGCGACGGCGCCTTCGCCCGCCGGGTGCTCGAGGGGCTGGTCGGGCGCGGCGTCTTCGTCCGAATGCCGGGCGCCCCGCCGCTCGACCGCTGCATCCGGATCAGCGCCGGGCGCGAGGAGGACCTGGCCGTGCTGGCGGAGGCGCTGCCGGCGGCGCTGGCAGACGCGGGAGCGACAGTCGCCTGAGCCGGATGCGGCGCCAGCTCCTCCGCCGCTGGGCCTCTGGCGACGCCAATGCGCGCCCGGTCGCGGCTGACGTGAACGCGACTGTTGCCAGCGTGTCGCCATTGCCTCTAAGAGGGCGGGCCCGGCGCCCCCTGCCCTTTCCAGGCGCGTCCGCCACCGATAAGCTGCAAGGCGCGCCGTCCACACTTGGGCTTACGAGGTTTTCCTCCAGTGCTTCGACTGAGCCTTCTCGTGTCGCTCGGCGCCGCGATGATCGCGGTGATGGTGCTCTGGTTCGCCTTCGGCGGATCGGGTCCGGCCGTCGAGGCGCGCTACGATCTCGAGAACTGCCGCAGGGTCGATCTGCGCGATTCCTTTACCGGCAAGCTGCTCGCCGGCGTCTCGGACATGGCGCTCCTGCCCGACGGCGACACGCTGGTGCTGGCAGCCCTCGACCGCACCGACCAGACGCTGCCCTTCGGCGGCCTCTTCGGGGTCTCGCTGTTCGAGCTCGAGCGCGGGGCGCCCGTGCTGGAGGTCGAGGCGATCGTCAAGCCCTACGACCTCGCCGGCGGCGTCTATCCCGAGGGCATCGACTACGACGCTTCGAGCGGACGGCTCGCCCTCATCAACAACGTGGGCGGCGAGGGCACCGCGGTCATCGACGTGATCGAGCGCCAGGACGAACTCTGGTCGCCGGTCGCGCGCCACATGCACGACGCGTTCTGCCGGGCGAGCGACGTGGCGTTCGACTTCGGGGGCAACCTGCTCGTCACCCGCGACCGGGCGATCTGCCATCTGAGCGTGATGGACGCCATGCCCTTCTATCCGACCGGCCTGATGCTCGTGGTGACGCCGGACGGCACCGTCAGGGCGACCGAGGACCGCTTCTTTCTGCCGAACGGCATCGTGATCGGCCCGACCGGGCTGCCGATCGTCGCCGAGATGCGGGCCGAAAAGCTGACCGGCGACATCGACCGGCCGATGCCGGGCGGCCCGGACAACCTGACGATCGACGAGGACGGCGGCGTCGTCGCCGCCCTGCATCCCTCGCTCTGGAAGTTCTTCTTCTACCTGAACGGCTTCGCCTTCTCCTCGCCGTCGCGGGTCGTCCGCTTCGATCCGGGCTCGAGCCAGCTCGAGATCCTGCTGGACGACCCGGGCGGCGACCTCCTGTCGGCGGTCGGGGTCGCATTGCTCGAGGAAGAGCGGCTCTATCTCGGCTCCGTCACCGACGACGGGATCGGCATCTGCGAGCCGTCCTGACGCCGGGCCCCGCCCGCCCTCGGCGTTTGCAGTCGCAGCCTGGCCTCCATAGACTGCAGAATCCCGATCCCGTGCGAGGCAGGACGATGCGCCCCCTGGCGACAATCCCCGGAGCGCCGGCGAGCGACGGCGGCGAGGCCATCGAGGCGCCGTCGGGCAAGGGCGCCGCGGACGAGAACTTCCCCGTCGCCTCGCTCCTGGTCGCGCGGCGGCTGAGGCCGCATGTCGCCGCCTTCTACGCCTTCGCCCGCGCCGCCGACGACATCGCCGACAGCCCGGCGCTCGAACCGGACGAGAAGCTCCGCCGGCTCGACCGCTTCGAGGCCGGCCTCGAGCCCGGCGCCGCGGGGCCCGCAAAGGCCGTGCGACTGCGCCGCAGCCTCGACGCGAGCGGCGTCAGCGACCACCACCCGCGCACGCTGCTCGACGCCTTCCGCATGGACGCGCGGAAGCGCCGCTATTCCGACTGGGACGAGCTCGCCGGGTACTGCCGCCTCTCGGCGCACCCCGTCGGCCGCTTCATGCTCGACCTGCACGGCGAGGGCGAGCGCTCGGCCGCGGGCTCGGACGCCTTGACGGCCGCGCTCCAGGTGCTGAACCACCTGCAGGACGTGAAGCAGGATTTCACGTCGCTCGACCGCATCTACCTGCCCGCCGACTGGATGGCGGCCGAGGGCGTGGCCGAGGCCGACCTCGCCGCCGCGCGCGCGAGCCCCGGCCTCCGCCGCGTGATCGACCGCTGCCTCGACGGCTGCGACGCCTGGCTCGGGCAGGCCGAGCGGCTGTCGGGCGGGATCCGCTCGCGCCGGCTCGCGGCCGAGGCGGCGGTGATCCACGCCCTCGCGCGCCGGCTGTCGCGGCGCCTCCGGCGCGAGGACCCGCTCGCGGGCCGCGTGCGGCTCGGCCGCGCCGACATCGCCGCGGCGTTCCTCGCCGGCACCCGCCGGCTCGCCCTCGGCCGCTGATGCACCCCGACCTCGTGGCGCTGGCGCCCGCGTCCGACCGCGGCGACGCGAGCCCGGGCGAGACCGCGCGGGCGATCACCCGCGCCTCCGGCACCTCGTTCGGCCTCGGCCTCACGCTGCTGCCGCGGCGGCGGCGCCACGCGATGGCCGCGCTCTACGCCTTCGCCCGCGTCGTCGACGACGTGGCGGACGGGCCATGGCCGGCCGACGACAAGCGCCGGGTGCTCGATGCCTGGCGGGCCGAGATCCGCCACCTCGCCGCCGGCACGCCGCGGGCGCCGCTGACCCGCGCCCTCGCCCGCCCGATGCGGGACCACGGGCTGCCGGAGGCAGAGCTCCACGCGCTGATCGACGGCATGGAGATGGACGCGGCGGGCCCGATCGTCGCCCCCGACATGGCCGTCCTCCGCCGTTACAGCCGCCGGGTCGCGGGCTCGGTCGGCCTGATCTCGATGCGTATCTTCGGCGCCTGGCGGGGCGCCGCCTCCGAGCGCTTCGCGCTCGCCCTCGCCGACGCGCTGCAGTTCACCAACATCGTCCGCGACGTCGCCGAGGACGCCCGGCGCGGCCGCCTCTACCTGCCCGCCGAGCTGCTGGCCCGGCACGCCGTGCCGCCGGAGCCGCGCCTGGCGCTCGCCCATCCCGCGCTGCCGGGCGTCTGCCGCGACCTCGCCGCCCTCGCGCGCCTCGAGTACCGGGAGGCCCGCGCCGGCATCGCCCGGCACGACCGGCTGGCGCTGACGCCGGCGCTCGCGATGATGGGCAGCTACGAGGTGACGCTGGCGGCCCTCACCGCGCGCGGCTATGCGCCCGACACCGAGGTCGGCCGCGCCTCCCGCGTCGCGGGCGGCCTCGTCCGGATCGCGTGGTCGCGCCGGCCGATCGCGGATGGCTGAGGTCCACGTCGTCGGCGCGGGCCTCGCCGGCCTCTCGACCGCGCTCCACCTGGCCAGCCGCGGCGTACGCGTGCGCCTGCACGAAGCTTCGGGCCACGCGGGCGGGCGCTGCCGCTCCTACGACGACGCGCGGCTCGGGCGCCGGATCGACAACGGCAACCACCTGGTCCTCAGCGGCAACCGCTCGACCCGCGCCTACATGGCGCTCGCGGGCAGTCCGGACGCGATGCGGGCGGCCGAGGAGGCCGCCTTCCCGTTCGTCGACCTCGCGGCGGGGGAGCGCTGGACCGTGCGGCTGAACCGCGGCCGGCTGCCGTGGTGGATCGCCTCGCCCGCGCGCCGGACGCCCGGCACGAGCGCGCGCGACCACCTCGGCGCCCTCCGCCTGGCGCGGGCGCGGCCGGAGCAGACGGTGGCGCAGGCGATCCCCGGCCGCGGCCCGATCTGGCAGCGGTTCTGGGAGCCACTGACGCTGGCCATTCTTAACGACCGGCCCGAGCGCGGCTCCGCCCGCCTGCTCTGGCGGGTCTTCGCCGAGACGGTGGCGCGGGGCGGCGCCCATTGCCGGCCGATGGTCGCACCCGACGGCCTCGGCGCAGCCCTGGTCGATCCGGCGCTGGCGCGGCTCGGCGAGCTCGGCGCCGCGGTCCGCCTGGGCCGGCCGCTCCGGGCGCTCGAGCGGTCGGAGGGCCGCGTCGCCGTCCTCGTCTTCGACGGCGAGCGCATCGCGCTCGGCCCCGCCGACCGGGTGGTCCTGGCGCTTCCCCCGTCGCGGCTCAGCCCCCTGATGCCCGAGCTCGATCTGCCCGACGACGCGCACCCGATCCTGAACCTGCATGTCCGGGTCGAGGACGCGCCGGCGCTCGTCCACGCCCCGCCGCTGACCGGGGTCCTCGGCGCTCGCGCCCAGTGGGTCTTCGTCCGGCGCGACGTCGTCAGCATCACCGTCAGTGCGCCCGACCGGCAGCCCGCGGACGAGGAGGCGCGCCGAGAGCTGGTCGATCGGCTCTGGGCCGAGACGAAGGCGGCGCTCGGCCTCGGCGGCGCCCGGATGGCCGCCCACCGCCTGCTGGTCGAGAAGCGCGCGACCTTCGACCAATCCCCCGCGGCCCTCCTCCGCCGACCCCGGCCGCAGACCGCGCTCGGCAACCTGATCCTCGCGGGCGACGTGACCGACACGGGGCTGCCCGCGACGATCGAGGGCGCGATCCGCTCGGGCGAGACGGCGGCGCGCCTCGCCGCACCCGATGCGGCCGGCCGGAGCTTGTGAGCCGCCCTGCCGCACGCTAGGGTCCGCGCTTGGCCGAGCGGGCGGGCGGCGAGCGGCACCCTCCGGCGGAGCTCATCTCTCGGACGCCCGGGCCGCGCTGCCGGGCCTGACGCAGGAAGACGATCAGTGTCGACCCGCCGGCGCGCGTTCACCGCCCTCGCAGCCTCGACCCTGCTCGCCCTCGCCGCCTGCACGGGCGGGGCGGGCGACAATCCCGCCGACCCGTTCGAGGACTACAACCGCTGGGTTCACCGCAACAATCTGCGGGTAGACCGCGCCGTGCTGCGCCCGGCCGCCCGCGCATACGACGCCGTTACCCCGACGCTGGCGCAGCACCTCGTCGGCAACGCCTTCAGCCACGCAGGGACCGTGACCGACCTCGCGAACCACGTGCTGCAGGGGCGGCCCCGGCCCGCGCTCCGCAGCCTCGGGCGGCTCACGCTCAACACCGTGCTCGGCGCCGGCGGGCTGCTCGATCCGGCGACCGAGTTCGGCCTGCCGAGGGAGGACACCGACTTCGGCGTCACCCTCGCCCGCTACGGCATGGACGAGGGGCCCTACTGGGTCCTCTGGCTCGTGGGACCGGCGACGACGCGCGACATGATCGGGCAGACCGTCGACCTCGCCCTCAACCCGTTCCTCTGGTTCGGCGTCGCGACCGACCGGCTGTGGCTGCCGCCGGCCTCGACGCTGGGCGAGACCGTGGACTTCAGGGCCGGGAACATGCCGCTGATCGACGACCTGCTCTACGAGAGCGACGACAGCTACACGACGCTCCGCACGATCTATCTCCAGCACCGCCGCGCCCGGATTGCCGGCGGCGAGACGGTGGTCGAGGACCTGCCGGACATTTTCGGGGAGGGGGAATGACCGGAGCCCCGGGAGCCGACGCGCCCGACTTCGCCGAGCGGCTGGCTGCCACCGCGCGCCGGGTTGAGGGCGTGCTCGACCGGCTGCTTCCGGCGGGCGAAGGCCTGGCGGGCGAGCGCGAGCTGGCAACGGCGATGCGCCACGGCGTGCTGGCCGGCGGCAAGCGCCTCCGCGCCTTCCTCGCGATCGAGGCCGCCGCCCTGTTCGCCCCGGCCGCGGGCGACCCCTACCGCGTCGCGGCCGCGATGGAGTGCCTGCACGCCTATTCGCTGATCCACGACGACCTGCCGGCGATGGACGACGACGACCTGCGCCGGGGCCAGCCGACCGTGCACCGCAAATGGGACGAGGCGACGGCGATCCTCGCCGGCGACGCGCTGCAGGCACTGGCCTTCGAGATCCTGGCCGCGCCCGAGACGCATTCCGACGGCTCGGTGCGCGCCCGCCTTTGCCTCCGCCTCGCCCAGGCCTCCGGCGCCGCCGGCATGGTCGGCGGGCAGGCGATCGACCTCGCGGCCGAGCGCGCGGGCGCCGCCTTCGGCATCGACGAGATACGGCGGCTGCAGGCGCTGAAGACCGGGGCGCTGATCGAGGTCTCGGCCGAGGCCGGCGCCATCGTCGCCGGCGTCGGCGACGCCCGCATCCGGCCCGTCGCGGCCTACGCCCGCGCGCTCGGCGAGGCGTTCCAGATCGCCGACGACCTGCTCGACGTGACGGGCAGCGCCGCCGAGACCGGCAAGCGGGTCGGCAAGGACCGCGCGGCCGGCAAGGCGACCTTCGTCGACATCCTGGGAGAGGACGGCGCCCGCGCCCGCGCCGGAGAGCTGGTCGCCGAGGCCGAGGCGGCGCTCGCGCCCTTCGGCGAGCGCGCCGCGACGCTGATCGAGGCCGCCCGCTTCACAATCCGCCGGCGGAGGTGACGCCTCCGCGGCCTGTCGCGTCCCGAGCAGGCGCTACGTGAACGAGGCCGGTGGAGACTGCGCCGCTATCGCAGCGACGGCGGCGTGATCCAGCTCACGTCCTCGAGCGTGATGAGCTGGCGGTCGAGCACGGCCCAGCTCGCGGCCGTCACGAGGACTGCGACGACTGTCGTGATCGCCGCCTTC
>DATKCY010000247.1:0-15225 GCA_035512995.1 Thermohalobaculum sp.
GGTCGGCGTGGCCGACGAGGCGCGCCCCCGCGTCCGCCAGCCGCACGGGCAGCGCCGCCGGCAGCGTGCGCGCGATCCCGGCCGCGCCCCGCAGCCCCGCCCGGATCGCGCCCAGGTCGCGCGGGCCGCCGCGGTCGAGCGCGAGGCGCTGGAGCGCGCGCTCGATCTCCGGCACGCGGGCGAGCGCCGCGCGCAGCCCGTCGCGGAGCCCGGGGTCGCCCACCAGCGACTCGACCGCGTCGAGACGGGCGGCGATCCGGGCCGGATCGGTCAGCGGCGCCGAGAGCCGCGTCTCCATCAGCCGCGCGCCGGCCGCCGTCACCGTCCGGTCGACCGCGGCGGCGAGCGAGCCCGCGCGCCCGCCCGCGAGGGCATGGGCGATCTCGAGGTTGCGGCGGGTCGCGGCGTCGATCCGCATGCTCCCGCCCGCGCGCTCGCGCTGGGGCGGCTTCAGCATCGGCAGCCGCCCCTTCTGGGTCAGCTCCAGATAGTCGGCGAGCGCGCCGAGGGCCGCGAGCTCGGCTCGCCCGAACGCGCCGAAGGCGTCGAGCGCCGCGACCCGGTAGAGACTTTTCAGCCGCCCCTCGGCCGCGGTCGAATCGAAGCTCGCGGGGCCGAGCGCGGTCGTCACCGCGCCGGTCTCCTCGATCGCGGCCATTAGCCCGAGCCCGTCCTCGCCGCGCTCGGCCACCAGCACCTCGGACGGCCTCAGCCGCGCGAGCTCCGGGCCCAGCGCCGCACGCGCGATCTGGGCCACGTGCAGGTCGCCGGTCGAGACGTCGGCCCAGGCGAGCGCCGCGTCGCCCCGGACCTCGGCGAAGGCGGCAAGATAGTTGTGGCGCCTGGCCTCGAGCAGCGCGTCCTCGGTCAGCGTGCCCGGCGTCACGAGGCGCACGACCTCGCGCCGGACGACCGCCTTCGCGCCGCGCCTCCGCGCCTCGGCCGGGTCCTCGGTCTGCTCGCAGACGGCGACGCGGAAGCCCTTGCGGATCAGGGACGAGAGGTAGCTCTCGGCCGCGTGAACGGGCACGCCGCACATCTGGATGTCCTGGCCCAGATGCTTGCCGCGCCTGGTCAGCGCGATGTCGAGCGCCGCCGCCGCCGCCGCCGCGTCGTCGAAGAACAGCTCGTAGAAGTCCCCCATGCGGTAGAACAGGAGCGCATCGGCGTGCGCCGCCTTGATCTCCAGGTACTGCGCCATCATGGGCGTGACGGAGGAGGTGTCCTGCATCAGACGCTCGATAGCAGCGCCCGGCCGCAGCCTCCACACCGATCTTCCGTGGGGCTTCCGTCGCGCAAGCAGGGTTGCGATCCTCTGGTGTTTGGTATACCAGATACGGAGCGGCAGGCGGCCGAGCCGGAGATACGTTTGGCTAAGACCCTGAACCTCAAGCCGGTGGACGGCTCCTTCAGCCTTAAGGAGCATATCTACGAGGTTCTGAAGAACTCGGTGATGGAGCTCGACATCTACGACGCCGACACCAACCTGCGCATGGACGAGCGCACGCTGGCCGAGCAGCTCGGCATCAGCCGCACGCCGATTCGCGAGGCGATCATGCGCCTCGAGCAGGAGGGCTTTGTCGAGATCCAGCCCCGCCGCGGCGTCTACATCCGGCGCAAGACGCTCGACGAGATCCTCGAGATGGTCACGGTCTGGGCGGCGCTCGAATCGATGGCCGCACGGCTCGCCTGCACGGAGGCGAGCGACGAGGAGATCGCCGAGCTCCGCCGCATCGGCACCGCCTTCACCGCCGGCGGCGCGAAGGCGCGCATCAACGAGTATTCCGAGGTCAACATCGAGTTCCACCTGCACATCCTGCGCATGTCGAAGTGCCGGATGCTCGAGGAGCTGGCGGCCGGCCTCTTCACGCACCTGAAGGCCGTGCGCCGGAAGGCGGCGACCGACACCGGCCGCGCCGACCGCTCGGTCGTCGACCACATGGCGGTCATCGAGGCGATCGAGACGCGGGACGCGGATCTGGCGGCGCGGCTGGTGCGCGAGCACACGCTCCGGCTCCACGACTATCTCAGGCGGAGCTGGGCCTTCATCGGCGGCGCCTTCGAGGCCGCCGAATGAACCTGACGCTCTGAAGGGAGATATCATGTCAGCAGTTGCCGAGAGCGCGAACGCGCCCGAGGTCGAGGAACAGGAACTCACCGACGGGTTCCACCTGGTCATCGACGCGCTGAAGCTCAACGGGCTCAACACCATCTACGGGGTGCCGGGGATCCCGATCTCGGATCTCGGGCGGCTGGCGCAGGCCGAGGGCATGCGCGTGATCTCGTTCCGGCACGAGCAGCATGCGGGCAACGCCGCGGCGATCGCCGGCTTCCTGACCAAGAAGCCCGGCATCTGCCTTACCGTCTCGGCTCCCGGCTTCCTGAACGGCCTGACGGCGCTGGCGAACGCCACGACCAACTGCTTCCCGATGATCCTGATCTCGGGCAGCTCCGAGCGCGAGATCGTCGACCTGCAGCAGGGCGACTACGAGGAGATGGACCAGCTCGCCATCGCCAAGCCGCTGTGCAAGGCCGCCTACCGGATCCTGCACGCCGAGGACATCGGCATCGGCATCGCGCGGGCCATCCGCTCGGCCGTCTCGGGTCGCCCGGGCGGCGTCTATCTCGACCTGCCGGGCAAGCTGCTCGCGCAGGTGACGGATGCCGAGAAGGGGCGCCAGTCGCTGGTCAAGGTGATCGACCCGGCGCCGGCGCAGCGTCCCGGCGCGGATGCGGTCGAGCGCGCGCTCGGCGTGCTCAAGGAGGCGAAGCGCCCGCTGATCATCCTCGGCAAGGGCGCGGCCTACGCGCAGTGCGACGACAAGATCCGCGAGTTCGTCGAGCGGAGCGGCATCCCCTACCTGCCGATGAGCATGGCAAAGGGCCTGCTGCCGGACAACCACCCGCAGTCTGCGGCCGCCGCCCGCTCGCTGGCGCTGAAGGAGTCGGACACGGTCGTGCTGATCGGCGCCCGGCTCAACTGGCTGCTCAGCCACGGCAAGGGCAAGCAGTGGGGCGAGGGGCGCAAGAAGTTCGTGCAGATCGACATCGAGCCGCGCGAGATGGACTCGAACGTCGAGATCGCGGCGCCGCTGGTCGGCGACATCGAGTCCTGCGTGACCGCGCTGCTCGACGGCATGGTCGAGGAGACGAGGGCCCCGGCCGAGTGGACCGACGCCATCGCGCAGAAGAAGGAGGCCAACCTCCAGAAGATGGCGGGCAAACTCGGCAAGAACTCGGTGCCGATGGACTTCCACAGCGCGCTGGCGCCGCTCCGCCAGATCATCAAGGACCGGCCGGACGCGATTCTGATCAACGAGGGCGCCAACACGCTCGACATCGCGCGCAGCGTCATCGACATGTCGAAGCCGAGGAAGCGCCTCGACGTCGGCACATGGGGCGTCATGGGCATCGGCATGGGCTTCGCCGTCGGCGCGGCAGTCGAGACCGGCAAGCCGGTCCTGGCCGTCGCCGGCGACAGCGCCTTCGGCTTCTCGGGCATGGAGGTCGAGACGATCTGCCGGTACAACCTGCCGGTCTGCGTCGTCGTCTTCAACAACTCCGGCATCTATCGCGGCGTCGACCAGAACCCGTCGGGCGGCACCGACCCCTCGCCGATGGTGTTCGTCAAGGACAGCCGCTACGACCGGATGATGGAGGCGTTCGGCGGCGTCGGCGTCCACGCGACCACGCCGGACGAGCTGCGCGAGGCCGTCGAGAAGGCGATGGACTCCGGACGGCCGACGCTGGTCAACGCGGTGATCGACCCCGCCGCCGGCACCGAGAGCGGCAACATCGGCAGCCTCAACCCGCAGAGCACCCTGCCCAAGAAGAAGTGATCGGGGCGGAGCTCAGGAACTCACAGCGACAGGAGCAGCAATGACAGCGTTGGACGGGGTCAAGATCCTCGATTTCACCCACGTGCAGTCGGGCCCGACCTGCACCCAGCTTCTCGCCTGGATGGGCGCCGACGTGATCAAGGTCGAGCGTCCCGGCGTCGGCGACGCGACGCGCCAGCAGCTCGTGGACATGCCCGGGGCCGACAGTCTCTACTTCACGATGCTGAACCACAACAAGCGCTCGATCGAGCTGAACTCCAAGAGCGACAAGGGCAAGGAGATCCTGACCCGGCTCGTCAAGGAGTGCGACGTGCTGGTCGAGAACTTCGCGCCCGGCGCGCTCGACCGCATGGGCTTCGGCTGGGAGCAGATCAAGAAGATCAACCCGCGGATGATCATGGCGTCCGTGAAGGGCTTCGGACCGGGCAACTACGAGAACTGCAAGGTCTACGAGAACGTGGCGCAGTGCGCGGGCGGCTCGGCCTCGACCACCGGCTTCCACGACGGGCTGCCGCTGGTGACGGGCTCGCAGATCGGCGACTCGGGCACCGGGCTCAACCTCGCGCTCGGCATCGTCGCGGCGCTCTTCCAGCGCGAGAAGACGGGCCGCGGCCAGAAGGTGCTGGCGCCGATGCAGGACGGGGTGCTGAACCTCTGCCGCGTCAAGCTGCGCGACCAGCAGCGCCTCGAGCGCGGCCCGCTCAAGGAGTACTCGCAATACGGCAAGGGCATCCCGTTCGGCGACGCCGTGCCGCGCGCCGGAAACGACTCGGGCGGCGGGCAGCCGGGGCGGATCCTCAAGTGCAAGGGCTGGGAGGACGATCCCAACGCCTACACCTACTTCATCACCCAGGCCGCGGTCTGGGAGAAGATCTGCGACGTGATCGGCAAGCCCGAGTGGAAGGAGGACCCGGACTACGCGACGCCGCCGGCGCGCCTCGACAAGCTCGACCACGTGTTCGGGACGATCGAGGAGTGGACCCAGACCAGGACCAAGTTCGAGGTCATGGATATCTGCAACCCGCTCAACATCCCGGTCGGGCCGATCCTGAGCATGAAGGAGATCGCCGAGGACGAGGGGCTGCGCAAGACAGGGACGATCGTCGAGGTCGATCATCCGGAGCGCGGCCAGTACCTGACCGTCGGCCTGCCGATCAAGATGTCGGACAGCCCGGTCGAGGTGAAGCGCTCGCCGCTCCTCGGCGAGCACACGGCCGAGATCCTGCGCGACGTGCTCGGCTACTCCGACGACGAGATCAACGAGATCGCCGGCACCGGCGCGGTGGGCGAATTGCCCCGCGCGGCGGAGTAGCCGGCGGCCGACCCTCTCCCCCGACCCCTCTCCCGACGGAGAGGGGCGCGCGGCGAGGGCGGTGCTGACAACGACCGACCGGAGAGGCGGCGCCGGAGCCGGCGCTCGCCTCTCCCGCCGGGAGAGGGGCGGGGGGAGAGGGCTCTTCCCCTGACCGAGGCCGGGATAAGCCGGCGAACCGAGGGAGGACACATGCGGCTCATCGTGAACGGACAGCAGGCTTTCGGACGGGCGGCGCTGGAAAAGATCCTCGAGGCGGGCCGCGACGAGGTCGTCGGCGTCTACACCGCCCCCGACAAGGAGGGCAAGCCGGTCGACCCGCTGAAGGAGGCGGCGCTCGAGCACGGGCTGCCGCTGTTCCAGCCCTCGTCCTACAAGGACCAGGGCACCATCGACGAGATGAAGGCGCTCGACGCCGACCTGATGGTCATGGCCTACATGATCATCTTCGTGCCGGAACAGGCGCGCGACCTGCCCTCCCGCGGCTCGATCTGCTTCCACCCGTCGCTGTTGCCGAAGCACCGGGGCCCGTCGTCGATCAACTGGCCGATCATCTGGGGCTCGACGAAGACCGGGCTCAGCTGGTTCTACCCGACCGACGGGCTCGACGAAGGCGACGTCCTGCTGCAGAAGGAGGTCGACATCGGCCCGGACGAGACGCTGGGCGACGTCTACTTCAAGAAGATCTTCGCGCTCGGCGTCGAGTCGACCCTCGAGGCGATCGACCTCATGCGCTCGGACAACCCGCCGCGGACGCCGCAGGACGAGAGCCAGGCGACCTACGAATCCTGGTGCCGCAAGAAGGACGCCCGGATCGACTGGTCGAAGCCCGCGGACGAGGTCTACAACCTGATCCGCGGCACCAACCCGCAGCCGGGCGCCTGGACCACCGTGAACGGCGACGAGGTGCAGGTCTACGACACCCGCAAGGCCGACGGCGGCGACGGCACGCCGGGCGAGGTCGTCGAGGTCACGCAGGACGGCGTGATCGTGCAGGCCGGCGGCGGGCGCATCCTGGTCAAGCGCGTGCGCCCCTCGGGGGGCGGCAAGATCCCGGCCGCCGAATGGGCCTCGACCGCCTCCCTCTCCGCCGGCACCCGCCTCGGCGCCTGAACACCGTTACACAGGGAAAAATCCCATGGCCTCCGACATCGAGATTGCCCGCAAGGCGAACAAGAAGCCGATCCAGGAGATCGGCGCCATGCTCGACATCCCGAGCGAGCACCTGCTGCCGTTCGGGCACGACAAGGCCAAGGTCTCGGCCGAGTTCATCGCCTCGGTCCAGGACCGCGAGGACGGCAACCTGATCCTCGTCACCGCGATCAACCCGACGCCCGCGGGCGAGGGCAAGACGACGACCACGGTGGGCCTGGGCGACGGGCTGAACGCGATCGGCAAGAAGACCGCGGTCTGCATCCGCGAGGCCTCGCTCGGCCCGAACTTCGGCATGAAGGGCGGCGCCGCGGGCGGCGGCTACGCGCAGATCGTGCCGATGGAGGACATGAACCTCCACTTCACCGGCGACTTCCACGCGATCACCAGCGCCCACAACCTGCTGAGCGCGATGATCGACAACCACATCTACTGGGGCAACGAGCAGGCGATCGACACGCGGCGCATCGCCTGGCGGCGCGTGCTCGACATGAACGACCGCGCGCTCCGGCAGATCGTGACCTCGCTCGGCGGCGTCGCGAACGGGTTCGCGACCGAGAACGGCTTCGACATCACGGTCGCCTCCGAGGTCATGGCGATCCTCTGCCTCGCGTCCGACCTCAAGGACCTCGAGCGCCGCCTCGGCGACATGATCGTGGCCCACAGGCGGGACCGCACGCCGGTCTACTGCCGCGACATCGGCGCCGACGGCGCCATGTCGGTGCTGCTCAAGGACGCGATCCAGCCGAACCTGGTGCAGACGCTCGAGAACAACCCGGCCTTCGTGCACGGCGGGCCGTTCGCCAACATCGCCCACGGCTGCAACTCGGTCATGGCGACCAAGACGGCGCTGAAGCTCGCCGACTACGTGGTGACCGAGGCGGGCTTCGGCGCGGACCTCGGCGCCGAGAAGTTCATGGACATCAAGTGCCGCAAGGCGGGGCTGAAGCCGCAGGCCGTGGTGCTCGTCGCGACCGTGCGCGCGCTCAAGATGAACAGCGGCGTCAAGAAGGACGACCTGGGCGCCGAGAACGTCGCCGCGGTCAAGAAGGGCTGCGCCAATCTCGGCCGCCACATCGAGAACCTGAAGCAGTTCGGCGTGCCGGTGGTGGTCGCGATCAACCACTTCGTCAAGGACACCGACCCCGAGGTCGAGGCGATCAGGGAGTACGTGAAGGGCCAGGGCTCGGAGGCCGTGCTCGCGCAGCACTGGGCCAAGGGGTCCGAGGGCAGCCGCGAGCTCGCCGAGAAGGTCGTGCAGATCGTCGAGGCGAAGACCGCGCAGTACGCGCCCCTCTACCCCGACGAGATGGGCCTTTTCCAGAAGATCGAGACGGTGGCCAAGCGCATCTACCGTGCCGACTCGGTGCTGGCCGATTCCAAGGTCCGCAACCAGCTCAAGGAATGGGAGGAGCAGGGCTACGGCCACCTGCCGGTCTGCATGGCGAAGACCCAGTACTCGTTCACCACCGACCCGTCCCGGCGGGGCGCGCCGTCGGGCCACGACCTGCCGGTGCGCGAGGTGCGCCTGTCGGCCGGCGCGGGGTTCGTGGTCGTCGTCTGCGGCGAGATCATGACCATGCCTGGACTGCCGCGGAAGCCGGCCGCCGAGACGATCCGGCTGAACGACGAGGGCCTCATCGAAGGGCTGTTCTGACCGCGGGGGAAACCATGACGATCGCCAAGATTCTCTGTCCGCTCAGGGGCGACGACAAGGCCGAGAGCGTGCTCGCCCACGCGGCCGCTGTCGCGCACCTTCACCACGCGCATGTCGAGGTGCTGCACTGCCGCGCGCGCGCCTCGGACATGATCCCTTACGGCGTGGTCGTACCCTCCAGCTTCCGCGAGCAGATCAAGGCGCAGGCGCGGGAAATTGCCGACGCCGAGGAGAAGGCGCTGGTCGCCGGCTTCGAGCGCCTGCTGCCCGAACTGGGCCTGACCCGTGTCGACGGCCCCCCGACCGACGCCGGGGCAACGGCGAGCTGGCACGAGGAGGAGGGCAGGATGGCCGATGTCATCAAGCCATGGGGGCGGCTGGCCGACCTCATCGTCGTCGCCAAGCCGGACCGCGACAATCTCGGCGCGAATACCTTGCGGACGGCGCTGTTCGGCTGCGGCCGGCCGGTGATGATCTGCCCGGACCGCCCCGGCCCGCCGGCCGGGCTCGGGCGGCGCATCGCCGTCGCCTGGAACGGCTCGATGGAGGCGAGCCGCGCGGTCGCGCTCTCGCTCGGGCTGCTGCGCGGGGCGGAGGAGGTGATCGTGCTCGACGGCGGCTCCCAGCATCCGGCGGTCAGCGGACAGGCGCTGCAGCGCTACTTGTCGCTCAACGGCATCGACGCGGGGTTGCAGCGGATCGACGCCGAGGACGAGCCCGGCGAGGTCCTCCTCGCGACCGCGCCGGAGCTCGGCGCGGACACGCTGCTGATGGGCGCCTACAGCCACAGCCGCGAGCGCGAGACGGTGTTCGGGGGCGCCACCCAGCACGTGGTCGACCATGCCGAAATGCCGGTTGTGATGGTACACTGAGGCGGGCGCCGGCGGGACGGCGGCGTCACGACGCTTGCATTTCCGGCACCCCCAAATACGATCTGAGTCTGGTATACCAGCGTTCAGGGCAAGGAGGTGGAAAGAGCGGTTACAGACCTGAACGGAAGCGGGAGCGCCGCTTCACTCCCGGATGATCCGGAAGATTGGCGCCCACGTCGCCGACCTTAAACTCAATGTCCAGCTAGGGAGGACACACAAAATGACTTTCACACGACGCTTCGTAATGGCCAGCAGCGTGGCCGCGATCGGCTTTGCGGGCTTCGGCGCCCCGGCGCTCGCCTGGGAGCCGGTCAAGCCGATCGACTTCGTCATCATGGCCGGGGCCGGCGGCGGCGCCGACCAGATCGCCCGGTTCATCCAGTCGGTGTCCGAGAAGAACGACCTCACCGGCCGGCCGCTGGTGCCGAACAACAAGGGCGGCGGCTCGGGCGCCGAGGCGCTGATCTACCTGAACGAGGCCAGCGATCCGGATCACACGCTGCTGGTGACGCTGAACTCGTTCTTCACGACGCCGCTGCGCCAGGAAGACCTCGGCATCGACGTCTCGACCTTCACCCCGATCGCCATGATGGGCGTCGATCCCTTCATCCTTTGGGTCCACAAGGACAGCGGCATCACCAGCTTCGAGCAGTGGGTCGAGGAGGTGAAGGCCGCCGACGGGCAGTACGTCATGGGCGGCACCGGCACCGGGCAGGAAGACTCGCTCGTGGTCGCGTTCCTGGAGAACACCTACGACCTCGACGTCAAGTACATCCCGTACGGCGGCGGCGGCGAGGTGGCCAAGGATCTGGCCGGCCAGCAGGTCAGCGCGACCGTGAACAACCCGGCCGAGGCCAAGGGTTTCTACGAGGCCGGCGACGTCGTTCCGCTGGTCGCCTTCTCGGACGAGCGGCTGCCGACCTATCCCGACGTCCCGACCATCAAGGAGCTTGGCGAGGACTTCAGCTACTACAACCAGCGCGCGATCGTCGGGCCTCCGGCAATGTCCGACGAGGCGGCTCAGTACTACCAGGAGCTGTTCGAGACCATCTACAACACCGACGAGTGGAAGGCCTACATGGAGTCCGAGAGCCTCTCGCCGCTGTGGATGCCGCCCGAGGAGCAGACGGAGTACTGGACCACCCAGATCGCGCGGCACAAGGAACTGCTCGCGACGATGGAATAAGCCGTTCCAAGCGGCACGGGCACTGCAGGGAGGATTGGCATGCGGCGCGGAGAGATCATAACGGCCGGGATACTGGCTCTGCTTTCCCTATACATGATGTGGGAGAGCACCGAGCTGGAGGTCGGCTACATCAGGGGCACAGGCCCCGGCGGTGGCGCCTGGCCGTTCTGGCTCTCCGCGGTCATGCTGGTCTGCACCGTCGTGATCGCCATCAACTGGGCAAGGCGGACCTCTCCGCCTTCCCAATCCACCGAGCCGGTTCTCGACGCCGAGGGCCGCAAGATGCTCCTCCAGGTCGGTGGCGGGCTGCTGCTCTTCATCGGTCTCATCGACATCCTTTCGATGTATGGCGCGATGGCTGTCTTCCTCTTCTACTACCTCTGGTTCCTCGGGCGTCATACGCTTCTGCTGTCGCTGACGACCGCGTTCCTCGCGCCAATCGGCTTCTTCTTCTTTTTCGAGGGGCTGATGCGGATAACGATGCCGAGCGGCTTGAGCTTCACCGCGCCGGTCTTCAACCTGCTCTACGACATCATCTACTGAAACGCCGGACGCGCTGACCCCTCGCACCTGGAACTTGCGCGCAGAAGTGGAGCGGAGAGAATGGAAATCCTGGGACTCCTCGCAGGCGGACTGATCGAGGCACTTGAGCCGCTCAACCTGATGCTGATCATGATCGGCGTGACCGTGGGCCTGTGGATCGGCGCCATGCCGGGGCTCGGCTCGGTCAACGGGGTCGCCATCCTGCTGCCGATCACCTTCCTCGTGCCGCCGGGCTCCGCCATCATCTTCCTCGCCGCGATCTACTACGGCGCGATGTACGGCGGCGCGATCAGCTCGATCACGCTCGGCATCCCGGGCGCCTCGACGGCGGTCGCCACCACCTTCGACGGCCGACCGCTCGCGCTGCAGGGCCGGGCCGGCCTCGCGCTCGTCACCGCCGCCATCGCCTCCTTCATGGGCGGGACGGTTTCGGTCATCCTGTTCACGGCCTTCGCGCCGGCGCTCGCGTCGGTGGCGCTCAGCTTCGGGCCGCCCGAGATCTTCGCGCTGATGCTGCTGGCCTTCGCCACCTTTGTCGGGCTCGGCGGCGACGACGTGCCGAAGACGATCCTCTCGATCTGTCTCGGGCTCGTTTTCGCCTCGGTCGGCTACGACCAGATCTCGGGCGCCCCGCGGCTGGTGTTCTTCGACATCTCGGGCTTCCTGCACGGCATCAACTTCCTGGTGCTGGCGATCGGCGTCTACGGCATCGGCGAGATGATCTGGACCATCGACAGCACCCGCGGCACCATCACGACCACGGAATCGAAGATGTCGCTCAAGAGCCTGAAGGTCGACACGCGGGAGGGCATCAGCCGCGGCTGGAAGGGCATGACGATCGGCTCGTTCCTCGGCTTCTTCGTCGGCGTGCTGCCGGCGGCGGGCGCGACGCCCGGCTCGCTGATGGCCTACGGCGTGACCAAGATGGTGTCACGCAACCCGAGGGAGTTCGGCAAGGGCCATCCGGGCGGCGTCGCCGCGCCGGAGGCGGCGAACAACTCCGCCTCGACCGGCTCGATGCTGCCGATGATCACCCTCGGCATCCCCGGCTCGCCGACCACCGCCATCCTGCTCGGCGGCATGATCATCTGGGGCCTGACCCCCGGTCCGCGGCTGTTCATCGATGAATCGGAGTTCGTCTGGGGCCTGATCGGCTCGTTCTACGTGTCGAACGTCGCGGCCCTGGTCATCAACATCGCGTTCATCCCGCTGTTCGTCTGGATGCTGCGGATGCCGTTCACGATCCTGGCGCCGATGATCTTCGTGCTCTCCGTCGTCGGCGGCTACGCCGCGGTGCGCGACATGCACGACATCTGGCTGATGCTGATCTTCGGGCTGAGCGCCTTCTTCCTGCGGAAGTTCGACTACCCGCTGGCGCCGGCGGTGCTGGCGATCGTGCTCGGCCCGATCGCGGAGCCGACGCTGCGCCAGTCGCTGCTGCTGTCGTCGGGCGACCCGACGATCTTCCTCACGCGCCCGGTTGCAGGGCCGATCACGATCATCGCGATCATCCTGATCCTGCTCCCGCTCTTCAAGGTCATCCTCGACAAGCTGCGCGGCCGCAAGCAGGGCGTTTGAAGCGGGCGGCGCGCCGCCCGCCGCCTCAGTCCAGGCCCCAGATCCGCGGCTCGGCGAACTCGAGCGAGTTGCCCGCCGGGTCGCGGAAATAGATCGAGCGCCCGCCCTGCGGCCACTCGAACGCCGACTCGATCTCGACGCCGGCCTCGGCCAGCCGCCCGTGCCACGCCTCGAGCGTGCCGTCGGGCGCCGCGAAGCAGGCATGGCCCGGTCCCCGTGCCCCGTGCGGCGGCACCGGCAGCGCCTTCGGCGGCGGCGGCTCCGCGGTCGCGGACGGGCGGAACAGCAGCAGCACCGTGCCGTCGAGCCGGAAGAAGACGTGCCGGCCCTCGGCCGCGGCGAACCGCTCGAGCCCCAGCACCCGTTCGTAGAAGTCCGCCGTCTCCTCCAGGTTCTCGGCGTAGAGGGCGGTCTCGAGAATGCGCATCGGCTCGCGCCTCCGTGATCTCTGTCTCGTCTGGTCGCAAGCGGGATGGTAGGCTCGGGCCATGAGCGAGCCCAGGCATTCCGTCGACGGCGCCTACGACCTGAAGACGCCCGAGGACTCCGTGCGCTACTACGGCGAATGGGCGCCCGACTACGACCGCGACTTCGCCGAGACGCTGGGCTACGCGGCCCCGCAGCGCGTCGCCGAGGTCATGCTGGCCGAGCGCCGCGCCGACGACCGGCCGGTCCTGGACGTCGGCGCCGGCACCGGACTGGTGGCCGCGGCGCTGGCGCAGGCGCTGGGCCCCGACGTGCCGGTCGACGGCATCGACATCTCGGCCGAGATGCTGGCAGTCGCGCGCGACAAGGGCCTCTACCGCGCGCTGATCGAGGCGGACCTGACCCGGCGGCTCGACATCGCCGACGGCGCCTACGGGGCGCTGATCTCGAGCGGCACCTTCACCCACGGGCATGTCGGCCCGGACGTGCTGCCCGAGCTTCTGCGCATCCTCCGGCCCGGCGGGCTCTCGGTCTTCGGCATCAACCGCGCCGTCTATGACGCCGAGCGCTTCGGCTCGGCCTTCGCCGTGCTCGTGGCCGAGGGCCGGATCACGCCGCTCCGCTTCGAGGCGAACCGCATCTACGACCGCGAGGACCACGAGCATGGGCAGGACGTCGGGCTGACCGCGGTCTTCCGCAAGAGCGGCTGAGGCCCGATGCGGCGCGCGCTCCCCTGGCTTCTCGCCGCCGCCCTGCTCGCGGCGGGCGCGCCGGGCGACGCCGCCCCGGACTGCGGGATCGTGCCCGACGGGGGCGGCGCCGCGGCGGCGCTCGACACGCTGCCCGAGGGCATCGTGCGCGGCCGGGCCGAGTGCGACGGCGTCGTGCGCCCGGTCGCGGTCTGGACCCTCCGGGTCGACGGCGAGGCCGCGGACCTCGGCATCCGCGACCGCCCGCTCTTCAGGAGCCGCGCCGCGAACCCGCTGGTGCCGATCGCCGACGCCGCGGTCGGCGAGGCGGGCCGGCTGTCGCTCTTCAAGCGCCGCGAGGACCACGCCCGGGGCGCCGCGTCGAACCCCGATCGCCGACCCCCGTTCCGCCTGTTCGGGACCTTCTGCGAGGCGCCCTTCGCCGAGCCGCTCGACTGCTCGGCGGGCCCGGCGCGGATCAAGATGCGGGCCGACGTGGTGGACGCCGATCTTGACGGCGCGCTCGACCGGGTGCGCCACTCGGTCAGCATCTGGGACGGCGCCGAGCGGCTTCAGGTGCTGATGTTCGACACCCCGCATGCCGGGCGCCCCCTCGGCAACGCCGTGCCCTGGATCGAGGCGCTCGCCCTGGCCGGACGGCTCTAGGTCGGGGCAGTTCGGCACCGCGCAGCGCGCAGCGAGCTTCCGTGGCAGAGCGAAACCGTCTTCCATTGCGATGGGTTGGCCGGGAACACGTCCTCGGGTCCCCGCCCGTTATATATCAGTAGCGGTAGTGCTCGGGCTTGTAGGGGCCGGTCGGCTCGACGCCGATATAGGCCGCCTGCTCGGCGCTGAGCTCGGTCAGGTGCACGCCGAGCCGGTCGAGGTGCAGCCGCGCCACCCGCTCGTCGAGGTGCTTCGGCAGCACGTAGACCTCGTTGCCGTACCGCTCGCCCTTGGTCCAGAGCTCGATCTGGGCCAGCACCTGGTTGGTGAAGCTCGCCGACATCACGAAGCTCGGGTGGCCGGTGGCGTTGCCAAGGTTCAGCAGGCGCCCCTCGGAGAGCAGGAGCATGCGCTTGCCGTCGGGGAACTCGACCATGTCGACCTGCGGCTTGACGTTGGTCCACTTCAGGTTGCGCAGGCCCGCGATGTCGATCTCGTTGTCGAAGTGGCCGATATTGCCGACGATCGCCATGTCCTTCATCGCGCGCATGTGCTCGACCCGGATGACGTCCTTGTTGCCGGTCGCGGTCACGAAGATGTCGGCCGTCGGCGCCACGTCCTCGAGGGTCACGACCTCGTAGCCGTCCATCGCCGCCTGCAGCGCGCAGATCGGGTCGACCTCGGTCACCTTCACGCGGGCGCCGGCGCCGCGGAGGCTCGCGGCCGAGCCCTTGCCGACGTCGCCGTAGCCGCAGATGACCGCCGTCTTGCCCGCCATCATCACATCGGTCGCGCGCCTGATGCCGTCGACCAGGCTCTCGCGGCAGCCGTACTTGTTGTCGAACTTCGACTTCGTCACGCTGTCGTTGACGTTGATCGCGGGGAAGGGCAGCCGGCCCTCGCGCATCATCTGGTAGAGCCGGTTGACGCCGGTCGTGGTCTCCTCGGTCACGCCGCGGATCGCGTCGCGCTGCTGCGTGAACCAGCCGGGGGAGCTGTCGAGGCGCTTGCGGATCTGCGCGAAGAGGGCCTCCTCCTCGTCGCTCTTCGGGGTCTCGATCAGGCCGGTCTCGCCCGCCTCGACCCGCGCGCCGATGAGGATGTAGAGGGTCGCGTCGCCGCCGTCGTCGAGGATCATGTTGGTCTGCCCGCCGTCCGGCCAGTCGAAGATCCGGTCGGTGTAGGACCAGTATTCCGGCAGCGTCTCGCCCTTGATCGCGAAGACCGGCACGCCCGTCTCGGCGATCGCGGCCGCCGCGTGGTCCTGGGTCGAGAAGATGTTGCAGGAGGCCCAGCGCACCTCGG
>DATKCY010000248.1:0-6060 GCA_035512995.1 Thermohalobaculum sp.
GACGGCGCCGGCATG
Source organism: Thermohalobaculum sp. (assembly GCA_035512995.1). Taxonomy (GTDB): domain Bacteria; phylum Pseudomonadota; class Alphaproteobacteria; order Rhodobacterales; family Rhodobacteraceae; genus Thermohalobaculum. The sequence continues at coordinate 16 of DATKCY010000248.1, forward strand.
ATCACCCGCGACTGGGCGGGCTACATGATGTCGGCCACGATCCTCGTCGGCGCCGAGGTCGACAAGCTGCTGTCGATCGGGGTGGTGACGGCGGTGCTGGCGGTCGCGGTGTCGCGGGCGCGGCGGCTGATGATCGCCGCCGCCGCCGAGCGGCACGCGGCCGAGGGGCTGTCGCGCTTCTTCGCGCCCGAGGTCGCGGGGCAGATCCGCGAGACCGACCTCGACCTCGAGACGCCGGGGACGCGGCGCGAAGCGGCGGTGCTGATCGTCGATCTGCGCGGGTTCAGCGAGATCTCGACCCGCCTGTCCCCGGTGCAGACGATCGAGCTCCTGTCCGAGTACCACGCCCGGATCGTGCCGGTGATCCACGGCCACGGCGGGGCCATCGACAAGTATCTGGGCGACGGCATCCTCGCCACCTTCGGCGCGCTGAGGCCGAGCGACAGCCGGGCCGCCGATGCGCTTGCGGCGCTTTGCGGCGTGCTGCGGGAGGGGGCGGCATGGCGCGCCTCGCGGGAGGGCGCGCCGGTGCAGGCGCCCGAGGTCAATGCGGCGCTCGACGTCGGCACGGTCACCGTCGGCATCGTCGGCCACGAGAGCCGGCTCGAATTCACGATCATCGGCGATGTCGTGAACCGGGTCGCGAAGCTCGAGAAGCACACCCGGACGCTCGACGCGCCGGCCGTGGTCTCGACGGCGGTGCTGGAGCAGGCGGGCGGGGCCGTGGACCTTGGCGGCCTCTCCTTCCACCACCACGATGGCGAGGCCGTGCCGGGGCTGGCCGAGCCGATGGACCTGGTCGCGATCCGTCCCGACGGCTGAGCCGCGCCTTTTCTGGGGAGAAGCCGCGAGGCGGCTTCATCTCGAGCGTTCGCCACGGTCCGTGCCGCCTCGAGCACGAGCCCGGCTTGCGCCGGGTCGCGGGTTCCCCGCGATGCTTGACCCGGCCCGACCTGCGGCGGGCCGGCGGCACGGGGGGTCAGCCGAAGATCGCGCCCGGGTTCATGATGCCGAGCGGGTCGAGCGCCGCCTTGATCGCCCGCATCGCGGCGAGCTTGGCGGGGTCGCCGTAGCGGCGGAGCTCGGCCGGCTTCGCGCGGCCGATCCCGTGCTCGGCGCTGATCGTGCCGCCGCAGGCTGCGACGCGGTCGTGCACGGCGCGCATCACGGCGGGCTCGAGCCCCGCGACATCCGCCTTCCGCCGTCCCTCCGGCGGGAAGACGTTGAAGTGCAGGTTGCCGTCGCCGACATGGCCGAAGCAGTTGACGCGGAGGTCCGCATCGACCGCGCCGACGGCCGCCGTCGCCGCCTCGATGAAGGCCGGGATGCGGCTGACCGGCACCGCGATGTCGTGGCTCGAGAGCGCGCCGACGCGGCGGTTGGCCTCCGGGATCGTCTCGCGCAGCCACCAGATCGCCGCCCGCTGCGCCTCGGACTGGGCGAGCGCGCCGTCGGTGGCGAGCCCGGCCTCGAACGCCGCGGCGAACGCGGCCTCGGCGCGGGCGTCGAGCCCGGTGCCGCCGGGCGCCGTCGCCTCGACCAGCACGCGCCACGCCGGCCGGCCGGGCAGGGGGTCGGCCCGCTCCGGGTGGAAGCGCGCCAGCCAGTCCATGCCCTGCCGCGCGATCAGCTCGAACGCCGTGACCTGGTCGCCGAGGGCGGTGCGGAGCGCATCGAGCAGGTCGACCGCGGCCGCCGGAGAGGGCACGGTCAGCATCGCCGTCACCCGCTCGGCCGGCGCCGGGTAGAGCTTCATCACGGCCGCCGTGATGATCCCGAGCGTGCCCTCCGAGCCGATCAGCAGGTGGCGCAGGTCATAGCCGGTGTTGTCCTTGCGGAGCGGTTTCAGCCCGTGCAGCACCGAGCCGTCCGGCAGTACCGCCTCGACCCCGAGGCAGAGGTCGCGGGCGTTGCCGTAGCGGAGCACGGCGACCCCGCCGGCATTGGTGGCGAGCAGCCCGCCGAGCCGGGCCGATCCCTCGGAGGCGAGCGACAGCGGCAAGAGGCGCCCCGCCCCGGCGGCGCAGGCCTGCAGGTCTGCCAGCACGACGCCCGCCTCGGCGACGACCACGCCGTCGCGGGGCAGGACCTCGCGGACCCGGTTCATCCGCTCGAGCGACAGCACGACCGGTGCGGGCGCGGCCTCCGTGACCTGGCCGCCGACCAGCCCGGTGCCGCCCGCATGAGGCACGATGCCGAGGCGGCGGTCGGCGCAGGCGCGGACGATCGCCGCCACCTCCCGCGTGCTGCCGGGCTTCAGGATCGCCGCCGCCTGCCCGCGATAGCGGTCGCGCGGCTCGCTCAGATAGGGTGCCGCGGCGGGGTCGCCGGCGGCGATCATGCCCCCGGTCCCGACCAGGGCCGCGAGAGCCCTGAGATCGTCGGCCGTCGCGTCGCGGAGCCGGCCCGCCCCGCCGTCGAGCGCCGCCTCGGCGGTCACGGACCCTCCGCCAGCGTCAGGCGCGCGGCCCCGGCCTCCATCGCGCCGCCGGCGCGGTCGAGGCGGAGATGGGCGAGCCCGCGCCCGTCCGCCTGGCTGAAGAGCGTGCCTGCCGGGCGCCCGTCGGCGGTGACCGGCGTGCCGGCGGGCGCCTCGCCCTCGACCGCGACCCGGACGAGCCGCTTCCTGAGCTCGGTCTTGTGCTTCATCCGGGCCGTGACCTCCTGCCCGACATAGCAGCCCTTGCGGAAGTCGATGCCGCCCAGCCGCTCGAGCCCGGCCTCGAGGATGAAGGTCTGCTCCGGCACGAGCTCGATCCCGCTCTCGGGCACGCCATGGCGGACGCGGAGCGCCGTGTAGTCCCCGGGCGCCGCGGGCGGCAGGCCCGCGACCGCCGCCCGGGCGTCGGGCGCGTAGACCCGCCAGCCGAGGGCGGCGTCGCGCGGATCGGAGAACAGGCGCGTCCCCGCCCCGCCTGCGGGCTCGGCCCCCCAGACGAGCGCGACCTCGAGTGGCGCCTCCCCCGTCACCCGCGCGTCGCGCCTCAGGCAGTACATCGACAGCCGCTCAGCCAGCGCCGCCGCGCGGTCCGCGGCGACGTCGAGCATCACGGCCTCGCCGTCGGGGAAGAGGAAGAAGTCGAACAGGTACTTGCCCTGCGGCGTCAGCAGCGCGGCGTAGACCAGGCGGTCCGGCGCCATGCGCTCGACGTCGTTGGTCACGATGCCCTGCAGCACCCGGCGGGCGTCCGCGCCCTCCATCGTCAGCACGCGGCGGTCCTCGGCCAGCAGTGCTCCCGCGCTGTCGCTCATGGGGCTCTCCTCCTCGCAAGTCACCCTTGTCATATAGGCATCGCCGATCACCGGCCACCCGGGCTAGAAGGCGCCGCATGGCCGAGATGAGCCCCCTTCCCGACGATCGGGCCCGCGCCGAGGGCCGGGCGCCGCTGGCGCTCCTGATCTTCCTCAGCCTGATGACCTCGGTGGTGGCGCTGACGATCGACGCGGTCATGCCCGCGCTCGACGGCATCGCCGAGGACCTGGCATTCGATGACGCGAACGACCGCCAGCTCATCATCCTTGTCGTGTTCGCGGGGATGGGGGTCAGCCAGATCGCGTTCGGACCGCTCGCCGACGGGATCGGGCGCAAGCCCGCGGCGATGATCGGCTGGGCGATCTTCATCGCCGGCACGCTGCTCGGCATGGCCGCGACCGGGCCCGAGGCGATGCTCTGGGGCCGCTTCCTGCAGGGCCTCGGCGCCGGGGGGCCGCGGATCGTCGCGATGGCGATCGTGCGCGACCTCTACGGCGGGCGGGCGATGGCGCGGGTCCTCAGCGTCGTGCTGACGATCTTCATGCTGGTGCCGATGCTGGCCCCGCTGGTCGGCCAGGCGGCCGAGGCGGTCGGCGGCTGGCGCGCGATCTTCGTCGTCTACCTCGTGACCGCGCTCGGCACCGCCGGCTGGTACTGGCTGGGCGTGCCCGAGACGCTGACCGAGGCGAACCGCCGCCCGCTCGCGCCCGGCCGCCTTGTCGCCGCCTTCCGCGAGGTGCTGACGACGCGGCCGACCGTCTTCTACACGCTCGCGATGTCGATGGTGTTCGCCGCGTTCTCCGTCTACCTGGCGACGGCGCAGCAGGTGCTCGAGGACCTGTATGCGCTCGGGCCCTGGTTCCCGGCGGTGTTCTCGCTCCTCGCGCTCGCCTTCGCGCTCGCGAGCTTCATGAACAGCCGGCTGGTGATGCGGGTCGGCATGCGCCCGCTGTCGCGCCGGGCGATGGCGGGGCTGATCGTCGTCGCGGCGGGCGCCACCGTGCTCACCCGGCTCGCGCCTTGGGGGGGCGTGCCGCCGCTCTGGCTCTTCATGGTGCTGGTCTCGCTCATCTTCTTCGCGGTCGCGCTCCTGTTCTCCAACCTCTCGGCGCTGGCGCTCGAGCCGCTCGGGCATGTCGCCGGCACCGCCTCCTCGGTCGTCATGTCGGTCTCGACGCTGGTCTCGGTGCCGATTGGCACGGCGGTGGCGCGGGCCTATGACGGCTCGACCGCGCCGCTCTTCACCGGCTTCCTGGTGCTCGGGCTCGCCGGCATGGGCTTCCTGCTGCTCGCCGACCGGGCGCGCGGCGGCGAGGAGCGGGAAGCGGCGGCGCCGGCCGGGGCGGGGCGGGCATCGTGAGCGCGCCGGTCTCGGTCGTCGTCCCGACGCTCGGGGCGGTGGAGACCATCGGCCCCTGCCTCGAGGCCTTGACCGAGGGCGTCATCGCCGGGCTGGTGCGGGAGCTCGTCGTCGCCGACGGCGGCTCGACCGACGGGATTGCAGCGGTCGCCGATGCGGTCGGGGCCGAGCTCGTCGTCACGCCCCCCGGCCGGGGCAGGCAGCTCGCGGCCGGGGCGGCGGCCGCCCGCGGCACCTGGCTCCTTTTCGTCCACGCCGACACGGTGCTGGCGCCGGGCTGGCCGGCGGCGGTGCGGCGGCACATGCGCGCGCATCCCGGCTGCGCCGGCTGGTTCCCGCTCGCCTTCGACGCCGACGGCCTCGCGCCGCGCCTAGTCGCGGCCTGGGCGAACCTGCGGGCGAGCACCCTCGGCCTGCCGTTCGGCGACCAGGGGCTGCTGGTGCCGGCGGCGCTCTACCGCGAGAGCGGCGGTTATCCCGCCCTGCCGCTGATGGAGGACGTCGCCATCGCCCGCGCGCTCGGGCGCCGCCGGCTCCGCCGGCTCGGCGGGCGGGCCGTCACCTCGGCCGAGCGCTACCGGCGCGACGGCTGGGTCGGGCGCGGCTGGCGGAACCTCACGACCCAGGCGCTGTTTCTGGCTGGCGTGCCGGCCGGGCGGCTGGTCCGGCGCTACCGCGGCCGCGGCTGAGATGCGGCACCGGCGCCTCGTGATCTTCGTGCGCGAGCCGCTGCCGGGGCGGGTGAAGTCGCGCCTCGCCGCCGACATCGGCCGGATCGATGCGTGCTGGTGGTACCGGCGGCAGTGCCGCCGCCTGCTCCGGGCCGTCGCCGCCGATCCGCGGTGGGAGACCGTGCTCGCCGTCACCCCCGACCGGGCGGCGCCGGGCCGCTTCTGGCCGTCCGGGCTCGCGCGGACGGGGCAGGGCGCCGGCGATCTCGGCCGGCGCATGGCGCGCGCCCTCCGCCGCGGGCCGGGCGACGTACTGATCGTCGGCTCCGACATACCCGGCATCACGCCGGCCCGCATCGCGGAGACCTTTGCATGCCTCGGCCCGCGCGACGCCGTGCTGGCGCCGGCCGAGGACGGGGGCTACTGGGCGATCGGGCGGCGGTCCGGCGCGGTGCTGCCCGCGCGCGCGCTCGAGCGTGTCCGATGGTCGACACGCCACACCGGCGCCGACAGCGTCGCGAGCCTCGCGCCCCTGTCGGTCGGCCTCGGCCCGGTCCTCGCGGACGTGGACTGCGCCGCCGACCTCGCGAGGCCGGGCGGGGGGCGCGGCGGGACGCACGATGCGCGGGCAAGGAAAAGCCCCGCTCCCGGGGGGAGGAGCGGGGCTACTTGAACGGCGTACAGGCGGGGGGAAACCTGACACGCCGCTGAAAGAATTCGCGGTGGGGGTCCGCGGCAAAGGCTTGCGCCTCTCTTTCACC
>DATKCY010000249.1:0-9188 GCA_035512995.1 Thermohalobaculum sp.
ACGTGGCGCGGCCGGCCGCGGACCATGACCTGGTCGCTCGCGCCCCTGACCCGTGCCGCCGGATCGCCGGTCAGCGTCTCCCAGAGCGACTTTTCCGGATCGAGCGCCGCGGTCGCCTTCTCGAATTTTTGCGGCGCGCGCGCGTAGAGGTCCGGATCGGCGAGGAACGCCTCGAGCTTCGCGATCTCGGCCTCGAGGCGGGCGATCTCGGCCGGCAGCGTCTCGAGCCGGTGCTTCTGGCGGAAGCTCAGCTTCGCCTCGCGCCTGGGCTCGGCCCGCGGCGCGGGGGGCGGCGCGGGCCTCGACGGCTTTCGTGCGGCGGGCTCCGGCACCGCGGGCCGCTCCGCCGCCTCGCCCCTCTGCGCCCGGTAGTCCGACCAGCCGCCGGCATAGATCGTGGCGCGGCCGTCGCCCTCCATCGCGATCGTCGTCGTCGCGACGCGGTCGATGAAGTCGCGGTCGTGGCTGACCATCAGCACGGTGCCGTCGAACTCGCCCACCAGGTCCTCGAGCAGGTCGAGCGTCTCCATGTCGAGGTCGTTGGTCGGCTCGTCGAGCACCAGCAGGTTCGACGGCCGCGCCATGATCCGCGCGAGCAGGAGCCGCGCCTGCTCGCCGCCCGAGAGCGCTCCGACCGGCCCCCGCGCCTGCCGCTCGTCGAACAGGAAGTCCTTGAGATAGGCGACGACGTGGCGCGGCCGGCCGCGGACCATGACCTGGTCGCTCGCGCCCCTGACCCGCGCCGCCGGATCGCCGGTCAGCGTCTCCCAGAGCGACTTTTCGGGGTCGAGCGCCGCGCGGTTCTGGTCGAACACCTCCACGTCGAGATTGGCGCCGAGCCGGACGCGGCCCTCGTCTGGCTCGAGCGCCCCGATCAGGAGCTTCAGGAGCGTCGTCTTGCCGACGCCGTTCGGGCCGACCAGCGCCACCCGCTCGCCGCGCGCGACACGGATCGAGAAGTCGCGGACGATCTGCCGCTCGCCGAAGCGTTTCGAGATGCCCTCGGCCTCGATCACCAGCTTGCCGCTTCTCTGCCCGGTCTCGAGCGCCATCGCCGCGGTGCCCGGCCGCGCGATCTGTGCCGCGCGCTCGGCGCGGAGCTCGGCCAGCCGCCGGACCCGCCCCTGGTTGCGCTTGCGCCGCGCCGAGATGCCCTCGACCGCCCAGCGCGCCTCCTCCGCGATCAGCCGGTCGAGCTTGTGGCGCTCGGCCTCCTCCTCGGCCATCACCTTCTCGCGCCAGTCCTCGAAGCCCGAAAAACCCTCGGGACTGCGCCGCACCTGGCCACGGTCGAGCCAGAGCGTGCCGCGCGTGAGCTTCGCGAGGAACCGCCGGTCGTGGCTGATGACGGCGAAGCCCGCGGTGCCGGCCGAAAGCTCCTCCTCGAGCCAGCGGATCGCCTCGATGTCGAGGTGGTTCGTCGGCTCATCGAGCAACATCAGGTCGGGCGCGCCCGCGATCAGGCGGGCCAGCGCCGCGCGCCGCCGCTCACCGCCGGAGGCCTTTGAAGGGTCGGCCCCGGCCGGCACCTTCAGCCCCTGCATCGCCGCCTCGGCGCGCCAGCGCTCGGCCTCGTCGAGCTCGGCCGCGGCGTAGTCGCCGAGGGTCGCATGCCCCGTGGGGTCGGGATCCTGCGGCAGGTAGGCGACCTTCGCCCCCGGCTGCACGAAGCGGGTGCCGCGGTCGGGCTCGACCAGTCCCGCAGCCAGCTTCAGGAGCGTCGACTTGCCGGAGCCGTTCCTCCCGACCACCGCCAGTCGCTCGTCGCGGCCAAGCGCCAGCGAGACGCCAGCCAGGAGCGGCCGGCCGCCGAAGCCGAGGGTGACGTCGGTGAGCGTGATGAGCGGGGGTTGCGCCATGACCGTCCCTCTGGACCGGCCGGCGGGGCGGCGTCAAGCGGCGGGACAGCTCCAGTTGCCACCTCGCGCAGCCCCGGTGCCCGAGCCGGCGCCTCGCGCCGCCGGGCCCCGAATCAAGTCCGGGGCTGCGCGGATCACTGCGTCGTGTTCTGCCGGACGAGTTCGGCGTAGCGCTTGCGGATGTGGCGGAGCATCGGGCCGGCGCCGCCATTCTCGCCAATGCGGTGGCCGTCGATCTCGGCGACCGGGGTCTGGGCGCCGAAGGTGCCGGTCAGGAACGCCTCGTCGGCGGCGTAGGCGTCGACCAGCGAGTAGTTGCGCTCGAAGACGGGCACGCCGTCGGTGCGGCAGATGTCGATGACCTTCTGCCGGGTCACGCCGTTCATGCAGTAGTCGCCGGTCGAGGTCCAGACCTGGCCCTTGCGGACGATGAAGAAGTTGCAGGCATTGGTCGTGTTGACGAAGCCCATCGGGTCCAGCATCAGCGCCTCGTCGGCGCCCGCCTGCTCGGCCTGCAGGCAGGCGATGACGCAGTTCAGCTTCGAGTGGCTGTTGTACTTGGCGTCCTGGCTCATCGGCAGGCCGCGCACCTGGGGGACGGTCGCGAGGCGGATGCCCTCGCCCGGCAGCCTGGGGCTAGAGTGCTCCATGATGATGACGACGGTCGGCCCGCTGCGGCTGAGCGAGGGGTGTTGGAACGGCTTCACCTTGACGCCGCGCGTGACCATCAGCCGGCAGTGGGCGTCGCCGGTCATGCCGTTGGCCTCGGCTGTCCGGTTCAGCGCCGCGAGAATCCCGGCCCGGTCCATGCCGATCTCGAGCCGGACCGCGCGGCAGGCGGCGAAGAGGCGGTCCATATGCTCGTCGAAGAATGCCCAGCGGCCGTTGTAGAGGCGCATTCCCTCCCACATGCCGTCGCCGAGCATGAAGCCCGAGTCGTAGACCGAGATCTTGGCCTCGTCCCGCGGCACGAGCCGGCCGTCGACATAGATCAGGATGTCGCGGTTGCGCGCGTCCTCCTCGGCGTCGTGGGTCGTGCGGCGGTGGGAGCCGGGCGCGTCAGGCATGGTCGGTCTCCGGCGCGAGCGCGCGCGCGCGCAGGCTCTCGTAGGGCTCCATCGCCCGGTCGAGCACCGGGCGGAGGTCGCGCGGCACTTCAGGCAGCGGTCCCTCGGGGCCGGCGAAGCCGGTGCTGCGGTGGGCGGCGCCGTACCAGTGCGGCGCCCAGGCGCCGTCCTCGACCCGCCCGCCCGCGGGCCAGCTCAGCATCCTGCGCTCGAAGGCGATGCCAATGGCCGCGCAGAGGGCGCGGAGCATCGCCTCGGGCGCCGCGCGGATGTCGGCGCTGTCGATCACGGGCGGGGGCCGGCCCATCGCCGCCTCGGCCTTCGCGTAGAGCGCGTGCTGCTCGGCCGCGCCGATGTCCCCGGGCGCGACCTCCTCGCGCTTGGCGGCGTAGCTCGCGATCACGCGCGCGGGGTGGCGGATCAGGAAGACATGGGTCGCGTGCGCCATCCAGCCGAGGTCGAACTCGGGCAGGACGTGGTGCGCCATCTGCTTCTGGTAGAACAGCGGGCTGCCGTCGGGCGCCGGCGCGGCGCAGCGCCGGGCTACGCGGGCGGGATCGGTCTCGTGGCGCGCCATGATCTCGGCCGCCATCGGGTGGGCCTTGCCCGTGGCCTTCAGATAGGCGGCGTAGAAGGGCTCGTCCCAGACGGCGCAGTCGGGTCGCGCGCCGAACGCGTACATCATCGCGGTCGAGAGGTTCCGCGGCCCCGACCACATGGCGATGTTCATGGCGCCTCCGCTTCCGCTCCGGGCACGAGTGCATGTTGCGGGGCGCGGTGGAAGCCTTTTTCGGGGCCGGGCGGGCGCGCGAGCGGCCTTCCCCCCTTGTCGGGGAATTCGCGGGGCGGCTCAGCGCTGGCGGGCGAAGGCCGATCCGGCGGTGGCCGGCACGGCGGCGCGGCCGCCGGCGAGGCGGAGCGAGCGCAGCACGCCCGCCGCACGGCCCATCGCGCGCGCCTCTGGATGCCGCCCGAGGGCCGAGAGCGCCGCGTCCTGCGCCTTCCGGGCCGCCGCCGCCGGTTCCGTCTGGCCCGAGGCCAGGAAGGCCGGCAGGACCTGCCCGGCAAGCTCCGCCGCCTCGCCGTGCCGGCGGAGGTCGAGCATGAGCTGCGCCCGCATCAGCCCGATCCAGGCGAGGCGGATGTCGCCCGCCCCGTGCGCCCGCCGGCAGACGGCGTCCGCCGCGTCCAGAGCCTCCAGCGGGCGCGCCGCGGCGCCCCGTTCGGCGAGCTGCGCCAGCGCGACCATGCTGTGGCAGTGATACGCGCTGCCGGGCGTGCGCGCCGCGGCGATGCTCGCGGCCTCCGCGGCGCGGCGGGCGGCCGCGCGGGCGTCGAGGCCCGGCTCGAAAGCGCCCTGCAGGCGCTGGCGCCAGTCCGCCATGCGCCGTTGCTGGGGCAGCGGCAGCGCCGGCGCCGCGAGCCCGGCCGGATTGATCCGGTCCAGCACCTGGCGCGCCGCCCGCTCGGTCGTCGCGCGGTCCATGCCGGTGCGCAGCGCGTCGCTGTAGAGCACCCGCAGCATCAGGTGGTCGAGCTCCGTCGGCCAGAAATGCGCGTCGTCGTCGTTGAAGATGGTGGGCCCGAGGCCGTAGAGGTCGTTCGCGGGGCCGAGCGCCTGGGCGATCTCCTCGACCAGGCAGCTCCGCACCCGGTGCGCCGGCGCCGCGGCCGGGATGAAGACGGTCATGTGCCCGATCGCGCGCGCCTCGGCCAGCCTGCGGCCGTCGTGGCCGCGCGGATCGGCCGCGAAACGCTTCCACGCGACGTCGCCCGCCACGACGAAGCACGAGATGCCGGGGGCCGTGCGCTCGAAGCTCCGGCCGACGAAGCGGACGTGGAGGTTCTGGCCGTGCCGCCGCCGGGCGATGTCGATGCCGCTCCGCCGCCTCAGCCGGTCGAGATAGCCGTCGACGAAGTCCGCGAACCGCGCGGCGCCCGGGCCCTCGAGCCCCACCGCCACCGGCGTCTCGAAGCGCACGAGGTGCGGGCGCGTGCCGCCCCATTCCATGTCGTGCGTGAGCAGCGTGAACACCTGGGCGAGCGACGCGTTCGAGGCGGCGACCCCGGCGCCGGCGCCCGCCGCCCCGCCCGGGGTCGCGCGCGCTTCCGCCGGCGCGAGCAGGACGGCCGCGACGGCCGCGACGGCCGCGAGAGCCGAGGGAGCCCAGGGAGCGCGGACGCGTCCGCGCGCAGGTTGCCTGCGGTCCGGTCTCATGGAGACGTCCTTCTGGCCAATCACGAGCAAGACGAAGCCGGCGACGCAAACCGGAGCACCGACGCGATAAGCGAGAAGCGAGAAGACCCACACCCTTGCCCGAGCCTGCTTCCCCACGCACGATTTCGCAACGAAAATGTGCCTGCGCCGCAGCTTGAGGGTGAGCCTTCACCTGCGCTCCGGCGATGGCGCCATCCGCGGGCCGCCTCATGCTTCCGTCGCGGCGGCGGCCGGGCTATCCAGTCCCGACGCCTCGCGCGATGGGGGAGCCATGCCGACCGCGACCAACCCGAACCTCGCCGCCGTGTTCGCGCCGCCCGTGATGGAGGCGCGGCGCTGGGTCGCCGACGCCGTGTTCCCGCCCGGGCGGCCGCTCCTGAACTTCAGCCAGGCGGCCCCGGTCGATCCGCCTCCGCAGGCGCTCCGCGACGCGATGGCCCGGGCGGTGCGGGAGGACGCCGGCATCCACCTCTACGGCCCCGTCCTCGGCGACCGCGACCTCCGCGAGGCGATCGCGCGGCGCTGGTCGATGCACTACGGCGCGCCGGTCGAGCCGGACCAGGTCGCGGTGACCGCGGGGTGCAACCAGGCCTTCTGCGCCGCCGTCGCGGCGCTGGCCGCGCCGGGCGAGGCGGTGCTGCTGCCGGTGCCGTGGTACTTCAACCACAAGATGTGGCTCGACATGAGCGGGATCGAGGCGCGCGCCGTGCCCTGCGGCGACGGCATGCTGCCCGACCTCGACGCGGCGCGGACGGCGATGGACGGCTCGGTCCGCGCGATCGTGCTGGTGACGCCGAACAACCCGACCGGCGCCGAGTACCCGGCCGGGCTGATGGACGGCTTCCACGCGCTCGCCCGCGCGCACGACGCGGCGCTGATCGTCGACGAGACCTACCGCGATTTCCACTCGGCGAGCGGGCCTCCGCACGCGCTCTTCTCCGCCGACGACTGGCCGGAGACCCTGGTCCACCTCTACAGCTTCTCCAAGGTCTACCGGCTGACCGGCCACCGCACCGGCGCCATCGTCACGGGCGAGCGGCGGCTGGCCGAGATCGAGAAGTTCCTCGACACCGTCGCGATCTGCGCCCCCCGCGTCGGCCAGTTCGCGGCCCTCGAGGGGCTGCGGACGCTCGACCAGTGGGTGGCGGCGGAACGTGCCGAGTTCCTGTCGCGGCGGGCGACGCTCGAGCGGCTGTTCGCCGAGCGCCTGCCGGACTGGCGCGTGCACGGCGCCGGCGCCTATTTCGCCTGGGTCGAGCCGCCCTTCGACCTCGGCTCCGACCGGCTGGCCCGGCGGCTGGTGGACGAGCAGTCGCTTCTGGTGCTGCCCGGCACGATGTTCGTGCCCGAGGGTGCGGAGGCCGGCCGGCGCCAGCTCCGCATCGCCTTCGCCAACGCCGATTCCGCCGGTCTGGAGGCGCTGGTCGACCGGCTCGCCGCGTTCGCCCCGTGAGGTCCGGACACCGCCTTGCCCGCGGCCGCGCGAGCGGATAACTCTGCCACGACCTCCTTCAGCGCGCGTCGAGGCCCGGATGCTCAACACCATTCGCCATGCCGTCAAATCCTGGCCGGCCAAGGTGCTGCTCGCGCTCCTGATCGCGTCCTTCGCCATCTGGGGCATCGGCGACGTCTTCTCCTTCCGGATGGGGGACGCGGTTGCCGAGGTCGGCGATACCGAGGTGCCGGCCGAGCGCTATGCCGACAGCCTGCGGCGGCAGCAGTCGCAGCTTTCGCAGCAGGCGGGCGAGCTGGTGCCGTTTTCGCTGATCCAGCAGCTCGGCATCGACCGCCAGGTGCTCGCGGGGCTGATCCGCGACGCGGCGCTGGCCGAGGAGCTGAGCCATCTCGGCATCGCCGCGTCGGACGACGCGGTCGCGGAGGCGATCCGCACCGACCCGGCCTTCCAGGGGCCTGGCGGCGAGTTCTCGACCAGCGCCTACCAGGGGCTGCTCGCGCAGCAGGGCATGTCGCCGGGCGAGTTCGAGGCGCTGACCCGCCGCCTGCTGGCGCAGCAGGTGCTGAGCGAGAGCGTGGCGGGCGCCGTGCCCGACCTGCCGCAGGCGGCGACGCTGCTCGCCGCCTATCGCGGCGAGACCCGCGACGTGGCTCGGATCGAGCTGCCGCTCGAGATGGCGGAGGTCCCGGAGGCGCCGGACACGGAGACGCTCCGCGCGTTCTACGAGGAGCGGCCGGACCTCTATACCGCGCCCGAGCGCCGCTTCGGCCGCTACATCCATGTCAGTCTCGACGAGCTGGCCGAGGATGCGCAGCCGACCGACGAGGCCGTGGAGGCCGCCTACGAGGCGCAGAAGGGCCGCCTCGGCGAGCCGCCGACCCGCACGATCGAGCGCGTGCCGATGCCCGACGCCGCGGCCGCCGAGGAGGCGCTGGCACGGATCGAGGAGGGCGAGACCACCTTCGAGGCGGTGGCCGAGGAGCAGGGGCTCTCGGCCGCCGACCGGTCGCTCGGCACCGTCCGCCCCGACGACCTGCCCGCGATGACCGCCGAGGCGGTCTTCGCCGCCACCGAGCCCGGCGTGATCGGGCCGGTCCCGACCCCGGTCGGCAGCTCGATCGTGCGCATCACGGAATTGACCGAGGGCGGGACGCCGCCGCTCGAGGAGGTGCGCGACCAGCTCGCCCGGCAGCTCGCGATGGACGCGGCGCTCGGCGCCGCGCCCGACGTCGCGAACCGGATCGAGGAGGCCCGCGCCGGCGGCACCTCGCTCGAGGACATCGCGGCCGAGGTCGGCATGCCGCTCGGCCAGTTCGAGGGCCTGGCCGAGGACGGCACGCTCGCCGACGGCAGCCGGGCGGTCGGCATCGAGGCCTCGCCCGTCTTCCTGCAGGAGGTGTTCCAGGCGGTCGACCTGGAGGAGCGCGACATCGTCCAGACACCGGATGGCGGCTTCCTGCTCGTCATGGTCGACCGCATCGAGGAGACGCATCTGCAGCCCTTCGAGGAGGTCGAGGGCCGGGTCCGCGAGGACTGGCAGCGCCAGGCGCGGCTCGACGCGCTCGAGAGCCGGGCGGAGGCGCTGGCGGCGCGGCTCGGCGAGGGGGAGACGATGGAGGAGATCGGCACGGAGATCGGCCTCGCCGTCAGCCGGCATCCGGGCATCGACCGCACGCGCCGCGACCGCTCCCTGCCCGACCCGCTGGTCGAGGCGCTGTTCGCCGCTCCGCAGGGCGGCACCGCGACCGTGCCGGCGCCGGGCGGCGAAGGCGTGATCCTTGCGCAGGTGACGGCCGTGACGCCGCTCGACGGCGAGGCGCTGGCGACCGCGGCCGCCGAGGTGGAGGAGGCGCTCGAGATGTCGCTCGCGGGCGACGTGCAGGAGTATTTCGGCCGAGCGGTCGAGGACCGCCACGGCGCCACGATCAACCAGTCGGTGCTCGACGAGGTCTCCCGGCTCGTCGCCGGCGGCGGGGGGACCTGAGGCAGCCGTGGAGCTTCGACCCGATCGCGACGCCTTCGCGGCCGCCCATGCGTCCGGGCGGGCGCAGGTCGTCTGGGCGGAGCTGATCGCCGACCAGGACACCGCCGTCTCGCTGATGCTGAAGCTGACGGGGCTGGCCGAGAACAGCTTCATGCTCGAGTCGGTCACCGGCGGCGAGGTGCGGGGCCGCTACTCCGTGCTCGGCTTCGACCCCGACCTGATCTGGCGCTGCCGCGGCGAGAAGGCCGAGCTGAACCGCCGCGCCGCCGCCGACCCGGCAGCGTTCGAGCCCGAGGAGCAGCCGACGCTCGCGAGCCTCCGCGCGCTCATCGCCGAGAGCCGGATCGAGATGCCCGACAGGCTGCCGCCGATGGCGGCCGGCCTGTTCGGCTATCTCGGCTACGACACGATCCGGCTGGTCGAGAAGCTGGGGCAACCGAACCCCGATCCGCTGGACCTGGCCGACGCCATGCTGGTCCGTCCCCGGCTGGTCGCCGTCGTCGACAACATCCGCGACACGGTCATGCTGGTGACCCCGGTCTGGCCGGACGCGGGCGTGACGGCGGAGGAGGCCTGGGCCGCGGCGGCCGAGCGGCTCGAGGCC
>DATKCY010000250.1:0-11317 GCA_035512995.1 Thermohalobaculum sp.
AGCGCCGCCGCGGCGCCCCGTCGCTCCGCCCCCAGTCCGCGATAGCCCTCGATGACCTGCATGCGGCCCCGCTCCGGGGCCCTCGTGGCGCCGCCCCGTCCTGCCTTTTCGTCGTCGCGCCGCCTTTTCGCTCAGGCCACGGAGGCAATCAAGGGCGACCGGACCGGCCGCGGCCGTCGCGCCGCGCGGCCGCCGCCGAAGGCGGCATTCGAAATGGATCGCGCTAGCGGAGCCGGCCCATCGCATAGGCGGGCTCGAGCCCCTCCTCGCCCAGGAACCGCTCGAGGCGCGCGGGCTCCGGGTTCTCCGGGTCCGGCCCCATTTCCTCCGCCGCGAGCCCGCCGGTGATGAACACCGCGTCGAGGCCCTGCAGGAGGGCGCCCGCGATATCGGTGTGGATGCCGTCGCCGATCGCCAGCATCCGCTCGCGCGCGATCTCGCGCCCGGCGATCTCGGCGATCAGCGCGAAGGTCTGCTCGTAGGTCGGGGCGTGCGGCTTGCCGAACCAGACGACCTGGCCGCCGGCCTCCTCGTAGGCGCGGGCGAGCGCGCCGGCGCACCAGAGCCGCTCGTCGCCCCGGTCGACGACGATATCGGGGTTCGCGCAGAGCATCGGCAGCCCGCGCTCGCGCCAGGCGCGGATGGCGTCGGCATAGGCGATCCGCGGGTCGGCCTTGTCATCGGCGAGCCCGGTGCAGAGGAGCGCGTCCGCCTCCTCCACGGCGACCGGCTCGAGCCCGATGTCGGACAGCATGTGCAGGTCGCGGTCCGGTCCGAGATAGTGGAAGGCGCGGCCGTGGTCGCCCGAGGCCATCGCCCGCTGGCACGCCTGCCCCGACGACATGATCGCATCGTGGCTGTCGCGCGGCGCACCGATCTGGTCGAGGAACTGCTGCACATGGGCCGCGGGCCGGGGCGCGTTGGTGAGCAGCACGACGACCCCGCCGTCCCGCCGGTAGGCCCTGAGCGCCTCGACCGCATCGGCATAGGGCCGGATGCCGTCGTGATAGCAGCCCCAGAGGTCGACGATCAGCGCCTCGTATTGCTCGGAGACCTCGGCGATGCGGGACAGGATGCGGGTCATCGGACAGGGCTCCGCCGGGGGATGGGGCCGGCGCCGGTGGACGCCGAGGGACCGGGGCACATGCGCATGCCTGCGACTGCAGGCCCGCAGCGCCCCCTGTGGCCATTTGGCGCCGCTTCGCTTATGTCAAGAAGGTGAGTGCCGATGCACGGCGCATCTGAATCACCATGCCTTCCGACGGGCACGATCCTTTCACGATCGCGAGGAGACGACGATGGAAATGCCCACGCCGAACCGCCGGGTGATCGAGGCGCGCGACGAGCTGTTCGCGCGGCTGGCCGAGGTGATGGGCGAAGCCGGCGTGATCTCGGCGCCCGAGGAGACGCTCGCCTACGAGTGCGACGCGCTGACCGCCTATCGCTGCCGGCCGCTCGCCGTGATCCTGCCGCAGACGACGGAGCAGGTGGCGGCCGCCGTCAGGGTCTGCGCCGAGTTCGGCGCGCCGATCGTCCCGCGCGGGGCCGGCACCTCGCTCGCCGGCGGCTCGCTGCCGACCGAGGACGCCGTGCTGATCGGCGTCAGCCGCATGAACCGGGTGCTCGAGGTCGACACCGCCAACCGCCATGTCCGCGTGCAGACCGGCATCACCAACCTCGCGGTGACCGAGGCGGTGGCGCCCGAGGGCTTCTTCTACGCGCCCGACCCGTCGAGCCAGCTCGCTTGCGCGATCGCGGGCAACATCGCGATGAACTCCGGCGGGGCGCACTGCCTGAAATACGGCGTCACGACCAACAACCTGATGGGCGTGAAGATGGTCACGGCCGACGGCGAGATCGTCGAGGTCGGCGGCGCGCATCTCGACCCCGCGGGCTACGACCTTCTCGGCCTGATCTGCGGCTCCGAGGGGCAGCTCGGCATCGTCACCGAGGCGACGCTGCGGATCCTCGCGACGCCGGAGGCCGCGCGCCCGGTTCTGATGGGCTTCGCCTCGAACGAGGCGGCGGGCGAGTGCGTGTTCGACATCATCAAGTCGGGCGTGATCCCGGTCGCGATCGAGTTCATGGACAAGGCCTGCATCCACGCGACCGAGACCCACGCCCGCGCCGGCTATCCGCTCGACGTCGAGGCGCTGCTGATCGTCGAGGTCGAGGGCTCGAAGGACGAGATCGAGGAGCAGCTCGCGCGCATCCGCGAGGTCGCCGAGCGCCACGACCCCATGGTCATGCGCGAGGCCGCGACCGAGGCGGAGGCGAAGGCCATCTGGCTCGGCAGGAAGGCGGCGTTCGGCGCGATGGGCCAGCTCGGCGACTATATCTGCCTCGACGGCTGCGTGCCGACCTCGCGCCTGCCCGAGGTGCTGACGCGGATGGGCGAGCTGGCGGACAAGTACGGCCTCGAGGTCGCCAACGTGTTCCACGCGGGCGACGGCAACCTGCACCCGCTGATCATCCACGACGCCAACAAGCCCGGCGAGCTGGAAAAGGCCGAGGCGCTGGGGGCCGATATCCTGAAGCTCTGCGTCGATGTCGGCGGATGCCTGACCGGCGAGCACGGCGTCGGGGTGGAGAAGCGCGAGCTGATGCTCCACCAGTACGGACCGGACGATCTGGAGGCGCAGATGCGGGTCAAGGACGTGTTCGACCCGGCCTGGCTGCTGAACCCGGCCAAGGTGTTCCCGCTTTCGATCTCCGAGCCGCGGCGGGCCGCCTGAGCCTCGCGCGCCGAAGGGGAAGCGGATGGCGTCCGAACTGAGGCCCGCTGACGAGGCGGAACTGGCCGAGGCCGTCGCCGAGGCCGCCGCCCGGCGGACCCCGCTCGAGATCCGGGGCGGCGGCACGCGCGCCGGCCTCGGCCGGCCCGTGCAGGCGGAGCGCACGCTCTCGACCGCCGGCCTTATCGGAATCACGCTCTACGAGCCGGGGGCGCTGACGCTTGTCGTGCGCGCCGGCACGCCGCTCCGCGAGGTCGAGGAGACGCTGGCGGCCGAGGGCCAGATGCTGCCCTTCGAGCCGATGGACCACCGTCCGCTCCTGCGGACCGAGGGCGAGCCCACGATCGGCGGCATGGTCGCCTGCGGCGTCTCCGGCCCGCGCCGCATCCAGGCCGGCGCCTGCCGCGACGCCATGATCGGGGTGCGTTTCGTCGACGGCGAGGGGCACGTGACCGCGAACGGCGGCCGGGTGATGAAGAACGTCACCGGCTACGACCTGGTCAAGCTCATGGCCGGCAGCTACGGCACGCTCGGCGTCGTGACCGAGGTGGCGTTCAAGCTGCTGCCGCGCCCGCCCCGGGTCGCGAGCCTGGTCCTCCAGGACCTCGACGACGCGGCAGCCGCCGCCGCGATGGCCGACGCGGTCGCGACGCCCCACGACGTCACGGGCGCTGCGCACCTGCCGGCGACCGGCGATGCTCCGGCGCGGACGGTCGTTCGGGTCCAGGGGATGGAGCGGCAGATCGGCTATCGCGCCGAGCGGCTGGCGAGACGCCTTTCCCGCCACGGCGAGGTCCGGCGCGTCGACGGCGAGGAGCACGACCGGCTCTGGGCCGCGATCCGCGACTGCACCGGCTTCGCGGACCGGCCGGGCGCCGTCTGGCGGCTGTCGATGAAGCCCTCGGACGCCGCGCCGGCGGTCGAGGCGCTGAGGGCCGCGCTCGGCGCAGAGGCGCTCTACGACTGGGCCGGCGGGCTCGTCTGGCTCGAGGTGCCGGAGGAGGGCGACGCCGGGGCCGCGGCGATCCGGCGCGAGACGGCGGCCCGCGGCGGGCACGCGACCCTCGTCCGCGCCTCGGCCGCGACCCGCGCCTCGGTTCAGGTGTTCGAGCCCGAGCCGGCGCCGCTCCGCCGCATCGCCGAGGGGCTCAGGGCGCGCTTCGATCCCGCGGGCATCCTGAATCCGCAGCGCATGGGCGGCTGACGTGCAGGACGTCTACGATTTCTGGGCGCAGCGCATCTCCGGCGACCGGCTGGGCCAGATCGAGGCGATGTGGACCCGCTTCGCCGAGAACGCGCGCCAGATCGACGAGGCGCGGCGGGCCGGGGCCA
The DNA here is from genome assembly GCA_035512995.1 of Thermohalobaculum sp. GTDB lineage: Bacteria > Pseudomonadota > Alphaproteobacteria > Rhodobacterales > Rhodobacteraceae > Thermohalobaculum. The sequence continues at coordinate 4,068 of DATKCY010000250.1, forward strand.
CGAGCGCGGGTGCCCTCTCGCAGATCATGGCGAGCGTGCTCGGGCCGCTCGGAGCCGAGCTCGAATGGTCGTTCGCGGCGGGCCCGGCCGGCGCCGGCACGCAGACGCTGGTGCTGTCCGCCGGGGCGCGGCACGACCGGCGGGTGCTGGCGCGCGCGGTGCTCGACAACGCGCCGGACCTCCGCGGCTGGGCGTTCGCCGAGACGCGCCCCCCGGTCGGGGATGCCGTCGGCGCGCCCGAGGAGATCAGCGCGCGCGACAACGGCCGGCGGCTCTCGCTTCTCGGCATCGAGGCGGAGCCGGGGCAGCACCGGCGGATCGACCTGATCCCCCGCGGCAACGGCGACGCGGCCGAGCAGGCGCGCCAGGCCGCCCTGGCCTTCGAGGTGCTGCTGGGCGAGGACAAGGCGCGCGACTGGCTGGGCCTGCACGAACCCCGGAAGAAGGGCCTGCTCGGCCGCCTCGCGGGCGGGCGGGGCGGGGGCAGCGGCGGGCGCTGGTGCGAGCCGCTCCGCGACACCTGCTGGCGCCTGATCGCCCAGATGCGCGAGAATGTGCCGCCGCGCCCCTTCGCCGAGCAGCCCTACGACCGCAACGCCTACGTCATGTACCAGGCGATGAGGCTCGAGCAGGACCCGGCCTGGCGGAACGACACGATCACCGGCTACACGAGTTATCGGGCCATGGCGCACGCCCGCATGGCCGGCGATCCGATGGCGGCCGAGCGCTTCTCGCGCTTCGGCGAGGCGTTCTGCGGCCTCAAGGTCGCGCGCACGCCCGACTTCCCGTTCGGCGAGACCGAGCAGCGGACGGCGCTGGCCGAGGGCGCGCACCTGATGCTCTCGACCCACGAGCAGGGCGGGGTCACGGGCGAGGCGGTCGGCCACGCGCACGTCTATGTCGACCTCGCGCTGACCGACGTCTCGGGCGGGCTCGAGACGCTGGCCGAGCTGCTCGACCGGATCGAGCTCAACGGCCCCGCCTGGCTGATCTTCGACGAGGCAGGCCTCAAGGAGTATGCTGTGCCGCTGACGCCGCGCACGCCGGCGGTGCCCCGCCCGAGCTACAAGTAGGAACGCGATGCAGACCGAGTTCACGGACAGCCAGCTCGAGGACCCGAAGATCGCGCGGTCGAACGAGATCCTGCGCGCCTGCGTCCACTGCGGCTTCTGCACGGCCACCTGCCCGTCTTACCAGGTGCTGGGCGACGAGCTCGACAGCCCCCGCGGGCGCATCTACCTGATCAAGGACATGCTCGAGAAGGACCGTCCGGCGGACGAGAAGACGGTGCTCCACCTCGACCGCTGCCTCACCTGCCTCGCCTGCATGACCACCTGCCCCTCGGGCGTGCACTACATGCACCTCGTCGATCATGCGCGCGAGCACATCGAGAAGACCTACAAGCGGCCGCTCCACGACCGGGCGATGCGCAAGCTGCTCGAGCTGGTGCTGCCCTACCCGACGCGGTTCCGCCTGGCGCTGGCCGCCGCCCGCCTCGGCCGGCCGTTCGCGGCGCTGATGCCGGGGCGGCTCCGCGCGATGCTCTCGCTCGCGCCCCGGCGGATCGAGTGGTCGACGGCCGAGGAGCAGCCGCGCGTCTGGCCGGCCGAAGGCGAGCGCCGCAAGCGCGTCGCGCTGCTGACAGGCTGCGCGCAGGTCGCGCTCGACGCGAACATCAACGCCGCCACCGTGCGCCTGCTCACCCGGCACGGCTGCGAGGTCGTGGTCGCGGAGGGTGCCGGCTGTTGCGGCGCCCTGACCCACCACATGGGCAAGACCCGCTCGAGCCACGCCTTCGCCGCCGCCAACATCCGCGCCTGGACCGCCGAGATGGACGGTGAGGGGCTCGATGCGGTCGTCATCAACACCTCGGGCTGCGGCACCACGGTCAAGGACTACGGCCACATGCTGCGCCTCGACCCCGCGCTCGCCGACGACGCGGCGCGCGTCTCCGGCATCACGATGGACATCAGCGAGCTCATGGAGGCGCTGGGCCTCCGGAACCCCTCGGCGCCGCCGCTCCGCGTCGCCTATCACAGCGCCTGCTCGCTGCAGCACGGGCAGAAGGTGACGGCGGCGCCGAAGGCGCTGCTGAAGGAGGCGGGCTTCGAGGTCGTCGAGCCGCGCGAGGGCCACCTCTGCTGCGGCTCGGCCGGCACCTACAACATCATGCAGCCGGCGATCGCCGAGGCGCTGAAGGAGCGCAAGGTCGCGAACATCGAGGCCACGCGGCCGGAGGTCATCGCCGCCGGCAACATCGGCTGCATGACCCAGATCGGCAGCGGCACGGCCGTGCCGATCGTGCACACGGTCGAACTCCTCGACTGGGCGACCGGCGGCCCGCGCCCGCCGGCGCTCAAGGAGCTCGACACGGCGCCCGCGGTGGCCGCGGAATAGCGCTCCCCGCCGCCTCGTGATAGCATCGCCGGCGGCGGGTCTGTGGCGCGGACTGCCCCCACGACAGATCGATCGTGTCGAAGCGCGCGGCTCGCCGTGTTCAGCACAGGAGGATACTCGATGCGACCCATTCATCTCGCGACCCTTGCGGCGGTGCTGGCCCTGGCCGGCGGTCCGGCCGTCGCGGGCTCCGACACCGGCGATGCCGAGGAGTACGTGCCGGAGGCCGAAACCTCGGAGCTCCACCAGGCGCCGCTCGCGGGCGTGGAGGGCAAGGAGGTGGTGGTGAAGGAATTCACCCTGCCGCCCGGCCACGAGGGTAAGGCCCACAAGCACTCGGGGCCGGTCTTCGTATACGTGATCGAAGGCGAGCTGACGGTCGAGACGGACGAGGGCGACCATACATTCGCGGCCGGCGACCTCTATCCCGAGCCGCTGGACGTCACGATGCGCGCGAGGAACGTCAGCGCAGACAGCCCGACCAAGATCGTGGTCTTCCAGATCAATGACGCCGGCGAAGTGATGATGAAGAAGGCGGAGTAGCGTCTTCCCGGCGCCTGCCGGACGCCCGGCGGGCGCCATCGCGGCAGTGGCGGCCCTGGGGCCGCGGGCCTCGCATCGGGCGCAGGGACGATTATGTCTCGCGAGATGCGCCTCGCACTCCTGATCCTCGCGGCGCTCGTCGCCGCCCTGCCCGCCCGTGCGCTCGATCTCGACACGCGGCGGATGCTGAACGCCGAGCAATCGGTGCCATGGAGGGGCATCGGCCGGGTCAATGTCGCGACCGAGCGGCAGACGGGCATGTGCACGGGCACGCTGATCGCCCCCGACATGGTCCTGACCGCCGCGCACTGCCTGATCGACGCCGGGAGCGGATCGCCGTTCAGCCCGGGCAACGTCCATTTCGTCGCCGGCTGGCGGCTCGGCCAGATGGCGGCGCACCGGCTCGCGGCCGCGATCGCGATCCATCCGGCCTATGTCCACGGCGCGCGGCTCGAGCCCGCGCAGGTCGCCCGCGACCTCGCCGTGATCCGGCTCGAGGAGGCGATCGCGGACGAGGACGCCCTGTCCTTCCCCGTGGGCGCGCCGCAGTCGGCGGACGAGCCGCTGACGGTCGTCAGCTACCGCCAGGACCGGCCGCACGCGCTGACGCGGCAGGGCGGCTGCGCGCTCCTCGGCGCGCGCGACGGCGCGCTGGCGCTCGACTGTCCGATCACCTTCGGCGTCTCCGGCTCGCCCGTCTTCCGGGTCGGCGGCGAGGTGCCGCAGGTCGTGGCCGTGATCTCGGCCATGGGCGGCATCCGCGGCGAGGAGGTGGCCTTCGCCGCGCCAGTCGCGGGCGCCCTGGCCGTGCTCCTGCCGCTGCTGACCCCGGACCCCTGACTCTCCGCCGATTTCAGCGGCTTAAGGCGCGGCCGGACCTCTTGACGGCGTGCGCGCGGGTTCCCAAATCTGAGATCGTCGGACGCCGTCATGGGTCCGGCGACGCTGACAGGCCCGCCCGTTCCGGGGGGTCGTCCAGGGTCTATCGCTTCTGAAGGAGGATAGAATGCGCAACTTCGATCTCAGCCCGCTCTACCGCTCGACCGTCGGTTTCGACCGTCTCGCCGGGGTGCTCGACCAGATCATGGCGGGCGAAGGCCCCGCGGCCGCGCCGACCTACCCGCCCTACAACATCGAGAAGCGGGGCGAGGACGCATACCGCATCTCGCTCGCCGTCGCCGGCTTCGGCGAGGACGATCTCGGCATCGAGGTCCGCGACCAGATGCTGACGATCACCGCGCAGAAGAAGGAGCGCGAGGGCGAGGAGAAGGCGGTCTACCTGCACCGCGGCATCGCCGAGCGCGGCTTCGAGCGCCGCTTCCAGCTCGCCGACCACGTGAAGGTGACAGGGGCCGAGCTGAGCCACGGCCTGCTCCATGTCGACCTCGTGCGCGAGGTGCCGGAGGCGCTGAAGCCCCGCACCATCAGGATCTCCGCGAGCGAGGGCGACGAGAGCAAGCAGAAGACGATCGAGGCCTGACCGGCCCGATTCCCTGCAAGAGGTTGCGCCCGGGAGCCGACGCTCCCGGGCGTTTAATCGTGCGCCTCTGGGGCCGCCGCCGCGAGCGGCAGGAGCAGGGACTCAACTCCCGATCTGTGTCTATGATGCGTCTCCGCCCGCCCGACCCGTGGGAAGGGCATTCAGGGAGGAGCCCGATCATGTCCGAGAACGAAGTCCGCGCAGCCTCGGAGAAGTTCTACGCCGCACTGAACAGCATGCTGAATGGCGATGCCACCCCCATGGGAGGGATCTGGTCGCATGACGCGGGCGTGACCACGATGCACCCGGTCGGCGGGCGCGAGACCGGCTGGGACGACGTGCGCGATACGTGGGAGCGTGTCGCCCAGGTGAGCTCGGGCGGCGACGTCCGGCTCGACGAGCAGGAGGTCCGCGTTGCGGGTGATGCAGCCTACGAGAGCGGCGTCGAGCGCGGGAGCTACACGCTCTCCGGGCAGGAGGTCGCGGTCGAGGGCCGGGTCACCAACATCTACCGTCGAGACGGCGGGGAATGGCGCATCGTGCATCATCATGCCGACGTGTCGCGCGAGATGATCGCTGCGCTCGGGCCTGCCGGAACCTGAGAGCCGATACCGCGGGGGCGGCCCACGAGGCCGGCGGCAGTCCGCCGGACCTCACGCGCAGTCGCGGCAGCGGGCGGCGTGGGGTACGAGGTCGAGCCGTGCCTCGGCGATCTCCTCGCCGCAGTTGACGCAGTAGCCGAACTCGCCCTTCTCGATCCGCTTCAGCGCGGCGCGGATCATGCGGATCTCCTCGAGGCCGGCGCGGCCGAGGTCCTCGGCGACCTCGTCGCCCTCGCGCTCGATCGCGCGCTCCTCGTCGTCGGCGCTGCCGGGCCGCTCGAGCTCGGACTCGATCTTGCGAAGCCGCTCCTCGAGCTCCGCGAGCCGCTCCCTCAGGCGCGGCTCGTAGGCGGCCGCGCGCTCGTCTGACACGTCGTTCATGGCATCCATCATAGTCATCCCGCCGCGGCTTGCCACCACTTGCGGCAAGCCGATCACGGGCAGGGCACCCTGCGCCTTGCGCCATGTCAATGACGTCGGCGCCGGGGCGCGGCCCCGGCGCCGTCTCTCAGCTCCGCAACCCGCGCTGCAGGTCGCCGCTGATCGTCATCGGCCCGGCGCGCCCCGACAGGCGGGTGCGGTAGACGTAGACCCCCTCCATCACCCGCTGCACGTAGTTCCGCGTCTCGCTGAACGGGATATGCTCGATCCAGTCGACGAGGTCGGCGCCGGGACGGCGCGGGTCGCCATACTCGGCGATCCAGCGGTCGACCCGGTGCGGGCCGGCGTTGTAGGCGGCCGCGGCCAGCGCGTAGGAGCCGTCGAAGCGGTTGATCTGCTGCGCAAGGTAGCTCTGGCCGAGGCGGACGTTGTAGCGCCAGTCCTGGATCAGCCGGTCCGGCGAGTAGGGCTCGCCGATCTGGCCGGCCACCAGCTGCGCCGTTCCCGGCATGATCTGCATCAGGCCGCGCGCCCCGGCATGGCTGATCGCCTGGTGGTTCAGCTCGGTCTCCTGGCGGGCGATCGACATCGCGAGCGCCGGCTCGACCTGCGTCACGTAGTGCGCGAGCTCGATCACCGGATAGTAGGCCGCCGGCACCACGTGACCCTTTCGCGCTGCCATCTTGGCGACGCGGACCGCGTAGTCCGGCTTGCCGAGCTCGAGCGCCAGCTGGCCGAGGGCGCCGAACTCGCGCTCGTCGTTCATCATGCCGGCCTTGTGCACGAACATCTGCCAGGCGAGGCCCCCCTCGCCCGCGAGCTCGAGGATCGCCATCGCCCGCGCGTCGTCCGACTGCGTCACCGGCACGACCCGCGGATCGGGCAGCGTCGCGCTGGCGAGCGACTGGTCGCCGCCGACCCCCGCGCGCTCGGCCGCGAGCTGGCCGTAGAACGACGTCTGGTGCTCGGCGCCCCTGGCATAGGCGGCCTGCGCCGCGGCCGTGTCGCCCTTGGCCTCGAAGGCCCGGCCGAGCCAGTAGTGACCGCGTCCGAGGCTGATCGGCGTCTCGACCGACATCAGGAAGCGCTGGAAGTGCGGGATCGCGACGTCCGGCTGGTTGAGCTGGCGGAGCGCCACCCAGCCCGCCAGCCATTCGAGGTCGGAGTACTCGTAGCCGATCTCGGCCGTGGTGAAATGCCGGCTCGCGAGCGTGTAGGCGAGCGCGCCCCGGCCCTCGCGCGCGGCCCGGCGGACCAGCCGCGCGCGCCGGTCGGCCCAGCGCGCGGGGTCGCCCAGCACGGCGGCCGAGGTGGAGTACTGCACCAGCAGCTTCTCGGCCTCGTCGAACTTGTCCTTCTGCCAGAGCTCGGACAGCTTGTCTAAGCGCGCCCGGGCCTCGTCGCTCAGCGCCGGGCTCCGGGTGGCCGCGGCGGCAGGCGCCGGCCGCTGGCCCAGCACCACCTCGGTCAGGATGTCGATGCCGGGGAAAGTGCCGCGCCTGGTCACGAACGACTGATATTCGAGCACCGACCCCTGGCCCGCGCGCAGCTTGCGCCAGAGGACGATGTCGTGGACCAGCACGTCCGCGCTCTTCCGGGCGGTGGCTTCCGCTCCCGACCAGTCCCCTTTTGCGCCCCGCGCCAGCGCCTCGGCCACGATCCCTGCCTGCTGGCGTGCGGCGTCCAGATCGACGGCCCGTGCGGGCACGACCTGGATGGCCAGAATAGCGGAAAGCATCAGTCCGACGAATGCTCGTCTCATGCTCGACCTCACGAATGCTCTGAATGACCCTCGGGGTCTCCGCCCCTGTTGCTGCCAGCATAGCACGCGGGCAGGCCCGCCCCAA
>DATKCY010000251.1:0-11205 GCA_035512995.1 Thermohalobaculum sp.
CCAGGGCGGCCCTGATCCTGCCGGCGTTCGAGCCTTTGAGCGTGCGCCTGAGTGCCGCGCCGCGGGCGCGCTCGACCTGCCGTGCAGCGGTGCCGGTCCAGCGCCTCGGCGGCGGCGGCCCGCCCGGGGGCTCGCGGGCGACCGCCGGCCGCGGGAGGAGACGGCGCCTGGTGCGGCGGCGGCCGGCCGTCACAAAGCCTTCACTTGGCCCGCTCCTCGGTTGAGAATAGCAGGAATGAAGGCCGGGCAGGAGTTCCCCCGGCCCGTTCAACAGGGAGAGAAGACATGATGGAACGCGCCCTCGCCGGTGCCGCCGCGGTGCTGATGGCTTTCGCCGTCCCCGCTGCTGCCGAGTTCACGCTGGACGACCGCTACCAGGACGCGGACGGCGACCTGGTCGCCGACATCCCCGAGGATCCGGCCGAGCAGGTCGATCCGGACACGCTGATCTTCGCCTAAACGCCGGTCGAGGATCCGGCCGTCTATGCCGAGGCGTGGACCGACTTCCTGGACTATCTCGCCGAGGTGACCGGCAAGGAGGTCCAGTTCTTCCCCGTCCAGTCGAACGCCGCGCAAATCGAGGCGATGCGCGCGGGGCGGCTGCACATCGCCGGCTTCAACACCGGCTCGAACCCGCTGGCCGTCGCCTGCGCCGGCTTCCGCCCGTTCACGATGATGGCGTCCGAGGACGGCAGCTACGGCTACGAGATGGAGATCATCACCCATCCGGAGTCGGGCATCGAGGCGGTCGAGGACATCAAGGGCGGCAAGATGGCCTTCACGTCCGAGACCTCGAACTCGGGCTTCAAGGCGCCGTCCGCGATCCTGAAGGCCGACTACGGCATGGTCCCGGGCGAGGACTACGAGCCGGTGTTCTCGGGCAAGCACGACAACTCGATCCTTGGCGTCGCCAACAAGGACTATCCGGCCGCCGCGATCGCGAACTCGGTGCTGGCGCGGATGCTCGAGCGCGACGTGGTCAGCGAGGACCAGATCAAGTCGCTCTACAAGTCCCAGACTTTCCCGACCACCGGCTACGGCACGGTCTACAACCTGAAGCCGGAGCTGCAGGAGAAGATCAAGGAGGCCTTCGAGACCTTCGAGTGGGAGGGCACCACGCTCGAGGAGGAGTTCGAGAAGTCCGGCGAGGGCCAGTTCGTCCCGATCACTTTCAAGGAGGACTGGGCCGTGATCCGCAAGATCGACGAGGCCAACGGCGTCTCCTACGAGTGCCAGTGAGCCCTTGCATTTCGGCCGGCGCGGGCATCACCTGCGCCGGCATCCTTCATCCGCGGCGTACCTGATGCTCAAGCTCGAGTCCCTGTCGAAGACCTACAAGACGGGTGACAAGGCGCTCACGGAGGTCTCGTTCGAGGTGCCGCCGGGCGAGGTCGTGGGGCTGATCGGCCCGTCGGGCGCCGGCAAGTCGACCCTGATCCGCTGCGTCAACCGGCTGGTCGAGCCGACGGGCGGGCGCGTCCTGCTCGGCGACCTCGACATCACCGCGCTCGGGGGGCGCGAGCTCCGGCGGGCGCGCCGGCGGATCGGCATGATCTTCCAGGAATTCGCGCTGGTCGAACGCCTCAGCGTCATGGAGAACGTGCTGTCGGGCCGGCTCGGCTATGTCTCCTTCTGGCGCTCCTTCACCCGCCGCTTTCCGCCGGAGAGCGTCGAGAAGGCCTTTCGGCTGCTAGACCGCGTCGGCCTCGCCGACCAGGCGGGCAAGCGGGCCGACGCCCTCTCCGGCGGACAGCGCCAGCGGGTCGGCATCGCGCGCGCGCTGGAGCAGGATCCCGAGCTCCTGCTCGTCGACGAGCCGACGGCCTCGCTCGACCCGAAGACCTCGCGCCAGATCATGCGGCTGATCGTCGAGATCTGCGGCGAGCGCGAGCTGCCGGCGATCATCAACATCCACGACGTCGTGCTCGCGCAGGCCTTCACGCGGCGGATCATCGGGCTGCAGAACGGCCGGGTCGTCTTCGACGGGCCGTCCGACCAGCTCGACGAGGCGGCGCTGACGCAGATCTACGGCGAGGAGGACTGGACGCAGATGACCCGGCCGGCGGCCGGCGGCGTGGACCGCGAGGACGAGCGCGAGCTCGAGGAACGGCTGGCGGGCCTGTCGTGACCGACGCCGCCGCCGCGCCCCGCCGGTGGAAGCGCCCGCCGGTGCTGATCAAGGATCGCCGCTGGCGCCTCGCGATCTATCTGGGCGCCGCTGTCTACCTCGTGCTCGCCGTCGCCTCGATCGAGGTTAACTGGCTCCGCGTCTACGAGGGGCTCGAGCGCGGCTGGCGCTTCATCGAGGGGTTTCTGACCCCCGACTTCACCAGCCGCTGGAGCGACATCAGCCGCGGCCTGGTCGAGAGCCTGACGATGACGGTGACCTCGACGGTCGTCGGCATCCTGCTGTCGATCCCGTTCGGCATCGGCGCCGCGCGCAACCTGGCGCCGCCGGTCGTCTACTGGGTCTGCCGCGCCGTCATCGCGGTCAGCCGCTCGCTGCAGGAGATCATCATCGCGATCCTGTTCGTCGCGATGTTCGGCTTCGGCCCGTTCGCCGGGTTCCTTACGCTCTCTTTCGCGACCATCGGCTTCCTCGCAAAGCTGCTGGCCGAGGACATCGAGGACATCGACGAGGCCCAGGCCGAGGCGGTCAGGGCGACGGGCGCAAGCTGGCTCCAGCTCATCAACTACGCGATCCAGCCGCAGGTCATGCCGCGCCTGATCGGGCTCTCGCTCTACCGCCTCGACATCAACTTCCGCGAGTCGGCGGTGATCGGCATCGTCGGCGCGGGCGGCATCGGAGCGACGCTCAACACCGCGATCGACCGCTACGAGTTCGATTCCGCCGGCGCCATCCTGCTCATCATCATCGTGATCGTCATGGTGGCCGAGTACTCGTCCTCTTACGTCCGCAAATGGGTGCAGTGACATGCCGGTGACGACGGTCGACGGCCGGCCGGTCTGGCGCAAGCGCACGGCCCGCGCCTCGCTGGCGCTCTTCGCCGGATGGCTCGGGCTCGCGGCGCTCTTCGTCTTCTGCTGGCAGGTGATGACGGAGACCACGATCTGGGCCTTCGTCTACGACGCGCCGGAGCAGGCGGCGGACCTCGGCGGGCGCATGTTCCCGCCGCGCTGGAGCTATATCGACCAGCTGCTCTGGCCGCTCTGGGACACCCTCAACATCGCGACGCTCGGAACGCTGCTCGGCATCCTGTTCGCGGTGCCCGTCGCCTTCCTCGCCGCCCGCAACACCACGCCCTCGACGCTGATCGTGCGGCCGATCGCCCTCTTCATCATCGTGGCGTCGCGCTCGATCAACTCGCTCATCTGGGCGCTGCTCCTGGTCTCGATCATCGGGCCGGGCATCCTGGCCGGGATCGTCGCCATCGGGCTGCGCTCGATCGGCTTCATCGCCAAGCTCATGTACGAGGCGATCGAGGAGATCGACGAGGGTCAGGTCGAGGCCGTGACCGCGACGGGCGGGTCGGCGCTCCAGGTCATCGACTACGGGATCGTGCCGCAGATCCTGCCGACCTTCTTCGGCGTCTCGGTCTTCCGCTGGGACATCAACATCCGCGAGTCCACGATCCTCGGCCTCGTCGGCGCCGGCGGAATCGGGCTCCAGCTCCAGGCGTCGCTGAACGTGCTCGCCTGGCCGCAGGTCACGCTGATCTTCATCGTCATCCTCGCGACGGTCGCCGTCTCGGAATGGGTGTCGGCGAAGGTGCGCCACGCGATCATCTGAGCGGCCCCTGTGTACCTCGACGCCGCATCGGCGCTCCGCCGGGCACGGGCATTTGCAAGTTCGTTATACCAGAGGTGGCTCGGGTCGTCGGTGCCCGGCGGCCTGCCGGGAGGGCGGACCGTCAGACCAGCCCGGTGCGCTCCGCCATCCACCAGGTGGCGATGCAGGCGATCGCCACCGACCCCGGCACCACCACGGCCGCGCGGCCGAGCGGACGTAGCTCTCGCGGTCGAGCCGGTCGAGGCAGGCGACGCCGCAGGCGGGCGTGGGAGCTCCGCCTCGCGCCGCTCGCCGAGCTGCTCGAGCCGGTGCCGCCGCCCGACGGCCTCCTCGATGGCATCATGGGCCGGATCGACCTGCTCGAGCTCCGCGACGATCTGGAGGCCGAGCGCCGGCGCACGCGCCGCTGGCGGCTGGGCGCGGGCGCGATGGCCGCCGCCGCCGCCGCCCTCCTGGTCTTCGTGGCGCTCGACGAGCCCGCGGTCGCGCCGCAGGAATACGTCGCCGTCGCCACCGCGGACGGCGGCGGCCCCGCCCTGATCGTGGCGCTCGACCTCGCCCGGGGGACCGCCACCGTGCGCCCCGTGAGCGTGGAGGCGCCCGCGGACGGCAGCCTCGAGCTCTGGCACATCGAGGCGGGCGCGGCGCCCCGCTCGCTCGGCCTCGTCGATGCGGCGCACACGGTCAAGACGCCGCTCGACGCCGCGCCCGGCGACGTGGTCGCCGTCAGCCTCGAGCCCCCCGGCGGCTCTCCGACGGGCACGCCGACCGGACCCGTCCTCTACAGCGGTCCGATCGTCGCGCTGGAGTGAGGCCGGCGACAGGTGGCGCTGCGCGCGCCCCCCGGGCGGTCAGGCCGGGTGGGGCATCGCCGCGATCGCGTCGAGGGGGACCTCGATCCGGCACGACAGGCCGCCCTCGCCGAAGCTGCGGTCGATCGAGCCGCCGAGGTCCCGGCGGATCAACCCGTCGATCAGGGCCGTGCCGAAGCCGCCCTCGCCCCGGCCGCCCGTGCCGCATCCCGTCTCGATCCAGTCGAGCGCGAGGGTGCCGTCCCGGACGGTCCAGCGCACGTCGAGCGACCCGTCCGGGACCGACCAGGCGCCGTATTTCGAGGCGTTCGTCGCCAGCTCGTGCAGCACCAGGCTCAGCGACTGCGACGCGGACGGCGAGAGCAGCAGCTCCTCGCCCTCGATCCGCAGCCGGCGGGCGCCGTCGTCGACGAAGGGCTCGATCTGCGCGCGCACGAGCTGGCCGAGCGGCGCTGCATCCGACCGGCGGCTGGCGAGCACGTCGACCGACCGGCCGACCGCCCTCAGCCGGTCCGTCACGCCCTCCTTCAGGTCGTCGACCGTCTTCGCCGATCGCGCCGCGAGATTGATCAGCGAGATCGCCAGCGCCATCTGGTTGCGCGCCCGGTGCGCCGTCTCGCGCATCATCAGCCTTATCTCCTCGTCCTTCTGCAGCCGCTCGGCCGCAGCCCGGGCGAACGACTGCCGCACGTCGTCGACCTCCGCGATGAACGAGCGGGCGACCGTCACCGGGCGCCCCTTGTCGAGCGCATCGCCGACCTCCGCCGTGCGCGAGATCGCGCGGCTGAGCGCGGTGCCGAGCGCGACCGCCGCCGCGAGCGCGAGGAGCGACCAGCCGAGCGTGCCGGCGAGCACCCGCGTCCAGTACGAGCCGGCGCGCTCGAGCAGGCGCTCGGTCGCGCCCCAGACGCAGACGCTCCAGAGCGAGCGGTCGACGGCGCTGCTGAACACGTACTGCTCGACCCCGGACCCGCCCCACCTCCGGAACCCCCAGGTCGGCTCGAGGCACGCCGCGGGCAGGTCCGCCGCGGCGTTCGCCGGACCGGCCCCGCTCAGCGCGACCTGGTCCGCGCCGTCGAGCACCGCAAAGCTCCAGCCGCTCGCCGGCGGCGCGGCGCCGAACAGCGGGCGCAGGTTCTCGGCGTTCCGGGTCAGGATCAGGACCCGCATCGACCCGTCGGGCAGGGTCGCGCGCCGCATGACGTTGAACACCGTGGTCTCCGCCACGCCGCCGCGGAAGAGGTCGGACACGATGACCCCGCTCTCCCGGAGCGCGTCCCGCGCGGCCTCGACATTGGTGGTCGTCCCGAGGTCCGCGCCGAAGGGGACGCGGGTGTTCAGGATCTGCCGGTAGTCCTCGTCGAGCACGATCAGGTGGCGGTCGGTGCCCTCGAGCGCGCGCTCCGCCCGCTGATGCAGCCGGCGGTACTGCCCATCTTCGAGCCAGCCGCTGGAGGCGAAGACCGCGAGCAGCGTCGTGGAGGTGCGGAACTCGATCTCCAGCCGGTGGGCGATCTCCTCGGCCAGCAGCTCGCCCCGGTGCGCGATCTCCGCCTCGCGGTCGGCGGAGACGCGCAGGACGGTATAGCCGATCAGGGTCGCGGCCGGCGTGATCAGCGCCAGCATGAGCAGGAGGACGAGAATCCGGATGGACATCCGGCGCGGGCCCGCCGGACGCGCGTCGCGGCCGTCCGCCGCGGCATCGGGGTCAGGCATGGCGATGTCAGAGCCGGGCGTCATCGCCTTCTCCGTGTTCGCCGGCCGGTTGGCCGGGGCGTTGAAGGAGAACCGGGCTCGAGCAACGCTCGGACGCCCACTATCGCGAGACGAAAGACGGCACAAGCGTGGCCTCCGCAGTCCCCGCCCGCGTGCGCTCCGCCCCCGACCGCGGGGCCCGCCGGCGGCTCGGCGGGGAGCCCGGGGAACCCGCCCCCCTCGGCGGCGTTTCAGACCATGGTGCGGCGGCGGGTCGCGTGTGTCAGCCAGGGGATCGAGGATGAACGTGCTCCGGGAGCCGGCAGAAACCGACCGTGCTCCGCCGACCGGGGACCACGGGGCGGAAGGCCCGCGCGTGACGGTCATCATGAACGCCGGCTCGGGCGACAGCGACAAGGACGCCGACGAGCGGCGGATCGAGGCGTTCTTCGCGGGGCGGCCCGGCTTCCTGCTGAAGCGCGTGGCCCGGGGCGGCGATCTCGCCCGGGAGGCGAGGCAGGTGGTCGCGGAGCGCGCCGGCATCGTCGTCGCGGCCGGAGGGGACGGCACCGTCTCGGCCGTCGCGGGCGCCGTCGCGGGCAGCGCCTGTCGGCTCGGCGTGCTGCCGCTCGGCACGTTCAACTATTTCGCGCGCGGCCTCGGCATCCCCGACGATCTGGACGAGGCGCTCGCCGTTCTCGACACCGGCACGCCGCGGCGGATCGCGATCGGCGCGGTCAACGACGCGACCTTCCTCAACAACGCGAGCCTCGGGCTCTATCCGCACATCCTGCGCGAGCGCGAGTCGATCTACCGCCGCTGGGGGCGCAGCCGCGCCGCGGCCTACTGGTCGGTGCTGCGCGCGCTCTTCGACGTCCGCCGGCCGCTGTCGCTGGCGGTCAGCATCGACGGCGCGACGCGGCGGTTCCGCACGCCGCTGGTGTTCGTCGCCAACAACGCCTTCCAGCTCGAGCTCATGGGCCTCGAGGGCGGCGACGTGATCGCGGCCGACCGGCTGGCGGTGTTCGTCGCCCCCGACTGCTCGCGGCTCGAGATCGCGCTCCGCGCGCTCCGCCTGGCGCTCGGCCTGGCGAAACCGCAGGACGACTTCGAGCTCCTCTCGGGGTCCGAGGTCGTGGTCGAGGCGAAGCGGGCAGGGCGCCAGATCGCGCTCGACGGCGAACGCCGCCGCATGGCCTCTCCGTTCCGGTTCGAGCGCAGGCCGCGCGCGCTCGAGGTGCTGGTGCCCGCCTCCTCCGGATGACCCGGCTCCTCCACCTCTCGGACCTGCACTTCGGGCGGGCGCGCGCGGATCTCCTCGAGCCGCTGGTCGACGCGGTCAACCGGCTCGCGCCCGACCTCGTGGCGATCTCCGGCGACTTCACCCAGCGCGCGCGGCGCGCGCAGTTCCGGATGGCGCGGGCGTTCATCGACCGCCTCGAGCCGCCGGTCCTGTGCGTGCCGGGCAACCACGACGTGCCGCTCGAAAACCTGCCGCGCCGCCTCGTCGCACCCTTCCTCGGCTACCGCAGGTGGATCTCGCATACGCTGGAGCCGGTCTTCACCAGGGACGGGACCACGGTCGTCGGCCTCAACACGGTCAACCCCTATGTCTGGCAGAGCGGCAAGGTCGGCCGGCGGGCGGTCGAGCGTGCCTGCGCCGCCTTCGCGGGGCGCGAGGACACCGTGTGCGTGATCGTCGCCCACCATCCGTTCGAGCACGGACCGGACGTGGACAAGAAACCGATGCGGGGCGCGGCCGAGGCGATCGACGAGCTCGCCCGCTGCGGCGCCGACATCGTGCTGTCGGGGCACCTGCACACCTGGCGGGCCGAGCCCTTCGCCGAGCGCTCCGGCCGCCGGGGCGCCGTGCAGGTGCACGCGGGCACCGGCCTCTCGACGCGCGTGCGCGGCGAGGAGAACGACTTCAACCTCCTGACCGTCGAGGGCCGCCGCCTGCTGGTCGAGCGCTACGCCGCCGGCGCCGGCGTGGCCGAGTTCGCGAAGGTGGGCGAGGCGCGCTTCGACCTCCACGTGGACCACGCCGGCGCGCCGGCCTGAGGGGCCGTCCCGCCGCCGGGGCCTCGCGCCCGCCCCTTTCGACTTGCAGCGCCGGGCCTCGCCGCTAGGCTCGCCTCCGGTCCCCGCCGCCGGCCCGTCCGGGGCAGCAGAGGAGTTCGGCATGGAAGACCCGACCCGACAGGACCTCGAGCGGCTGGCGCCGTGGCATTTCGACGTCGAGCTCGGGAACGGCCTCAGGACCACCGACGGCAATCCGGCGGCGTCCGAGAGGGTCCCGGTCGTCGACCCGAACGAGCTCTTCCAGGTCATGCGCCGGGTCTTCCCGGAAGGCCTCGGCGGCCGCTCGCTGCTCGATGTCGGCTGCAACGGCGGCGCCTATTGCCTGCTCGCGCACCAGATGGGGGCCGGGCACACCTACGGCTTCGATTCCCGCCAGCACTGGATCGACCAGGCCGAGTTCCTGGTGCGCCATTTCGGCATCGACGGCGCGCGGTTCGAGACGAAGTCGCTGCACGAGGTGGTGTTCGACCGGGACTACGACGTCTGCATCTTCAAGGGGATACTCTACCATCTTCCCGATCCCGTTCATGCGCTGCAGGAAGTCTGCAGCCGCACGCGCGAGATGATCGTCGTCGACAGCGAGACGGACGGCGAGCGCGGCGACCTGTGCTTCCGGCTGAACCCCGAGGGCACGGTCTCGCTGATGACGGGCATGCACGGGCTCGCCTGGTGGCCGTCGGGGCCGGACCTGATCGCCGAGGTGCTGGTCCGCCTCGGCTTTCCGGCGATCCGGGAGGTCTTCTGGCGTCCCAACAACGCCGGGAACCGGGCCAGGCCCGGCCGCTGCCGCGTGGTTGCCGCGCGCGACGAGGCGACGTTCCGGCACTTCGACCGGCGCCCGGCGGGAGAGCGCTCGCCCGCCGGCAGGAAGGCCGGGGAGGGCGCGCGCGCCCCCGGCAAGGCCGGCCGCGGCTGGCTCGGGCTCAGGCGGTAGCGGGCAACGGGCCCCTCCTCCGGTGCTCGCTCCGTCGCCGCCAGCCCGGGCCTGCCGAGCCCGCGCGGCCTGCGCCAAAGCAGCCCTTCGGGGGACGCGCCATGCCAGCGCCCGTCGAGCGGACCCTGTCCGCCGGAGGTCCGCAGCCCCGGACTTGATCCGGGGCCTCTGCGCCACGGGGGCAACTCCGGCTGCGGCACGCGATGCCGATCAGCCGCGCGCAACGATCATCGGTGTCAGGTGGCGACCACGCGGGGCAGGTTCGTGCCGGGCTGCGCCGGCCGCCACCGCCGTCGGTCCAGCATCCAGCGCTCGGCCGGCTCGCGGCAGCTGAGGGCGAAGTCGTCCTGCCGCGGCTCGTCCGGGAGCACGGGGCCGGGGACGGGTCGAAGTCGAAGCGTGTCGAACACGGGCTCACGGCTCCTCTTGCTGCTCTCCTCCCACCGGTGCCGATGAGACGACGGTATGGTTTACAAAACGTTACCGATCGCGACCGAACGGGCGCCTTGGCGCCGGCGCGGGCCCGGCCTAAACTCCGCCGGTTCGCGAGGAACAGACACCCGTGCCACCCCGGAGCGCGCCTTGAACGACCTCTTCGACACCGGTCCGCCGGCCGCGCCGGCGCCGGGGGGGCCGCGCCCGCTCGCCGACCGGCTGCGCCCGCGCCGGCTGGACGAGGTCGTGGGCCAGGAGCACCTGCTGGGACCGGGCGCGCCGCTCGCCGACATGGTGGCGGCGCGGACGCTCCCGTCCCTGGTCCTCTGGGGGCCGCCGGGCACCGGCAAGACGACGATCGCGCGGCTGCTGGCCGACGAGACCGACCTCGCCTTCGAGCAGGTCAGCGCGATCTTCACCGGCGTCGCCGAGCTCAGACAGGTATTCGAGGCCGCGAAGCTCCGCCACGCCCGGGGCCGCGGCACGCTGCTGTTCGTCGACGAGATCCACCGCTTCAACAAGGCGCAGCAGGACGGCTTCCTGCCGCACATGGAGTCGCGCGTCATCGTGCTCGTCGGCGCGACCACCGAGAACCCGAGCTTCGAGCTGAACGCGGCGCTGCTCTCCCGCGCGCAGGTGCTGCGGCTGAAGCGGCTCGAGCCCGCCCACCTCGCGGCGATCCTCGCCCGCGCCGAGGCGGCGGAGGGGCCGCTTCCGCTGACGGACGACGCCCGCGCGGCGCTCGTCGAGATGGCCGACGGCGACGGGCGCACGGTGCTGAACCTCGCCGAGCAGGTGCGCGGACTCGGCGGCGGCCCGCACGACGCCGCGGCGATGGCGAAG
This sequence comes from Thermohalobaculum sp., assembly GCA_035512995.1. Lineage (GTDB taxonomy): Bacteria > Pseudomonadota > Alphaproteobacteria > Rhodobacterales > Rhodobacteraceae > Thermohalobaculum. The sequence continues at coordinate 10,553 of DATKCY010000251.1, forward strand.
CGCCTGAACCGCCGGGCCCCGGTCTACGACAAGACCGGCGACGGGCACTACGGGCTGATCTCGGCGCTGCACAAGGCCGTGCGCGGCTCGGACCCCGACGCCTCGCTCTACTGGCTCGCGCGGATGCTCGAGGCCGGCGAGGACGCGCGCTACCTCGCGCGGCGCATCACCCGCATGGCGGTCGAGGACATCGGCCTCGCCGAGCCGGAGGCGCAGCGCCAGTGCCTCGACGCCTGGGCGACCTACGAGCGGCTCGGCAGCCCCGAGGGAGAGCTGGCGCTCGCGCAGGCGGTGCTCTATCTCGCGCTCGCGCCGAAGTCGAACGCGGCCTACAAGGCGTTCGGCGCCGCCCGCCGGGCCGCCCGGACGACCGGCTCGCTGCCCCCGCCCGACCACATCCTGAACGCGCCGACCCGGCTGATGAAGGAACAGGGCTTCGGCAAGGGCTACGCCTACGACCACGACGCGCCCGACGCCTTCTCCGGCGCGGACTATTTCCCCGAGGGCATGGAGCGGCCGTCGTTCTACAAGCCCGTCGAGCGAGGCTTCGAGCGCGAGCTCGACCGAAGGCGCGCGTATTTCGAGAAGCTGAGGCGGGAGCGCGGGGGCTCGTGACGGAAAAGCTGCTGATGGTCGGCCTCGGCGGCGGCGCC
>DATKCY010000252.1:0-2301 GCA_035512995.1 Thermohalobaculum sp.
CCGGGCGGGGGTCGACCACAGGCCGCTCGACCCGGCGGACCCGGCGGCGCGCGAGCGGCTGACGGCCTATGTCTGGGCCGACCAGGCGGGGCGCCTGGCCCGGACCGAGGCGGCGCTCGCGCACGCCGCGCGCCACGGCGCCCGGATCCAGCGCGGCGACGCCGCGCCCTGGCTCGAGGACCGGCTCGACGAGCCGCAGGAGCGCCGGGTCTGCCGGGTGCTGATGCACTCGATCGTCTGGCAGTACCTGACCCCGGCCGAACAGGAGCGGATCACCCGCGCCATGGTCGTGGCGGGGCTCGAGGCGTCGCCGGAGCGCCCGCTCGCCTGGCTCAGGATGGAGCGCGACGACGAGCCCGGCAGCGCCGCGGTCCTGCTGACGACCTGGCCCGGGGGGCGCACCCGCGCGCTCGGCCGCGCCGACTTCCACGGCCGGCACGTCGCCTGGACGGGAGAGCGCTGAGCCCGTCTTTCCCCGGCCGCGGCGCGCGCTAGCTTTCCCGCCGACGCACAACCGGGAGGATGCGCCCGTGAGGATCCTTGCCATCGCCGCCCTCGCCCTCGCCGCCTGCTCGTCCGGCATCATCGGCGACCCCGGCACCAGCTACGGCCCGCGCGGCCGGGGCGACGGCTGCGACGCCGGCCGCTACCAGACCCTCGTGGGACAGCCGCGCGCCTCGCTCCAGGGCCAGAGCCTGCCGGCGCCGGTGCGCCTGATCGGCCCCGGCACGGCGGTAACCATGGATTACGCCCCGGGGCGGATGAACATCCGCTACGACGAGCAGGGGATCATCGTCGAGGTCTACTGCGGCTGACGGCGCCCGCGGCGGACGGGATCGCGTCGCACACCCCAAGGTGGCGCGCCGGGCACCGCCCGCCCGGCTTCCCGCCGCCTGCACCCGCCGGGAGGAGCCAAGCGCTGCGGCCGGTTCCGCAGCCTTCCTCAGAGGTGGCGCGAGCTATTTGCATTTTGCATTTGCAGTTTGCGAAACCCGCTGCGGTTGCGAGCCACAACCACGGCGATCCGTCGCATTCCGCGACTCGCGCCCGCGGCGAATCCGGCTACGGCGCCGTCGCAGGCGGCCGGGCCAATGGCTTGTTTACCATGACAAAAGCGCAGCGAGCGCCCGCAAACCGCGTCGCCCCCCGGACGAGTTGGCCCGCTCCTTGCAAGCCTCCCCAAGGACGTTTGGCGTATTAGGGGGAGAAACGCGCATGAGACATCCCGTCGACTGTCACGTGGGGCAGCGGGTGCGGCAGCGGCGCTGGATGCTGGGCATGACCCAGCAGCAGCTGAGCGAGAAGGTCGGCATCAAGTTCCAGCAGATCCAGAAATACGAGACCGGAACCAACCGCATCAGCGCCTCGCGGCTCTGGGACATCGCCGCGGCCCTCGACACGGACGTGTCGTTCTTCTTCGCCGGGCTCGAAGGCTCGGAGGCCCCGGACCACGAGCGCGACGTCCTCGCCGACAAGGAGGCGCTCGACCTCGTGCGCAGCTACTACGCGATTCCGGAGACCCAGCGTCGCCGGTTGTTCGACCTCGCCCGCGTTCTCGGCCAGGCGGCCTGAACAGGACAAGGACGGTTCCCCGGCCGTCCGGGCGGCGGTTGACCCCCGCCCGGCGGCGCGGCATGAAGAGCGCCTTCCGTTCTGCCCGCCGCGGGGTCCCATGCTCGACGACGACACGCTCGCGGCGCTGACGGCGCTCGCCGGGCGGCTCGCCGACGCGGCCGGCGCGGCGGCGTTGCCCTGGTTCCGCGCGCCCGGGCTCGAGACCGGCAACAAGGCCGGCGCGGGCGCGTTCGACCCCGTCACCGCGGCAGACCGGGCCGCCGAGGAGGCCGCGCGGGCGATCCTCGCGCGCGAGCGGCCCGAGGATGCGGTCCTCGGCGAGGAGGGCGAGCGCACCGCCGGGACCAGCGGGCTCACCTGGGTCATCGACCCGATCGACGGCACGCGCTCCTTCATCGCGGGGCTGCCGACCTGGGGGGTGCTGATCGCCCTCGACGACGGCCGGGCGACGCGCCTCGGGATCGTGGACCAGCCCTATATCGGCGAACGGTTCGGAGCGCGGCTCGGGCCGTCCGGCGCGGATGCGTGGCTCGCGCGCGGGGGGGCGCGGCGCGCGCTCCGGGTCCGGCCCTGCGCGACGCTCGGCGACGCGGTGCTGCTCTCGACCGCGCCGGAAATGTTCGCGCCGCCCGAGCTTGTGGGCTTCTCGGCCGTCAGCCGGCGCTGCCGGCTGACCCGCTACGGCACCGACTGCTACGGCTACGCGATGGTCGCGGCCGGCCACGC
>DATKCY010000253.1:0-10607 GCA_035512995.1 Thermohalobaculum sp.
CGGGATCGTGTCGAAGTAGCGGAGAGCCGCCGCGATGAGGCGGCCCGCGCGCTCGTACTCATCCTCGCCGTTGACCCGCCTGGTTGCGTCGGCCGCGGCGCCCGTCACGGCCGCCCCCGGCCGAGCCACGCGGCGGCGCCGGCATCGGCGGGGCCGGCCGCGCTCGGGACGTCGACCGGCTCGCTGGCGGCGTCCTCGCCGATCGACGCGAGCTTCGCCGCCCGGAACTCCTGCCATGCCCGCTCGAGCTCGGCGAGGTCGTCGCTGCTCCAGGCGTCGAGGAGGCGGCCGAAGGCTTCGCGCACGTCCTCCGGCAGATTATCGAGCAGGAGCGTCAGCGGCCGCTCGCCCCGCTGCTCCCGCATCTTCCGCGCCACCCAAGCGCGAACTTCGTTCTCGCTCCACCTCGCCGCGGCACCGAAGTGGTAAGGCGGCGGAAAGTCGTCGTCGTCGTCGGCGATACGACGGTAGGTCGTGCTTTTGCTCTCTCCGGTGATGTCGCAGACCGCGCCAATGCGGATCATCCGATCACTGCGATTGCCCATCGTTGGTGCTCCTGTGGATTGCCAAGGAGCGCCTAAGAAGGAGCACGAACAGCGGTGGCGCTAACGATCTATTCAGCGCCTTTTGCGGGATGATTTAGCCCGGCTTGCGAAGCGGCTTGGTCGCCTTCTGTATCTCGCGAACGAACGAGGATGCTCCTGCTCCCTTTTGGAGATCGAGGGCTTGGAGGAGCCGGACGAGGGGCGAGGATGAGCCATCCTCGCTCACATGCGCTGCGGCCGACTGTCCGTCGGCCTGCATGGCGCGCGCTATTTCGAGGATATACCGCTCACGCGCCACCGACGCTGCCGGCAGTTTCTCCTTCCTGGTGAGCTGTTCCGGCGCGGCCGGAGCACGCGAGAGAAGCTCCGCCATCCGGTCTAGCGATGCGAGGCACTCGTCCCACTCCCACCCCTGGCGCTCCGAGCCAGAGGCGACCAGGGCCGCTCGCATCGCGGCTCCGAAGGGCGTTTCACGCACGCGGCCTTTGAGCCGCTCCAGCCGCGCGACGGCCGCCTTGGTCAGCTTCTCCCCGGCGGCGTTTCTGTTCTTCGTGTCCTCCCTTTCATCGTCCGCGGGCCAGTCCCAGGCCTCAGAGGAGTGAGCGCGGGAAGCTGGCCGCCACGTCGGGACGGCACCGACCTGCTCCTGAAGGAGCCGCACGTCCACGAGCGCTCTCGCGGCGGCCCTGGTGAACTCTGTCCGCTTGATCGTCTCGAAGCCGGCGACCATGCGATATGTGCTCTCCGCCCACTCGATCCGGTGGCGGGCTTCTGCGGAGAGGCGAACGTCGGCCCTCTCCTCGATCGCGGGCCAGTCCCATACGTCAGACGAGAGCGCGCACCCGACGGGCTCCGAATAGCGCGTCGGGCTCCTTCCGCGGTCAGCCACGGACGAGCTCGATCACGTCGGCAGGTGCCCGGCAGCACCAGCGCGACCACTGCTCCATGAGTTGCCGGCGCTTCTCGAACAGGTCGCCCCGCCGGTAGGCGCGCTCCGTCTTGCTGCGGACGGTATGCGCCAGCGCAGCCTCCTTCACCTCGCGCGCGAAGCCGGTGCGCTCCTCCGACCAGTCTCGGAAGCTCGAGCGGAAGCCGTGGGGCGTGAACTCGCCCCGCCCCATGCGGCGCATCACCTGCAGCATCGCCATGTTGCTCAGCGGCTGCCCGCGGCGCTGGCCTGCGAAGATCAGGCCGTCGTCGTCGTGCCAGCCGCGGAGCGGCTCAATGATCGCCAGCGCCTCGGCCGTGAGGGGAACGCGATGGGATCGACCGGCCTTCATCCGCTCGGCCGGGATCGTCCACAGGTCGCCCTCGATCTCGCTCCACCTGGCGCCGATCACCTCGCCGGTGCGGGCCGCGGTCAGGATCGTGAAGGCGAGCGCCGACGCGGCGATGCCCTGTCGCTGGCGCAACTCGGCGAGGAAGGCCGGCACGTCCTCCCAGGGCATGGCCGGATGGTGCCCGGTCTGCGCCGGCTGCTTCGGAAGCGCCAGCTCGACGCCCTCGAGCGGGTTCCCGGCCTCGCGGTGCCCGGCGACCCGGCACCAGTCGAACACGGTGCGGAGCCGCTGGCGAACGCGCCGCGCCGTCTCCGGCTTCGCGAGCCAGATCGGTTGCAGCACCTTGAGGACGTCGGCGCTGTCGATCGCGTCGACGCGCTTCCGGCCGATGATGGGAAACGCGTAGTCGCGGAGCGTGTTGATCCACTGGTCCCGGTGCTTCGGGTTCCGCGCCGTCGGCACGATCCGCTCGGCATGGACGTGCTCGGCGGCTTCCTTGAAGGTGGGAACGGTGGGCGCGCTCTTGTCGCGGATCGTGCGGGGATCGCTGCCGGACCGCGCCACAGCGCGGAGCTCCTGCGCCTTCGCCCTCGCGTCGGCGAGCGAGAGAACGCTGAGCCCGCCGAGGCCGATATCGAACCGCTTGGGCTTCCCATCGTCCTTCTTCACCCCCTTGATCGTCGTCCGCAGGATCCACGACCTCGCGCCGGACGGGCTGACGTGCAGGTAGAGACCGGCGCCGTCGCCGTGCATCCCCGGCTTCGTGATCGTCGCCGCGCCGCGCGCCGTCAGCTTGGGCATCGAACCGCTCCCATCAATTTCCCATCGCAAATGATGGGATTGCAGTGTACGATCAGGGACCGCTGCGGACAAGCGCCGAGGCAAGAGGCCTGAAAATCAGGGGTTTCGATGAGGTCGGAGACGGGAGCGGAAGGGGGGTTGGCGGAGAGAGCGGGATTCGAACCCGCGATACCGTTGCCGGTATACACGCTTTCCAGGCGTGCGCCTTCGACCGCTCGGCCATCTCTCCGTCAGGGGGCGGACGCTAGCGAAAGCGCGGATGGGTGGCAAGCGTTCGGGGCGCGCGGAGTCCGTCGGGTCGTCCGGATGCTCCCGCCCGGCTTCCGTCAGGCGGTGCGGCGGCGTCGGGGCGGCCGCGCGGAGGGGCGGGGGGTCGCGTCGAACAGGGCCGCGAGTTGCTCGGTCACGGCGCCGGCGAGCTGCTCGGCATCGGTGATGGTGACCGCGCGGCTGTAGTAGCGGGTCACGTCGTGGCCGATGCCGATAGCAAGCAGCTCGGCCTGGCGGCGTCGCTCGATCATCGCGATCACCTCGCGCAGATGACGCTCGAGATAGTTCGACGGGTTCACGCTGAGGGTCGAGTCGTCGACCGGCGCGCCGTCCGAGATCACGACGAGCACGCGCCGCTGCTCCGGCCGCGCGACCAGCCGCCGGTGCGCCCATTCGAGCGCCTCGCCGTCGATGTTCTCCTTCAGGAGCCCCTCGCGCATCATCAGGCCGAGGTTGTTGCGCGCGCGCCGCCAGGGCAAGTCCGCCGACTTGTAGACGATGTGGCGGAGGTCGTTGAGGCGCCCGGGGTCGGACGTGCGGCCGGCGGCCAGCCAGTCCTCGCGCGCGGCACCGCCCTTCCAGGCGCGGGTGGTGAAGCCCAGGATCTCCGAGCGGACCTGGCAGCGCTCGAGCGTGCGCGCCAGCACATCGGCCGTGATCGCGGCGATCGAGATCGGGCGGCCGCGCATCGAGCCGGAATTGTCGATCAGGAGCGTCACGACGGTGTCGCGGAACTCGGTTTCCTTCTCGACCTTGAAGCTGAGCGGGGTCGTCGGGTTCGCGACGACACGGGCGAGGCGGCCGGCGTCCAGCAGCCCCTCGTCGCGGTCGAACTCCCAGGCGCGGTTCTGCTGCGCCTGCAGGCGGCGCTGGAGCCGGTTGGCGAGGCGCGAGACCGCGCCCTTGAGCGGCTCGAGCTGCTTGTCGAGATAGGCGCGGAGGCGCTCGAGCTCGGCCGGGTCGGCCAGCTCGTCGGCCCAGATCACCTCGTCGTGGCGCGTGCTGAAGACGCGGTAGCCTGGGTCGGCGTCCGAGACCGGCGGCTCGCGCGGCTCGGGCGGGGGCAGGGTGTCCTCGCCCTCGACCTGCTCGTCGAGGTCCATCTCCTCGTCCGACTGCTCGAGGCTCGCCTCGAGCTGCTGGGCGTCGTCGGGCTCGCCGCGGAGCTCGTCGGGGCGCTGCTCGTCGCGGTCGTCGTCGCTGCCCTCGTCGCCGGCGCTTTCCTGATCCTCCTCCTCGGCGTCCTCGCTGTCGGCCTCCATGTCCTCGGGCTCGCTCGCGTCCGGGTCGTCGCCGAGCTCGTCGCCGTAGCCGAGATCCTGGATGATCGCGCGGGCGCGGCGCGCGAAGGCTGCCTGGTCCTCGAGGTCGCCGAGGTCGTCGAGGCCGGCCCCGAGGCGGCGGTCGAGATGCTCCTGCCAGAGGCCGAGCAGGTGCTCGCAGCCCGACGGCAGGGCGCGGCCGGTGACGGCCTTGCGGAGCGCAAGGCCCAGGGCTTCACCGAGCGGCGCCTCCTCCGAGCTCTTCATCTCGGCGTAGCCCTGACGCTCGGCCTGCCTCGCGAGGCGGGCGTCCAGATTGCCGGCGACGCCCGGCATCGCGCGCGCGCCGATCGCCTCGCAGCGTGCGGTCTCGAGGGTCTCGAAGAGGGTGCGCGCGCGGTCGCCGGCCGGCAGGTAGCGGGCGTGGCAGTCAGAGTTGTGAAAGCGCTCGCTGAGCGCCAGCGCATCCGCCGTGCCGCGCGCGAGCATCACCTCGGCGCGCGTCATCCGGCGCGAGACCTGCGGCAGGCGCATGCCCGAGGCGGTCCGGCCGGAGGGGTCGGCGGAGTAGCTGACCTCGATCTCGTCGTTGGCCGAGAGCGCCCGCGTGGCCTGGCCCAGGGCCTTCTTGAACGGATCGGCGGGGTTGTCGCTGCGCGTCGTCATCAGGGCGCCCTTCGCCCCTTCTGCACGTGTGCAAACGGCGTGCGTTGCACGCGTGCAAAGGGGGTCAAGTCATTGATAACACAGGGAGTCGGGAAAATTGCCTTATTTCTGCCATTTTTCGCGCGCGGCGTGCAGCGCGCCTTCGCGAAGGCGGGACGGGCGCCGGGGCCTGCGGGCCGGACGAGGGATGCGGACAGGGGCCTCACGGGCGGATCACCCCAGGCTGATCGAGGCCGCGCTCTCGGGCAGTTCCTCGCCGAAGCACTTCTGGTAGATCTCGGCTACCAGCTCGCGCTCGAGCTCGTCGCACTTGTTGAGGAAGGTCAGCCGGAAGGCGAAACCGATGTCGCCGGCGAAGATCTCGGCGTTCTGCGCCCAGGAAATCACGGTGCGCGGGCTCATGACGGTCGAGAGGTCGCCGTTCATGAAGGCCTGCCGGGTCAGGTCGGCCACGGTCACCATGCGGCCGACCACGTCGGTGCGGCCGTTGCGGTATTCCGGGCACTTGGCCAGCACGATCTCGGTCTCGTCGCGGTGGGGCAGGTAGTTCAGCGTGCTCACGATCGACCAGCGGTCCATCTGGCCCTGGTTGATCTGCTGGGTGCCGTGGTAGAGGCCGGTCGTGTCGCCGAGGCCCACCGTGTTCGCGGTCGCGAACAGGCGGAACGAGGGGTGCGGGTGGATCACCTCGTTCTGGTCCAGAAGCGTCAGCTTGCCGTCGACCTCGAGCACGCGCTGGATCACGAACATGACGTCGGGGCGCCCGGCGTCGTACTCGTCGAACACGATCGCGGTCGGGGTCGACAGCGCCCACGGCAGGATGCCCTGCTGGAACTCGGTCACCTGCACGCCGTCGCGCAGCTTGATCGCGTCCTTGCCGATCAGGTCGATGCGGCTGATGTGGCTGTCGAGGTTGACGCGCACGCAACTCCACTTGAGCCGCGCCGCGACCTGCTCGATATGCGTCGACTTGCCGGTGCCGTGATAGCCCTGGATCATGACGCGCCGGTTGTGGGCGAAGCCCGCCAGGATCGCCATCGTGGTGTCGCGGTCGAACTGGTAGTTGAGGTCGAGCGCCGGCACGCGCTCCCCGGCCTCGGCGAAGCCCTTGACGACCATGTCGGTGTCGATCCCGAACGTCTGGCGCACGTCGAGGTCGACGGTCGGAAATTCTGCCGGGTTCGGGTTGCTGCCGTCGGCCATGAAGGGCTCCTCGTGTCTCGCCCGACCCTGTGGAGCATAGCCGCGGCCGATGCAAGGGCAAGCCGCCGGGGTCCGGGGGAAGTGTGGGTCGCGCGGGCACGGGCGGCCGCGCCGGTCGCGCCCTGCGCCCGCCTTTCACCTCGGCAGTGCCGCATCGGAAGTCAAGCCCGTCGGGCGCCGCCGCGGGGCGCGCGCGCGGGGCTCAGGCGCGGAAGTTCCGGCTCTGGCTCAGGACCTTCCAGCTCGACAGCACCAGCGCCAGGCGCTCGGGGTCCGGGTTCGCGCCGCCGTTCATGTCGGGGTGCAACTCCTTGACCAGCGCGCGGTAGCGCGCGCGCACCTCCGCCCGGCTGACGACCTGGTGGGGCAGGCCCAGGCTGTCCATCGCCATCTGCTCCTGGCCGGTCAGCCGCCGGCGGGGGCGCTCATTGGCGGGCTCGCCGCCGTTGATCGTCGCGGCCTCGCCCAGCACCTCGAACGGGTCCGAGAAGCCGAAGCGCGCCCAGGCGTTGCCCTCGGCGTGCGCCTGGCCGAAGCGGTGCGCGAACGGGCCCTCGCCCAGGCGCCAGGTCGGCCGCTCCCAGGTGCGGTCGGCGCGGGCCTGGGCGTCGAGCTCGGGCTCGGAATGGTTCTCGAAGAAGTTCCAGCCGCGGTTGTACTCGCGCACGTGGTCGAGGCAGAACCAGCGATAGGCGTGCAGGCGGTCGGGCGAGTGCGGGGCGCGGTACTTGGCGCGGTGGCGGCAGCCCGGCCAGTCGCAGAGCTGCTCGGACGTCTCGAACGCGCCGGTCATGCCGCGCGCGCGGGCGCGCCGGAGCTTGTCGGCTGTGACCGAGACGTCGTAGTCGAGCGGCGATCGGTGCGGCATCGGCTCGTCCGCGCTGGTTTTCCGTTGATCCGGCCCGACAGTGTAGCGGAGGAAAAATCCACACCAAGACTTGCAAAATGCGGAGTTGGTCCCATGAGCGTCCGTGAGCGGATCGAGCAGAAGCTGAGACAGGCCTTCCGGCCCGAGGCGCTGGAGGTCGTGGACGAGAGCGAGCGGCACCGCGGCCACGGCGGCTGGCGCGAGGGTGGGGAGACGCATTTCCATGTGCGCATGACCTCGGCCGCCTTCGCGGGCGAGGGCCGGGTCCAGCGCCAGCGGGCGGTCAACCGCGTGCTGGCGGACGAGCTCGCCGACCGGGTGCACGCGCTCGGGCTTACGCTGAAGGCGCCGGGAGAGTAGCCCGCGCGCGTGAACGCGGCAGGCGGAGAGGGCAGGGAGGGCAGGGAGCGCAGGATGACGGCTCGACTGGCAGGAGCGTTGGCGCTGGCCGTGGCGCTCGGCGGCTGCGCGGCGGTCACGGTCGTCGACACGGCGGTGGGCGTGACGGCGAAGGCGGTCGGCACGACGGTCGACGTGGCGGCCGGCGCGGTCGACGTGGTGACGCCCGCCGGTGACGACGACTGAGGCGCCCGGCGCGCGCGACGCCGGGGCTTGCGCGGGTCTCGCCGAGCGGCTAGGTAGCGGCCGGGCTGAGGCGGCGGCCCGCCGGCCGGGCGGGGCGCGCCGATGCCGTCGTCGGGCTCGCAGGTGCCGCGCGGCGCGCGCGCTTAGGGGCGTAGCTCAGTTGGTAGAGCATCGGTCTCCAAAACCGAGGGCCGGGGGTTCGAGTCCCTCCGCCCCTGCCAGCCCGATGCGGACGGGATGAAGAGGACGAGAGAGCGATGGTCAATCCGGCGCAGTTCGTCGCGCAGGTCCGCGCCGAGGTGGCCAAGGTCGTCTGGCCGAGCCGCCGCGAGGCGGGGCTGACGACGCTCATGGTGCTGCTGATGGCGGTGCTCTGCGCGATCCTCTTCTTCTTCATCGACATGGTCTTCCGGGTGCTCATGGACGTGCTGCTCTCGCTCTGAGGCGCGGGCAGGGCAGGGGAGTCGAATTCGAGGCGGCGCGGGCGCCGGCGCGTGATTCTGCAGGGGTCTCGGGCGGACCACCGGACGGGGAGGGCGGCCACCGTGCCCAGGCGTACGGCTTCGGATCGGGGATGAGCGGCGGGCGCCGTGCGCTGAGGCGCCTCCTCGGCGGCCGGGGACGCAGCGACATGAAGCTCATCGCGCACCGCGGCTGGTCCGCTGGCGCCGAGGAGAACTCGCTCGCCGTCTTCGCCCGCGCCGCGAAGGAGCCGTGCGTCTCGGGCATCGAGCTCGACGTCCGGCGCGGCGCGGACGGCGAGCTCGTCGTGGCGCACGACGCGCCCGGGCCCGGCGTGCGCGCGCTCCGCTTCCGGCGCGCGCTGTCCTTCCTGGCGAATCAAGACCTCGAGCTCCTCGTCGAGCTCAAGGAGACGGGGATCGCGGGGGAGGTCCTGGACCTGCTCTCGGAGCACGGCGCCGCCGACCGCGCGACCGTCGTCGCGTTCCCCGAGATCGCACCGTCGATGCCCTGGCGCGGGCGCCGCCGGGCGCGGCTCGGCATCCTGGTGCGCTATCCGTGGCAGGCGCGGCGGCTCGCGGCGGCGCATCGGCCCGACGTGCTGGGGCTCGGCTGGGACAGCCGCGGCTGGACGCGCCGGGCCTTTCGCTCGTGGTGCTCGCTGTTCCGGCTCGACGCGCTCGGCGACCGCGCGTCCGCGGACATCGTCGTCGGCGTGGTCCAGGACCCGGACGACCTCGGCTGGCTGCGCGAGCAGGGCGTCCAGGCCGCGGTCGCCGATCTCGGCACCGAGGATGCGGCGCCGTGGCGCGCGCGGATGGCCGCGGGCACGGGGGCTTGACGCCGCTCCCGCGCGGCCCGAGCGTGCCCGGCGGACGCGGACGGTGGAGGACCAGGTGTCACGGAACGATCACGACCGCCTGCAGCGGATGCAGCGCCTGCCCGTCCCGGCCGACACGGTCTGGCGCCAGATCGGCGGCTTCGGCGCAATGGCCGACTGGCATCCCTGGATCGACCGCGTCGAGGTGGTCGAGATCGACGGCCAGACGCACCGCCACCTCCACATGGCCGACGGGGAGCTCTACCTCGAGCGCCTGATCGAGGAGGGCGAGCGCTACTACACCTACGCGCTGCTCGAGAGCGGCATGCCCGTCGACGACCACCGTGCGACGCTCAGCTGCGTGCCCGAGGAGGGCGGCTGCCACGTCTTCTGGTCGGCCTATTTCATCGCGACCGACCCGGCCGCCGACGACATGATGATCGGCTTCTACGAAGCGGGCCTCCTGGCGCTCGACGAACGCTTCGGCGGCGGCACCGCCTGACCGCAGGGACCGCGCAGCCCGGACCCGGTGCCGGCCCGGCGCGGCGCGGAGGGGCAGCGCACGCGATGGGGGTCAGCGTCGGGCTCAGTACTTCGGCTCGTCCTCGGCGAACAGGCGGTGCGGCTCGCCGTCGATCCAGACCGTGCGCGCCTCGAGCATCGTGCCGGTGACCGACGGGAAGCCCTCGACCGCGATCCGGCGCCCGATCGGCATGTCGCTTCCGTTCCAGGCGAGGCCCGCGCGCTCGATCCGGTAGGGGTTGCCGAGATCGATCTCCCAGCGCGTGTCGCCGTCCTGCACCTCGATCTCGAAGTGCGGGTTGCCGGTCAGCGGCTTGACCACCGGCCCCTCGATCCGGATCTGCTCGTCGCGCGTGAAGAAGACGCCGTGATGCGCAGGCGCGGGCAGCGCGAGCAGCGCAAGCAGCAGAGCGGCGAGGGCGAGGGCGAGGCGTCGCATCGGGGGCTCTCTCTGTCGAAGGCAGGCCCAGAACTGGCCATGCCGGCCGCCCCCGTCAAGCGCCCTCGCATGCCGCCGCTCTCCGAAGGCCATCTTTCGCCCCGTGCCGTCATCGCCCGGCTCGACCGGTAAGGCCGGGGCGTGACGGGGGTTCAGTCGAAGAAGGCGATCAGGCGGCCGCAGACCAGCGCACCGGTCCAGCAGGCGAGCGACAGCGCGCCGTGCACCGCGAGGCGGCGGTCGCTCGCGCCCTCCATCAGCCAGCCGAAGCGGGCGTGGAGCAGGATCGCGGCCGAGGCGCCGACGGCGACCAGCACGAGCTTCAGCTGCATCAGCTCGTGGTCGACATAGTCCCGCGCCTTGACCGAGAAGAGGAGGACGCCGGCCGTCACGGCGATGGCGAGCCCCGTGGCCGCCACCGGCACCAGCACGCGGGCGAGCTCGCGCCGGGGCGTCAGCCGCCAGGCCCCCATGAGGCGCAGGTCGAGCGGCAGGATCGCGCCGACGAGCAGCGCGATGCCGAAGACGTGGCTCGTGTTGACGACGGCATAGCCCCACTTGCCGAAGCGCAGGTACTGGACCAGCCTCAGCCCCTCGACCCAGGCGAGAACGTCCTCCATCGCCGTCAGCCGCCCGGACCGCGGACGCACCACGCGGATCGCTGTCGATCAGTTTCGGTCATGCGCGGCCGGCTCCCAAAATTCCTCGAATAGGAGAGAGCACAGCCGCGGCGACCGCGAAACCGCTTTCTCGTGCCGCCGCCCGAAGCGGAGGGGCTTTCGTAGGCTCAGCGCCCCTTGATCCGGCTGGCCGGGTCTCTGCCGGACGCGACCGCGGCTCAGGCGGCGCCCGGGCCGTCCGGCTCCGTGTCCTCGCGATCTGCC
>DATKCY010000254.1:0-26495 GCA_035512995.1 Thermohalobaculum sp.
CGGGCGCCAGATCATTCGGGGAGATCGAGGTCCGGTGACGACCATGTTCGAGCAAGCCGACGCCGTGCTCCTCGCGCGGATACAGTTCGCCTTCACCATGGCCTTCCACTTTCTGCTGCCCGCCTTCACGATCGGGCTCGCGAGCTATCTCGCGGTGCTGAACGGCCTCTGGCTCGCCTCGCGCCACGAGGTGTTCCTGGCGCTCTTCCGCTACTGGGTGAAGATCTTCGCCGTCGCCTTCGCGATGGGCGTCGTCTCCGGCATCGTCATGAGCTACCAGATCGGCACCAACTGGTCGGTCTTCTCCGACCGCGCGGGGCCGGTGATCGGCGCGCCGATGGCCTACGAGGTGCTGTCGGCCTTCTTTCTCGAAGCCGGGTTCCTGGGGATCATGCTGTTCGGCCGCGAGAAGGTCGGCAACGGCCTGCACATGCTGGCCGTGCTGATCGTGGCCGGCGGCACCCTTATCTCGGCCTTCTGGATCCTCAGCGTGAACTCGTGGATGCACACGCCGGTCGGCTTCACGGTCGACGAGGCGACGGGCCAGTTCCTGCCGGTCGACTTCTGGGAGATCATCTTCAACCCGTCCTTCCCCTACCGCTTCTTCCATACGATCACGGGGGCCTACCTCACCACCGCCTTCATCGTCGGCGGCGTCGGCGCCTGGCACCTGCTTAAGCGCGGCGCCGCGACCGAGGGGGCGCGGGTCATGTTCTCGATGGCCATGTGGATGGCGGCGCTGGTGGCGCCCGTGCAGATCTTCCTCGGCGACCTGCACGGGCTCAACACGCTCGAGCACCAGCCGGCGAAGGTCATGGCGATGGAGGGGCACTACCAGAGCTATCCCGACGGCGCGCCCCTCTACCTGTTCGGCTGGCCGAACGAGGCGGAGCGGCGGCTCGACTGGGCGGTCGGCATTCCGAAGCTCGGCTCGCTGATCCTGAAGCACGACCCGAACGCGCCCGTCGACGGCCTCGACACCGTGCCCGACGACGAGGAGCCGCCGGTCATGCTGGTCTTCTGGGGCTTCCGGATCATGGTCGGGATCGGCTTCCTGATGTTCGGCCTGGGGCTCTGGAGCCTCGTCGCCCGCTGGCGCGGCACGCTCTACGAAAGCCGCTGGCTGCACCGCGCCGCGCTGGCGATGGCGCCCTCGGGCCTCGTCGCCGTCATCGCCGGCTGGATCACGACCGAGGTCGGGCGCCAGCCCTACACCGTCTACGGCCATCTGCGCACCGTCGACAGCGTGGCGCCGATCGACGCGCCCGCGGTCGGCGCCTCGCTCGTCGCCTTCGTCGTCGTCTACTTCATCGTCTTCGGCGCCGGCCTCTACTACCTGCTGCAGCTGATGGCCCGTCCGCCCGATCCGGCGGAGTCCGAGCCGGAGGACGAGGTCGAGGGGCCGACCCGCAGCGCCGGCATCACGCCCGTGCTATCGATCCCGCGCCCGGTGCGCCGCTCGCTCGGCCTCTCCGAGCAGGAGGGCGGGTCATGATCGAGTTCCTGACCGACCTGACCGTCATCTGGGCCTTCCTGATCGCCTTCGCCGTCTTCGCCTATGTCGTGCTCGACGGCTTCGATCTCGGCATCGGCATGCTGTTCGCGGTCGAGCCCGCGCGCGAGGACCGCGACGTGATGATGAACTCGGTCGCGCCGGTCTGGGACGGCAACGAGACCTGGCTCGTGCTCGGCGGCGGCGGCCTGTTCGCGGCCTTCCCGTTCGCCTACGCGCTGATACTGCCCGCGCTCTACGCGCCGCTGATCGCCATGCTGCTGGCGCTGATCTTCCGGGGCGTCGCCTTCGAGTACCGCTGGCGGGCGAAGGTGTGGCGTCCGGTCTGGGACGTGGCCTTCATCGGCGGCTCGGGCGTCGCGGCCTTCGCGCAGGGGGTGGCGCTCGGCGCGCTGCTCCAGGGCGTGCGCATAGACGAGGCGGCGCGCACCTATGCCGGCGGCTGGTTCGACTGGCTGTCGCCCTTCTCGGTCGTCACCGGCGTCGCGGTGATGGTCGGCTACTGCCTGCTCGGCGCCACCTGGCTGGTGATGAAGACGACGGGCCCGCTGCAGGAGCGGATGCGCCGCCTTGCCTGGGGCTTCGGCGTCGCGACCATCGGCTTCATTGGCCTCGTCAGCCTGTGGACGCCCTTCCTGCAGGAAGGCTACTACCACCGCTGGTTCACCGGCTGGGGCATCCTGCTCGCCGTTCTGGTGGCCGCCGCCGTGCTCGGCGTGGGGGCGATGATGTTCCTGAGCCTCCGCCGCCACCACCACGAATACCGGCCGTTCCTGCTGGCGCTCGGCCTGTTCCTGCTCTCCTTCGTCGGGCTCGGGGTCTGCATGTGGCCCTACGTCGTCCCGACCGAGGTCACGATCTGGGAGGCCGCGGCGCCCGAGAACGCCCAGATCTTCATGCTGGTCGGCGCCGCCGTGCTGATCCCGCTGATCCTGGGCTACACCGCCTATTCCTACTGGGTCTTCCGCGGCAAGATCGACCCGGAGTCGGGCTACCACTGATGCCGCGCCGCCGCCGCCGGGAGGGGCTCGCCCGCCGGCTCGGCTGGTTTGCCGGGCTCTGGGTCGCGGGGGTGGGCACCGTCGCGGCGGTCGCGTACGCGCTCCGCTGGTGGCTGGTGCCGTGAGGGCGGCGCGAAACCCCTTTATAATCCGGCTCCGCTGGTCCAAGAATGCGCCGAAAGGGACGCTCCGGTCCCCGACGACAGGGAGAACATGACATGAGGACACTTCTCGCGACCGCGGCCGCCGCCGCGCTGATGGCCTCCGCCGCCCCGGCGCAGGAGACGGCGAAGATCGGCATCCTGCTCGGCTACACCGGCCCGATCGAGTCGCTCACGCCCGGCATGGCGGACTCGGCCGAGCTCGCGATCAAGGAGGTCAACGAGAGCGGCAACCTGCTCGGCGGCGAGGTGACGCTCGAGCCGGTGCGCGCGGACTCGACCTGCATCGACAACGCCGCCGCGACCGCGGCTGCCGAGCGGCTGGTGAACTCGGACAACGTCGTCGCGATCGTCGGCGCCGACTGCTCGGGCGTGACGACCGCGGTCGTCAACAACGTCGCCGTGCCGAACGGCGTGCCGATCATCTCGCCGTCCGCGACCTCGCCGGCGCTCTCGACGATCGAGGACAACGACCTCTTCTTCCGCACCTCGCCGTCGGACGCACGCCAGGGCGAGGTTCTGGCGAACATCCTGATGGACAAGGGCGTCGAGGAGGTGGCGGTCACCTACACCAACAACGACTACGGCAAGGGCCTCGCCGACGCCTTCGAGCAGTTCTACACCGAGCTCGGCGGCGAGGTGACGATCTCGACCTCGCACGAGGACGGCAAGGGCGACTACTCGGCCGAGGTCGGCGCGCTCCAGGCGTCGGGCTCCGACGTGCTCTGCGTCTTCGGCTATGCCGACCAGGGCGGCGTCGGCGTCATCCGGAGCGCCGTGGACTCCGGCGCGTTCGACCGCTTCTGCCTCGGCGACGGCATGTTCTCCGAGAGCCTGATCGAGGCGATCGGGCCCGACCTCAACGAGACGGTCGGCTCGGTTCCCTGGTCCGAGGGCGAGGGCTCGGAGGCGTTCATCGCCGAGGCCGAGGAGGCGGGCGTCGACCCCGACGGCTCGTTCCGGCGCGAGAGCTACGACGCCGCGGCGCTGATCGCGCTGGCGATGCAGAAGGGCGGCGAGGCGACCCGCGAGGCGGTGGCGGCCAACATCATGGACGTCGCCAACGAGCCCGGCGAGAAGATCCTGCCGGGCGAACTCGGCAAGGCGCTGCAGATCCTGGCCGACGGCGGCGAGATCGACTATGTCGGCGCGACCGCGGTCGAGCTGGTGGGCCCGGGCGAGGCCGCCGGCACCTACCGCGAATACGTCGTCGAGGACGAGGCCTACGAGACGGTCCAGTTCCGCTGACCGCCCCCGGCACCGCCCGGAGCGTCCGCGCTCCGGGCCCCCTCGGCAAGGCGCTGCCCGCATGATCCGCTGCGAAGACGTGCACATGCACTTCGGCGGCATCCGCGCCGTCGACGGCGTGACGCTGGGGATCGCGGAAGGCACGATCACCGGCCTGATCGGGCCGAACGGCGCGGGCAAGACGACGCTCTTCAACGTGATCGCCGGACACTTCCGGCCGACCGCGGGGCGCATCTGGCTCGGCGACGAGGACATCACCGGGCTCACCCCGCACGAGCTGTTCCACAAGGGGCTGCTCCGCACCTTCCAGATCGCGCACGAGTGGCCGACGCTGACCGTGCGCGAGAACCTCATGGCGGTGCCGGGCGGGCAGTCGGGCGAGGGGCTCTGGAACGCCTGGTTCCGTCCCGGCCTCGTCGCGGCCGAGGAACGCGCGATCGCCGAGCGCGCGGCCGAGGTGATCGACTTCCTCGAGCTCGGGCGCGTCGCCGACGAGCTCGCCGGCAACCTCTCCGGCGGCCAGAAGAAGCTGCTCGAGCTCGGCCGCACGATGATGGTCGACGCGCGGATCGTGTTCCTGGACGAGGTCGGCGCCGGGGTCAACCGCACGCTCTTGCGCACCATCGGCGACGCGATCCTGCGCCTGAACAGGGAGCGCGGCTACACCTTCTGCATGATCGAGCACGACATGGACTTCATCGGCCGGCTCTGCGACCCGGTCATCGTCATGGCCGAGGGGCGCGTGCTGACCGAGGGCAAGGCCGAGGAGGTCAAGGCCGACGAGCGCGTGATCGAGGCGTATCTCGGGACCGGGCTCAAGAACCGGCCGCAGAAGGCGGAGGCGAGATGAGCGTCCCGGCGAGGGCGCCTTCCCTCTCCCCCGACCCCTCTCCCAAGGGAGAGGGGGGCGCCCGGCGGCGCGGCCGGGCCTTCCCCCCTCCGCTTCGGAGGGGGGGCAGGGGGGAGGCAGACGGCGCGACCGCAGCATGCTCTCCAGGGATACGTGCCCGATGAGCTTTCTCGCGGCCACGCACATGACCGGCGGCTACGGTGGCGCCGACATCCTGCACGACTGTGCGATCACGGTGGAGCAGGGCGAGATCGCCGTGATCGTCGGACCGAACGGCGCCGGCAAATCGACCGCGATGAAGGCGATCTTCGGCATGCTGCCGCTCCGCGAGGGCGAGGTCGTGCTCGACGGCCGGGACATCGGGCACCTGGCGCCGCAGGAGCGGGTGCGCGCGGGCATGGGCTTCGTGCCGCAGAACCGCAACGTCTTCCAGGGGCTGACCGTCGAGGAGAACCTCGAGATGGGCGCCTATATCCGCGACGACGACATCTCCGGCACGATGGAGGAGGTGTTCGCGCTCTTCCCCGTGCTGGCCGAGAAGCGGCGCCAGCCGGCGGGCGAGCTGTCGGGCGGACAGCGCCAGCAGGTCGCGGTCGGCCGCGCGCTGATGACGCAGCCGAAGCTGCTGATGCTCGACGAGCCGACGGCCGGCGTCTCGCCCATCGTCATGGACGAGCTGTTCGACCGCATCCTCGAGATCGCCAAGACCGGCATCGCGATCCTGATGGTCGAGCAGAACGCGGCGCAGGCGCTCGCGATCGCAGACCACGGCTTCGTGCTGGTGCAGGGCGAGAACCGCTTCACCGACACCGGCGAGGCGCTCTTGGCGGATCCGGAGGTCCGCCGCTCGTTCCTGGGGGGGTGAGGATGGAGTGCGAGACGGCGATCCGATGCGCGCATGCCCGGCCTCCGCGCCGGGGCCTCTGCGGCGCCAGGGAGGCCCCGGGTCAAGCCCGGGACTGCGCAGTGTCGGCCGCTGGGAGCGGTGCGGCGGGCGGCGGCAAGGACCTCCCCCCCACCCCCCTCCGAAACGGAGGGGGGAGCGCCGGCGTTGCGGCCGGCGCCCCCCTCTCCCGGCGGGAGAGGGGCCGGGGGAGAGGGGGAACCCGCGGCGAAGGGAGGGGCCGCGCATGGAAATCCTGAACGCCCTCGTCCTCTTCGCCAACTTCGTGCTGGTGCCGGGGCTCGCCTACGGCTCGCAGCTCGCGCTCGGGGCGCTGGGCGTCACGATGGTCTACGCGGTGCTCCGCTTCTCGAACTTCGCGCACGGCGACATGATGGCCTTCGGCACGATGGTCGTGATCCTGATGACCTGGTGGCTGACGGGAATGGGCGTCGGGCTCGGGCCGCTGCCGACGGCGCTGATCGCGCTGCCCGTGGGCATCGCGGTCGCCGCCGTCGCGGCGCTGTTCTTCGACCGCACGGTCTACCGCTTCTTCCGCCGCGTGCGCAGCCCGCCGGTCATCTTCCTGATCGCCTCGATCGGGGTCATGTTCATGTTCAACGGGCTGACCCGCTTCGTGATCGGGCCCGACGACCAGCGCTTCGCGGACGGCGAGCGCTTCATCGTGCGCGCCCGCGACTTCGAGGAGATGACGGGCCTCGCCGAGGGCCTGACTGTGAAGACGACGCAGGCGATCACGCTCGCCGTCATGGTCCTCGTCGTCGTCGCGCTCTTCTGGTTCCTGCAGCGGACCCGGATGGGAAAGGCGATGCGCGCGTTCTCCGACAATGAAGACCTGGCGCTGCTTTCGGGCATCGACCCGGACCGGGTCGTGTTCTGGACGTGGGTGATCGCGGCGGCGCTGGCGACCATCGCCGGCACCCTCTACGGGCTCGACAAGTCGTTCAAGCCGTTCACCTATTTCCAGCTCCTGCTGCCGATCTTCGCCTCCGCCATCGTCGGCGGCATCGGCAACCCGCTCGGCGCGCTGGTCGGCGGCTTCATCATCGCGTTCTCGGAGGTCGGCGTCACCTACGCCTACCGGCAGGTGCTCGCCTATCTCGTGCCGGGGTGGGAGCCCGAGGGCCTCGTGCAGCTGCTCTCGACCGACTACAAGTACGCCGTCTCGTTCGTGATCCTCGTGATCGTGCTCCTGGTCCGGCCGACCGGCATCTTCCGCGGGCAGACGATATCATGAGGGCGGCGCTCCTCTGGCTGGCCATGGCCGCGGCGCTGGTGCTCGTCGGCACGGGCCAGAGCTGGAACGTCGCGCTGACGATCCTGAACCTCGCGCTGATCTCGGCCGTCATGGCGCTCGGAACCAACATCCAGTGGGGCTATGCCGGGCTGCTGAACGTCGGGATCATGGGCTTCGCGGCGCTCGGGGGCGTCGCCGCGATGCTGGTTTCGGTCTCGCCGGTGCCGGAGGCCTGGGCGGCTGGCGGCACCGGCGTGATCCTGGCCGGGCTCGTCGTCGTCGCGACGGTCGTCGCGGCGGTCTTCGCCCGGCGGCGGCTGCCGCGGCGCTGGCGCGGGCTCGCCGTGCTGGCGATCGTCGTCGCCGGCTACTTCGCGGCGCGCGCGTTCTACGACCCGGCCTCCGAGCGGATCGAGGCGGTGAACCCGGCCAAGCTCGGCTATCTCGGCGGGCTCGGGCTGCCGATCCTCATCGGCTGGGCCGTCGGCGGGCTGCTCGCGGCCGGCGCCGGCTGGGTCATCGGCAAGATCGCGCTCGGCTTGCGCTCGGACTACCTGGCCATCGCGACGCTCGGCATCTCCGAGATCATCATCGCGATGCTGAAGAACGAGGACTGGCTGACGCGCGGGGTCAAGAACGTGACCGGCCTGCCGCGCCCGGTGCCCTACGAGATCGAGCTGCAGCACGCGCCGTGGTTCCTCGACCTCAGCGCGTGGGCCGGGCAGGACCCGGGCTCGTTCGCGTCGATCTTCGTCAAGCTCTGCTACGCGGTGCTGTTCGCGCTCGTGCTCGGCGCGATCCTCTGGCTGTCCGAGCGGGCGCTGAACTCGCCCTGGGGGCGGATGATGCGCGCGATCCGCGACAATCGCGATTCGGCCGAGGCGATGGGCAAGGACGTGACGGCGCGGCACCTGCAGGCCTTCGTGCTCGGCTCGGCGGTCGTCGGCATCGCGGGGGCGATGCTGGTGACGCTCGACGGGCAGCTGAACCCTGCCGGATACCAGCCGCTGAGGTTCACCTTCCTGATCTGGGTCATGGTCATCGTCGGCGGCTCCGGCAACAACTGGGGCGCGGTGCTCGGCGGCTTCCTGATCTGGTTCGTCTGGGTCGAGGCCGAGCCCGCGGGCCTCTGGCTGATGGCGACGCTGACGGCGGGGCTGGACGCCTCGAGCCCGCTCCGCGCCCACCTGCTCGACGCCGCGCCGCATCTGAGGCTGTTCCTGATGGGGCTGCTCCTGCTCCTCGTGCTGCGTTTCAGCCCGCGCGGCCTGATCCCGGAGCGGCGGGGCGGCGCCCGGCGCACCGAGGCGGAGACCTGACGCAAGGGCAGCGGAGCCCGGCCGCCGTTCACGGGTCCGGAGCCGGGCGGATCGCGTAGGCCTTCAGCCGCGCCGCGCCCGGCAGGGGTGTCAGCCAATCGGGGCGCCTGCCAGCCGCGAGATCGGCGTAGAGGCTGCCGGGCCCCGGCCCGCCGCCCCAGTAGCCGTCGCAGACGACCAGGTAATCCGCGGCGAGCTCGGCGGCCATCGCCCGCACGTCCGCGGCGCGCGCGCGGGGCAGCCGGAAGCCGGCGGCGAGGCCGCGCGGAGCCCGGTGGTAGGGCGCGGCGATCACGTGGTGCGGCGTCTTAAGCAGCAGGACGCTGCCGAGGTTGACGGCGGCGAGCACGCGACCGGGCGGCAGGGCCGCGAGCGGCGCCGTCTCCGCGTCGGCGGTGCAGGCGCGGACCTCGGCCGGATTGTGGCCGCCGGCCGGCCCCGGCCCGTCGGGATCGGCCATGCCCGGCGTCAGCAGGGGCCCGAGCGGCGTGACCGCGATCAGGAGCGCCGGCGCCGCGACCGCCAGCGCTGCGCGGCCGGGCCCCCGCTCTGTCGCGATGCGCGCCAGCAGCCAGACCCCGCCGAACGTCGCGAGCGGCAGGGCGAGGCGGACGCCGCGGAGCTCGACCCAGGCCGTCGCGGTCGCGAACGCGCCCATGACGAGCAACAGGCCCGGCACGAACCGGCGCCCCGACGGCGCGAGGGAGGCGGCGGCGAGCCCCGCGAGCCCCGTCAGCGGCCAGAGGACCAGCCGGTAGAGGCTGTCGGCGGGATCGTGCGCGAACGCCGCGGCGAGCGTCCGCCGCTCCACCAGCGCGTCCATCTCGCGAAGGAGGTCCGGCGGAAGATCGGCATAGGGACCGGCAAGGCAGCCCGCCGCGAGCGGCAGGCCCGCGGCGACGGCGGCTACGAGCAGCCCCGCCACCGCCGCCAGCCGCGCCGGCCGTCCCGCGCCGTCGAGCGCGAGGGTCAGGCCCGCGAGCCCGAGGCCTGCCAGCACCAGCGGCACGGCGGTCGCGAGCGAGAGCTGGTCGCAGAGCGGCGTCCAGACCACCCGTGGCGGCAGCGTCGCCATCGCGATCGGCACTCCCCCGGCGAGGCCCAGCCCGAACCGGCGCGCGACGCTCCCCGCATCCCCGAGCGCCCAGGCGAGCGCGACCGCGGCCCCGGCCGCGGCCAGCACCGGCAGCGTCTCGAGCCCGATCGCGAGCGAGGCCGCGGCGGCGAGCCCGGCCGCGAGCGCCAGCCACGGCCGCTCCCGCGCGCCGATGAGCGCGGCCGCCACGGCCAGCACGAGCACGAGCTGGACGTTGTGGTGATCGACCCGGCCGGGGAAGAACTCGGACGTGAGCAGCGCGGCTGGCAGCAGCAGCAGGCTCGCGGCCCAGACGCCCGGTCGGCCGGCGAGACGCCCGGCGATGCCGAGGCTCAGCACCAGCCAGGGGAGGGCGAGGATGCGCGGCCAGACCGCCGCCATCGCGCGCTCGGCCTGGTCGCCGGGCACCGCCGTCTCCGCCAGCGCCCGGAGCGCGAGGAGCGGCGCGTCGACCAGCCGCGACCAGTGCATCTCCGTCGCCTCGCCAGCGCCGAGCCGCGTCTGACGGTGGTCGAACCAGCCCTGCCCCTCGGCCAGATCGCGCACCTGCACGATCCGCACGGCGTCGTCGGCCGAGAGCGGCAGCGCGTCCCAGCCGGCCCGGAACGGGTTCGGGTCGAAGCCCTCGATCCGCGCCCACGCGAGCACGGAGCCCGCGAGCAGGATCAGGGCCAGGCCCAGGATCAGCGGCAGGGACGGGGTCTCGCGCATCGACGCTCGTGCGGCGGCCGGGTCCGGCAGCATGCGCCGGCGCAGGTTGCCGTCGGCTTACCCGGCGTCCCGCCGGTTCAGCCGGCCGGATCGCCGTGGCGGCGCATCAGGAACTCGGCCAGCGCGATGTCCTCCTCGGTGTCGATGCTGAGCGTCGGGCCCCCGATCACCAGCGCCGCCGTTCGCGCGCCCATGATCGTCCGCTGCCCGGTCAGGCAGTCGCGGGTGATCGCATAGGCGATGCCGTTCCGGTGGAAGACGGGCGAGAGCTGCTGGCGCGCGATGATCGCCTTGCCCGCGGGGTCGTAGTAGCCGAGCCCACCGTCCTCGCCCACCGTGAGCTGCTTCAGCGGGTGCGCCTTGCTGTCGGTCTCGCTGACCGTCCAGACAGCGTCCCAGCCGCCGTGGATCAGCCTCTCGATCGTCGCCGTCACGTGCTCGGGCCGCCTGAGCGGCGAGGTCGGCTGCAGCATCACGACCACGTCGTAGCGGACGCGGTCGATCCGCTCCATCTCCTCGAGCGCGTGGATCAGCACGTCGAGGTCGCCGATCCGGTCGCCCGACAGGGCCCCGGGCCGGCGGAACGGCGCTGCGAGCCCCACCGCCTCGGCCACCCGCGCGATCTCGTCGTGGTCGGTCGAGACCACGGCGCGATCGAGCCAGCCGAGCCGGCCGGCCACCTGCCCCGCGCGCGCGACCATCGGCACGCCGAGCACGGGACGCAGGTTCTTGAGCGGGATGCCCTTGCTGCCGCCGCGCGCCGGCACGACCGCAAGGATGCGCCGGTCCCCGATCAAGACCGCGCCAGCCCCAGCGCCGCGGGAAGGTCGCGGAGGTCGCGGACGAAGACCTCGGCGTCGAGCCGCTCCTTCGGCTGATCGTCGACCGCGACGAAGCGGCAGCCGACCTGCTCGGCCGCCGCCTGGTCGTCGCGGCCGTCGCCGACTAGGGCGAGCTCGCCCACCGGCACGCCGGCCTCGACGAGCGCGCGCAGGTGGACCGGCTTGGTCGGCGGCGCGCCCAGGATGCGGGCGAAGGTCCGGTCGAGCCGGCGGTCGGCCACCACCTCCTCCAGCGCCTGCTGCGGCGTCGCCGAGACGAGGTAGAGGCGGACGTCCGCGCCCGCCAGCCGCTCGAGCGCGGCCGCCGCCCCCGGCACCTCCGGCGCGGCGGCCACGCCCGCGCGGCAGCGGCGGGTGTAGTCGGCCGCGAGCGCCTCCGGCTCGACCGTCACCCCGCGCTCCGCCAGCCGCCGGGCCAGCGCCTCGACCACCGCGAAGCGGTCGCCGTCGAACCCGCCGGCGAAGAGCGCGTCGAGGATCTCCGCGGCGCCGTCGAGCCCAGCCGCCGCGTCGTAGAAAGCCTGGCGCTTGATGCGGTTCGAGCGGACCAGCGTTCCGTCGAAGTCGAAGACGACGTGTCGGATCATGTCCAGCTGAGCGCCCCGCTCTTCATCTGGAACCGGCCCCAGTGGTCGACGACCGTCTTCCGCTCGTCGAGGCCCATGTCGTTGATCCGTTTGTCGGCATAGATCGAGTCGCCGCGGATCGCGCGGGTCGAGATCTCCTCGAATACGCAGCCATCGTCGGTCCAGAAGCGGTGCCAGACGCCGGGCTGCACCAGGCAGGTGTCGCCGGGGCTGAGCCGCTTCACGTGCCCGTCGACCTCGACCGAGAGGCTGCCGAACAGGACCTGGAAGGTCTCCTCCTTCTGCTTGTGGAAGTGCAGCGGGTGGTGCTGGCCGGGCAGCTGGACGACGATCTTCTTGGCGTAGGAGCGGTTCACGCAGTCGATCAGCACGCAGCCAACCTGCTCGAAGTTGCCGATGCCCTCGTGGTGCGAGTACTCGACCCCGAACTCGCTGCCGAGCTGCACGCCCGCCTCGTTGAGCAGCGCCTTCACCTTGTGGACTGCGTGCTTGATGCCGAGCTCCTCCGGCTCCGGCGGCAGCTCGACGGCGTTCGCCATCAGCGGGCCGTCGGCCTCGACCGCGGCGGCAGTGACCGCGTAGGGCTTCCACTCGCCGCTCGGCATCTGGCCGTCGAGGCAGGGCATGGCGAAGTAGACGGCTTCGCGGGCGAGCGTGGCGCCGGCCTCGAGCGGCTCGCGGGCATAGACCCCGCGCTGCAGCGACCGGAGCGCCGCCTGCTCGACCGGGTCGGGCGCCGGGCGCGCCTCCGGGCCCATCATCGCCTGCGCCCGGGCCCAGGCCCCGAACCAGCGGTCGAGCTGGTCGGGGCGCGAGGAGTAGGCGTTGAGCTTGATCTCGTCGGTCTCGAGCCCGATGTGGCGCTCGAACATGCGCGCGCCGAGGGCGTGGGCCACCTGCACCGCCGCGGTGTTGTCCTGGTCCTCGTGCGTCGACCAGCCGACGGTCGCGTAGGGGTAGCGCTTCCGCATCGCCGCGATCTGGTTGAGGTTCAGCCTGTCGTCCGGGGTCGGGTAGATCGAGACGCAGTGCATCAGCGCGAAGGCGACGCCGCGGTGGAAGAAGAAGCTCGCCAGCTCGTCGATCTGGTGCTGTTCCAGGCCCCCGGTCGAGCAGATGACCGGCAGGTTCGCGTCGGCCGCCTTCTCGAGCAGCGGCCAGTCGGTCGCCGAGCAGGATGCGATCTTGAGGATGTCGAAGCCCATGTCGACGACCATGTCGACCGACGGCTCGTCGAACGGCGTGCAGATGCCGAGCATGCCGTGGCGGCGCACCTCGGCCAGCAGCGTCTCGTAGTCGGGGCGCTTCAGCTCGGTCGCGAGGAAGCGCGGGATGTGCTTGTTGTCCGATCCCTCGCGGTGGGTCGGGTGGACGAAGCTGTCGAGCTGGCGGAACTGGAACTTTATCCCGGCGCGGACGCCATGCTTCGCGACCGGCTCGGCGGCGCCGCGGATGACGTTCAGCCCGTGCTCGACCCGGCCCTGGTGGTTGTTCGCCATGTCGAGGACGAAGAGGTTCGAGAAGTCGAACCAGTCGAGCCGGAAGCGGTTGGTGTCCTGACGGTTCATCATGGTCCTCAATCGAAGCTCTGCGCGCCGTAGCCGGCGTCGTGGTCGATCCGCACGGTCTTGCCCGTCCGGGCCGAGCGGTGGGCGGCGGCGATCACCAGCATCGTCTCGAGGGCGCGCTCGAGCGCGATCGGGGACGCGCCCGCTCCCCCTGCGGTAGCGGCGGCGTCGAGATGGCGCAACTCCTCGACGAAGTCGTCGGAGCGGGATTTCTCGATCGTCGCCTCGTCGGTCACGCCGCTGCCGTCGCCGGTCAGCACCGCCTCGACCCCGGGCTTCCAGCCGTAGTGCCATTCGACGAAGCCGTCCGCACCCTGCATCCGCGCCCATTTCCTTGGTGGGCGGGTCACCACGTCCTGCACGACGCGGCCCGTGAACCCGGTCTCGGTCGTGAGGTTCAGGCAGCAGAGGCGGTCGTAGTCGGCCTCGCCGTCCCGGACGTAGTCGATCGCGGCCGAGACGCTGGCGACCCGGCCCTGTCCGAGCGCGAGCGCGAAGCGCTGCCAGAGGTTCAGCGCGTGGCTGTGCTCCCCGAGCGCGCCGCCTCCCCGGCGCCAGTGGCCGAGATAGCTGTCGGCCGGTCCCGCGAGCCACGGGTGGGCCTTGAAGATGCCCTCCCAGTGCTCGCGGAACTCGACGTCGAGGGTCAGCGGCTCGCCGATCGCCTTCAGCCGCTCGGGCGCCGCCGCCGCGGCGACGCCCTGGCTGACCGCGTGGTCGTAGCCGCAGAAGACGGCGACGCCTGCGTCCCGCGCGCGGGCGTGGAGCTCGGCCGCGCCGTCCATCGCGGGCGGCGACAGCGGCTTCTCGACCAGGATCGCCCGCGGGTCCTCCGCCAGCGCGTCGAGCGCCAGCGGCATGTGGCTGTCGGGGGGCGTGCCGACGAAGATGTAGTCGTAGCCGCCCGTCGGCGCACCCTGGGCCTCGTGGAGCCCGATCTCCGCGTCCCAGGCGCCGTAGCGGCCCGGATAGATCTCGGCCTTCGTGCGCTCGAGCGCCGCCCGGTCGATGTCGCAGAGGTCGACCGCCCAGCCGAGCCGCCGCGCGGCGTGGCTCAGGTGATTTCCGATCGAGCCGGCGCCGATGACCTTGACGCGTCGCATTGCATCCCCTCGTCCGTGCCGCCCCGCCTATCGGCCAAAACGCGGCGTCAGGCAACCGCCGAGGGGGCGGTCTGCCCCCGACCCCCGAGGTTACGGGGCACGAAGACGGGGGAACCGGGCGCGCCCTCAACCGGGACGCCGGCCGGGCTCCGCCTCGAGCAGCGCCGCCAGACCCTCGCGATAGGTCGGATAGAGCGGCGCGACGCCCAGCTCGTCCCGCATCCGGCGGTTCGAGACCCGCTTCGACTCGGCGTAGAAGCTCCGCGCCATCGGGCTCATCTCGGCGTCCTCGAAGGCGACCTCGGGCGGCGGCGGCAGGCCCAGCAGGTGCGCCGCGTGCGCAAGCACGTCCTCGGGCGGCGCCGCCTCGTCGTCGCAGACATTGTAGACCGCGCCCGGCCGCGGCCGAGCGATCGAGGCCTCGAGCACGCGCGCGATGTCGTCGACATGGATGCGGCTGAACACCTGCCCCGGCTTGACGATGCGCCGCGCGGTGCCGGCCCTCACCTTCTCGAACGGGCCACGGCCGGGGCCGTAGATGCCGGCGAGGCGGAAGATGTGGAGCGGCAGCCCGCTTGTCCCCGCCAGCCGCTGCCACGCGGCCTCGGCGGCCACCCGGCGGCGCCCCCGCCCGGTCGCGGGCCCGAGGGGCGCCTGCTCGTCCACCCAGTCCCCGCCCCGGTCGCCGTAGACCCCGGTGGTCGAGAGATAGCCCGCCCATTCGAGCGCAGGGGCGCGCGCGGCGATCGCCTCGGCGCACGCCGCCAGCACCGGGTCGCCGTCCGCGTCCGGGGCGACGGAGGAGAGCAGGTGCGTCGCCCGCGCGAGCGCCGAGCCCGGGTCGCCGCCGGGCCAGACCAGCGGCTCGACGCCCTCGGCCTTCAGCGCCTCCGCCTTCCCGGCCGAGCGGGTCGTCCCGATCACGCGCCAGCCGCGCGGGATCAGCCGGGAGGCGAGCGCCCGCGCCGAATAGCCGTGGCCGAAGCTGAGCAGAACCGGGTTCATGCGGGCGCGGTATCCGTCGCGCGCGCGGCGGGCTCGTCCGCGCCCTCCGCCCACTCCTCCTCGACGCCCGGGTCCGGGTCGGGGCGGCGCGCGGCCGCGAAGGCGCGCGCATCGACGAGCCGCGACAGCGCCCAGACGCCGTGCGCCCTGACGAGCGCGTCCTCGTCCCGCG
Organism: Thermohalobaculum sp.; assembly: GCA_035512995.1. Taxonomy (GTDB): domain Bacteria; phylum Pseudomonadota; class Alphaproteobacteria; order Rhodobacterales; family Rhodobacteraceae; genus Thermohalobaculum. The sequence continues at coordinate 15,318 of DATKCY010000254.1, forward strand.
CGAGCGCCAGCGCCGTCCCCGCCAGCGACGCCAGCCCGCTGTTGCCGACCGCGACCGCGACGTTGCGGAGGAAGCGCGCCCGCCCGATCCGCTTGATCGGGCTGCCGGAAAACCGCGCGCGGAACGCCGCGTCGTCGAGACCGGCGAGCTGGGCCAGCAGCGGCCCGGTCATCCCCTCGCGCGGGGCGTAGTCGGGACGCGCGGCGGCGGCGAACTTGTTCCATGGACAGACCGCAAGGCAGTCGTCGCAGCCATAGATGCGGTTGCCGATCAGCGGCCGCATCGCGCGCGGGATCGGACCCTTGAGCTCGATCGTCAGGTACGAGATGCAGCGCCGGGCGTCGAGCCGGTAGGGCGCGGGAAACGCCGCGGTGGGGCAGATGTCGAGGCAGCGCCGGCACGCGCCGCAGCGATCGCCGTGCGGCCGGTCCGCCTCGAGCTCCAGCGTCGTGAAGATCGCGCCCAGGAAGAACCACGAGCCGAGCCGGCGCGAGACGAGGTTCGTGTGCTTGCCCTGCCAGCCGAGCCCTGCCGCCTCCGCCAGCGGCTTCTCCATCACCGGCGCCGTATCGACGAAGACCTTTATGGCGGGCTCGCCCCCCGCCTCGGCGATCAGCCAGCGGCCGAGGCGCTTCAGCCGCTTCTTCACCACGTCGTGGTAATCGCGCCCCTGCGCATAGACGCTGATCGCCGCCCGGTCGCGCATGGCGAGCGCCGCCAGCGGATCGGCGTCGGGCGTGTAGGCGTCGGCGAGGACGATGACCGAGCGCGCCTCGGGCCAGAGCGCCGCGGGATCGGCGCGCCAGTCGAGCCGGTCCGCCATCCAGCCCATCTCGCCGTGGCTGCCCTCGCCGACCCAGGCGCGCAGCCGCCGGCCGGCATCGGCCAAGCCGTCAGGCCGCGTGATCGCGACATCGGCAAAGCCCAGCCCCCGCGCCTCCTCGATCAGGCGCGCGCGAAGCGCGGGTCTTTCCGTCACGTCCTGCATGGGCCGAACCTAATGCCGCGCGGCCCGGATGTAGAGGGGCCGCGTGGCTTCAGGGTTCGACCGGCGCGCTCCGACCGCGCGAGCGGCCGAACCCGGGGCATCCCCGGCCGGCCGGGCCAGTCATGACGGCACACGCGCCCGCGAGGCGGCGCTCAGAAATCGAGCTCGGCGTAGTGCGGCGGCGGCGACGGAAAGCCCGGCAGGTGGTCGGCGAGGAGCGTCCGGAACGACGGCCGCGACTTCACCACCGAGTACCAGTCCTTGACCGACGGATAGTGGTCCCACGGCACGTCGCCTACATAGTCGAGGCAGCTCAGATGCGCCGCCGCCGCAAGGTCCGCGATCGAGAGCCGCCGGCCGGCGAGCCAGCTGTCGCCCTCGAGCAGGAAGCTCATGTAGTCGAGGTGGACGCGGATGTTCTGCACGCCCGCCTTCAGCGAGGCGCCGTCAGGGTAGCCGAGCCGTGCGATCCGCTTGGTCACGCGCTCGAACAGCAGGTTCTCGGTCACCTCGCGGTTGAACTTGTCGTCGAACCAGCCGACCAGCCGCCGCGTCTCCGCCCGCGCCAGCGGCTCCGCGGGCAGGAGCGGCGGGTCCGGCACCGTCTCCTCGAGATACTCGAAAATCGCGGCCGACTCCGACAGCACCTGGCCCTGGTCGGTGACGAGCACCGGCACCCGGCCCGCCGGGTTCAGGCGCAGGAAGTCGAGGCGGCGCTCCCACGGCCGCTCCTCGATCAGCTCGGCCTGGATCCGCTTCTCGGCGAGCACCAGGCGGATCTTGCGGCTGAAGGGCGAGAGCGGCAGGTGGTAGAGGCGGTACATGCGGTCCCGGGGCGCGGCAAAGGCGGCAGCGTCCTCTCTGCCCCAGCGCGAAGGCGGGCCGCAAGCACGCGCCGCCACCGCTTCGCCGGCGGGCCGGCGGGTGCGCCCAAAAGGCACCAATCGGCGGGCGGCCTCCGGCTCAGCCGGTCGGCCCCAGCACGCGGCGGTTCGAATTGCGGATCCGCCGGATCAGCGTGCGCACGTAGCTCAGCGCCTCCTCGGGGTCGTTCTCGAGCAGGTGCAGGATCTCCTCGGCGCTGAAGGCCTGGCACACCGTCGTCTCGGCCGCGACGGCCGTGGCGGACCGGGGCGCCGCGTCGATCACGCTCATCTCCCCGACCAGTTCGCCCGGCCCGCAGACGGCGATCGTCTTCGTGCGTCCGCGCTTCATCACGCCCGGCATCTGCAGGCTGATCTCGACCCGGCCCGAGACGACGCGATAGCAGCAGTCGCTCGGGTCCCCCTCGGCGAAGATGCGCTCGCCCTCCCCGAACCTCACTTCCCTCATGTCGCCACGGCCCGCCCCTTTCTCCGGATGGCGCCAGTCTCGCCCCTCGTTCATGCTTCGGCAAGGATATTGGTCCGCAACCGGTCGGCGGCGCGCGGAATCGGCGCGCTTCCCTTTTCCCGGGCGCGCTGGCACTCTCGGAGGGGCTGAGCGGGGAGGACAGATGACGGCCCAGCGGACGGCCGGAAGCGACGCCGGCCAGCACGTCGCGCGCCGGCTCGACCGCCGGATATCCTGCCGCGCGCGGATCCGGCGGGCGGAGGAGCGCGACGCGCCCGCGATCGCCGAGATGGCGAACGCGCTGGCGCTGCTGACCACCGGAAAGCCCGGGCAGATGACCGCCGATCTCGCGCGGCACGATCTGATCGGCGACCGGCGGCTCGGCTGCCTGGTGGCCGACCGGGACGGCGAGGCGATCGGCTACGCGCTCTGGTCGGCCGCCTACGAGACGGCGTTCGCGACGCGCGGGATCTACGTCTCGGACCTCTATGTGCGGCCGGCGCAGCGCCGCGGCGGGGTCGGGCACGCGCTGATGCGGGCGCTCGCGCGCGTCTGCCGGGCCGAGGGCGGGCGCTACATCTGGTGGGCTGTCTCGCCGGAGAACCCGACGGCGCAGCGCTTCTACGACAGCCTCGGCGCGATCAGCGATCCGGTCGACGCGCGCGCGGTCATCGACGTGCACTTCCAGGCGCTGCTCGAGGACCAGGTGTGAGCTTTCATCAGATTGTCCATCCGGGCGCGGCCGAGGAAGCTGGAGTTGCAACGCTTCGGCCCGGACGGGAGGCCCGGATGAACGCTAGCACGGCGTTTTCGTCTGGAACGGCATCCGCTTCTCCTCCCCCGCACCGCCGGCGCCGCGCGCGAGCATAGGCGGCGAGCGTCCCGCCGATCCGGCGGCTCGGCTCGGCGCACGAAAAAAGCGGGGGCCCGGAGGCCCCCGCCGTGTCGTCTCGGCCCTCGGGCGGGGTTACATCATGCCGCCCATGCCGCCCATGTCGCCCATGCCGTGGCCGGCGCCCTGGCCCTTCGGCTCGGGCTTCTCCGCGACCATCGCCTCGGTGGTCACCAGCAGGCCGGCGACCGAGGCCGCGTCCTCGAGCGCGTGGCGGACGACCTTCGCGGGGTCGATGATGCCCCACTTCATCAGGTCGCCATAGCGCTCCTCCTGGGCGTCGAAGCCGAAGTGCACGTCGTCGTTCTCGAGCACCTTGCCCGCGACCACGGCGCCGTCCAGGCCCGCGTTCTGGGCGATCTGGCGGAGCGGCGTCTGCAGCGCCCGACGGATGATCTGGATGCCGGCGTTCTGGTCGGCGTTCGTGCCCTTCAGATCGGCGAGCTTCTTCGAGGCGTGCGCCAGAGCGACGCCGCCGCCGGCCACGATGCCCTCCTGCACCGCCGCGCGGGTGGCGTTGAGCGCGTCGTCGACCAGGTCCTTGCGCTCCTTGACCTCGACCTCGGACGCGCCGCCGACGCGGATCACCGCGACGCCGCCCGCGAGCTTGGCCAGCCGCTCCTGCAGCTTCTCGCGGTCGTAGTCCGACGTGGTGTCGTCGATCTGCTGGCGGATCTGCGCGACCCGGGCGTCGATCTCGCCCTTGTCGCCGGCGCCGTCGACGATCGTGGTGTCGTCCTTGGTGATCCGGACCTTCTTCGCCCGGCCCAGCATGTCGATGGTCACGTTCTCGAGCTTCATGCCGAGGTCCTCGGAGATGACCTGGCCGCCCGACAGGACCCCGATGTCCTGCAGCATGGCCTTGCGGCGGTCACCGAAGCCCGGCGCCTTCACGGCCGCGATCTTGAGCCCGCCGCGGAGCTTGTTGACGACGAGCGTGGCAAGCGCCTCGCCCTCGACGTCCTCGGCGATGATCAGCAGCGGGTGGCCCGACTGGATGACGGTCTCGAGCAGCGGCACCATCGGCTGCAGCGACGAGAGCTTCTTCTCGTGCAGCAGGATGTAGGCGTCCTCGAGCTCGGCCGCCATCTTGTCGGCGTTGGTGATGAAGTACGGGCTGAGATAGCCGCGGTCGAACTGCATGCCCTCGACGACCTCGGTCTCGGTCTCGAGGCCCTTGTTCTCCTCGACCGTGATGACGCCCTCGTTGCCGACCTTCTGCATCGCGTCGGCGATCTGCTGGCCGACCTTCTTGTCGCCGTTCGACGAGATGGTGCCGACCTGCGCGACCTCCTCGGACCCGCTGACCGGGCGGGACATCGCCTTGATCTCCTCGACGACCTTCTTGACCGCCAGGTCGATGCCGCGCTTGACGTCCATCGGGTTCATGCCGGCGGCGACCGACTTCATGCCCTCGCGGACGATCGCCTGGGCCAGCACGGTCGCGGTCGTGGTGCCGTCGCCGGCCTCGTCATTGGTGCGCGAGGCGACCTCGCGGACCATCTGCGCGCCCATGTTCTCGAACTTGTTCTCGAGCTCGATCTCCTTGGCGACGGTCACGCCGTCCTTGGTGATCCGCGGCGCGCCGAACGACTTGTCGAGGACGACGGTGCGGCCCTTCGGGCCCAGCGTCACCTTGACGGCGTCGGCCAGGATGTCGATGCCCTTGAGCATCCGGTCGCGGGCATCCGTCTTGAACTTTACTTCTTTCGCAGCCATGAACTGGTCTCCGTCTGAATTGAGTGTGTCTGGGGTGCGGTCGCCTAGGCGCCTCTTCAGGCGGCCTTCGCGGCCTTGCTGGCGCCGAGGACGCCGAGGACGTCGGTCTCCTTCATGATCAGGAGCTCCTCGCCGTCGAGCTTGATCTCGGTGCCCGACCACTTGCCGAACAGGATCCGGTCGCCGGCCTTGACGTCCATCGGCAGGCGCTCGCCCTTCTCGTCGCGGGCGCCGGCGCCGACGGCGACGATCTCGCCCTCCTGCGGCTTCTCCTTGGCGCTGTCCGGGATGATCAGACCGCCGGAGGTCTTCTCCTCCGACTCGATGCGGCGGACCAGAACGCGGTCATGAAGCGGCGTGAATTCCATGGGTTGCTCCCTCGAGGATGCCTTCACATATGGTCCGGAGGCCGTTTCCGCCCCGGCGGGGCTGTTAGCACTCGCCCCCGGTGAGTGCTAACGGTGTGACAGTGCCGAGTTAGGCCTGCTCGCCGACGCTGTCAAGAGGCAGCACGGGACGAAGAATGCGACGCCGGCCATTGCTTTCGATCCACGCTTCCGCCACCTAGACGGGCGACGTGGCGGTGCTCCGAAACCGGTGCCGCGACCGCTCGGCACCGTCTCTCGGAGGACCCGCATGAAGATCCTGCGCGCTTTCCTGCTGATCCTGGCGGGGCTCCTGCTACCGGCGGCAGCGTCGGCCGAATGCGCCGGGCGCGACCTGCTCGACGGGCTGAAGGCGCGCGATCCCGACGCCTATGCGGCCCTCTTCGAGCGCGGCGCCGAGATGCGGCACGGGCGCGGCAAGCTCTGGCAGGTGCGCCGGGGCGACACGCCCCCCTCGGTGATCCTCGGCACCTACCACGACACCGGCATCGCGGAGGAGCCGCTGCCGGCCGCGGCCGTGCACGCGCTCGACACCGCGCGCGCCGTCGTGGTCGAGATCACGCCCGAGGAGCAGGCCAAGCTCCGCCACCGGATTGCGACCGATCCGGGCTTCGCCTTCGATCCGGAGGGCGGCGCCTGGGTCGATGAGCTCTCGCCCGAGCAGCGGGCGATGGCCGAGGAGGCGCTGGCCCGCCGCGGCCTGACCCTCGAGGGGGTCGCGACGATGCGGCCCTGGATGCTGATGTCGGTGCTCGGCGTGCCGCAGTGCCAGCTGGCCGAGATGGCGACCGGCAAGCCGGTGCTCGACGCGCTCCTCGTGCAGCGGGCGCTCGACCAGGGGACGCCGGTCGTCGGGCTCGAGACCTACGACGCCGCGATCGGCGCCTTCGACCTGATCGACACCGACGAGGTGCAGGACCTGGCGGTCGACATGCTGGCCCAGGTCGACGAGGAGGAGGACATCCGCGCCACGATGGCCGAGCTCTACCGCGACGGCGCGATCGGCGCGATCCTCGAGTTCGGCATCTGGGCGAGCGCGCGCGAGAACGACGAGGAGAAGGCGCGCGAGATCGCGCAGATCTTCCGCGACGCGATCATCACCCACCGCAACCGCGAATGGATGGAGGGGCTGATCGAGGAGCTCGAACGCGGCAACGCCTTCGTCGCCTTCGGCTCGCTGCACCTGATCGGCGAGGAGGGCGTTCTCGCGCTCCTCGAGGAGGAGGGATTCGAGGTGCTGCGCCTCGACGGCTGAGCGGGCGTGCCCGGTGGCCGGCTACGCCGCCGCCGGTCAGACCGGCAGCCCCCGCTCCTCCGACCACTCCTGCAACGCCGGGCGGGCCGAGACGGCCTCGGCCGCGCGCGCCTCGTCGAGAACGGCGCGGACCTCGCCCAGATCCACCTCGCGGATCATCTGCTTGACGGGGCCGATGGCCGCGGGGCGCATCGACAGCTCGCGGTAGCCGAGGGCGGCCAGCGCCACCGCCTCGAGCGGCCGCCCCGCCGCCTCGCCGCAGAAGGAGAGCGAGACGCCGAGCGCCGCGCAGCGCCCGGCGATTGAGCCGAGCAGGTCGAGGAAGGGCAGGCTCAGTGCCTCGTAGCGCCGGCGCACGCGCTCGTTCTCGCGGTCGGCGGCGAAGAAGAACTGCATCAGGTCGTTGCCGCCGACGCTGACGAAGTCGGCTTCGCGGAACAGGCGGTCGGGCGCGTGGGCGAGCGACGGCGTCTCGAGCATGAAGCCGATGCGGAGCGGCTGCGGCCGCGGATGGCCGAGCCGCTCGAGCCGGTCGGCCTCGCCGAGCAGGAGGTCGCGGGCGGCGTAGAATTCCCACGCCTCGGAGACCATCGGGAACATGACGCTGAGCGGCCGGCCGTTCGCGCCGCGGATCAGCGCCTGGAGCTGCATGCGGAACAGGTGCGGACGGTCGAGCCCGACCCGGATCGCGCGCCAGCCCATCGCCGGGTTCGGCTCGTCGCGACGGTTGATGTAGGGCAGGATCTTGTCCGAGCCGATGTCGAGGGTCCGGAACACCACCTCGCGCCCCTCGGCCATGTCGAGCACGTGGCCGTAGAGCGCGGACTGCTCGTCGCGGAGCGGCAGGCTGCGGCGGATCATGAACTGGAGCTCGGTGCGGAAGAGCCCGACCCCGTCGGCCCCCGAGCGGCCGAGCGAGGGCAGGTCCGAGCGGATGCCGGCGTTCATGCGGAGCCGGATCGTGGTGCCGTCGCGGCTGGTCGCGGGCTTGCCGACGAGGGTGCGATAGACCTCGCGCGCCTGCTCGACGAGCGCGATCTTCTCGCGGAAGGCGCCTGCCACGTCATCGTCCGGGCGCAGGTGGACGCGGCCCGTCTCGCCATCGACGACGACCCGGTCCCCGGCGTTCGCGTCGCGCGTGATGCGCTCGGCCTGCACGACCATCGGGATCGCGAGCGCGCGCGCGACGATGGCGGCGTGGCCCGAGACCGACCCCTCCTCGAGCACGACCGCACGGATGCGCCCGGCGTTGCCAATCAGCTCGGCGGCGCCCAGCGCGCGCGCCACCAGCACCGCGTTCTCGGGCAGCTCCGGCCGGTCGTGGTCGTCGCCGATCAGGTGGCGGATCAGCCGGTGCGCGAGGTCGTCGAGGTCGTGCAGCCGCTCGCGCAGATAGGGATCGGCCGACCGTTCCATCCGCGCCCGCGCCTCGGACTGCGTCTTCTCGACCGCGACCTCGGCCGAGAGGCCGCTCTCGACCGCCTCCTCGAGGCGCCTCAGCCAGCCCTTGTCGTAGGCGAACATGCGGTAGACCTCGATCACCTCGCGGTGCTCGAGCCCGAGGCCGGAGCCGTCGTGGACCATGCCGTCGATCTCGCCGCGGAGCGCCTCCATCGCGCCCCCGAGGCGGCGGCGCTCGGCGCCCACGTCCTCGGCGATCGGCTGGAACAGCACGAGGCGCGGCTCGTGCAGGTGGACGACGCCCTCGACCACCCCGTCGCTCGCGGCCGTGCCGGCGATCATGACCGGGCCGACCCGCCGGCCGGCGGCGGTCATGCCGTCCGAGCCCATGAAGGCGCCGGCCTCGGCCATCTCGGCGATCACCATCGCGACCGTCTCGAGCGCCTCGATCTCGTCCTCGGTGTAGGTGCGGGCGGCCTCGTTCTGCACCACCAGCACGCCCATGACCTCGCCGAGGCGCTGGATCGGCACGCCGACGAACGAGCGGAAGCGCTCCTCGCCGGTCTCGGGCAGATAGCGGAATCCGGGCGTCGACTGCGCGTCCTCGGTCGCCAGCGGCTCGGCCCGCTCGGCGATGCGCCCGACCAGGCCCTGGCCGACGCGGAGGCGGACCGCGTGCACCGACTCGGGCCGGAGCCCGCGGGTCGCGCAGAGCTCGAGCGTGCGCGGGTCGCGCTTCAGATAGATCGAGCAGACCTCGGCCACGAGGTTCGACGCGACCAGGCGCACGATCGTGTCGAGGCGCTGCTGGCCCTTGCGCCCGCGCCCCGTCTCGCCAGCGCCCGCGCCCGCGCGCTCGTCGGCGGCCCCGGCGAGAACGCTGCGGAGCGCCCTGAGCAGGGCCCGGGCTCCGCCCTTCTGGGACATCGGTTCCCTCCTGTCTCCGCGCCCCTCAGGCGGCGTCCAGATCGAAGGCGGAGTGCAGCGCCTGCACCGCCAGCTCCAGGTAGCGCCGGCCGATCAGCACGCTCACCTTGATCTCGGAGGTCGAGATCACCTTGATGTTCACGCCTTCCCTGGCCAGCGCCGCGAACATCTTCTGCGCGATTCCGGCGTGGCTGCGCATCCCGATACCGACGACCGAGACCTTGCAGACGTCGTCGTCGATATCGAGCGCCTGATAGCCGACCGGCTCGAACGCGTTCTCGAGCGCCTGGCGGGCGCGGGCAAGCTCGGATTCCGCGACCGAGAAGGTCAGGTCGGTCATGCCGTCGGTCGAGATGTTCTGCACGATCATGTCGACGTTTATGCCGGCGTCGGCCAGGGGTCCGAACACCTGCGCCGCGACGCCGGGCCGGTCGGGCACGCGGATCAGCGTGATCTTCGCCTCGTCGCGCGAATAGGCGATGCCGGAGACCGCATTCTCTTCCACGATTTCCTCCTCGTCGCAGACCAGGGTGCCGGGCTTGTCCTCGAGACTCGACAGCACCTGCAGACGGACCTTGTAGCGCATTGCGAGCTCGACCGAGCGGGTCTGCAGCACCTTGGCGCCGAGGGAGGCGAGCTCGAGCATCTCCTCGTAGGCGATGCGGTCCAGCTTGCGCGCGCGGCGCACGATGCGCGGATCGGTCGTGTAGATGCCCTCGACGTCGGTATAGATGTCGCAGCGCTCGGCCTTCAGCGCGGCCGCGAGGGCGACCGCGCTGGTGTCGGACCCGCCGCGGCCGAGTGTCGTGATCCGCTGGTCGGGGCCGAGCCCCTGGAAGCCCGAGACGACCGCGTGGCAGCCGTCGGAAAAGCCCTGCTCGAGCAGCCCGGTCTCGATCTCGACTATGCGGGCGCGGCCGTGGGCGTCGGTCGAGCGGACGGGGAGCTGCCAGCCGAGCCAGCTCCGCGCGCGGACCCCCATGCTCTGGAGCGTCAGCGCCATCAGGCCGGCGGTCACCTGCTCGCCCGAGGCGACGACGGCGTCGTATTCGCAGCCGTCTGGGAAAGGAGTCGCACTGCCCGGCCCGTTGGCCGCGTCGCGGACCCAGCCGACCAGCTCGTCGGTCTTGCCGGCCATGGCGGAGACGACGACCGCCACCTCGTTGCCCGCGTCGACCTCGCGCTTCACGCGTCCGGCCGCGTTTCGGATGCGCTCGAGGTCGCGGACCGAGGTACCGCCGAACTTCATGACGAGCCGGGACATGAGAGCGGGGGGCTCCTCGGCGGCCGGTGATGCAGGGGACGATTGCGCGCCTCCTATATCGTTCGGCCCGGGCTGGCGCAAGCCGTGCCCGCCCTCCGGCGGCGGAGCCCCGGGGTCCGAGCCCGGGCGACGACGGGTCAGGCGCGAAAGAGCCGCGCCCAGGCCTCAGTCGTCTCGGCGATGCATGAATGGGAGCGGCAGGATCGGCACGCCCTCTTCGCGGAGCGAGCGGGCCTCCCTGAGGTTCGCCTCGCCCCAGACGGCGCGCCGGTCGGTGTCGCCCTCGTGCATGCGCCGCGCCTCGGCCGCGAAGTCGCGCCCGACATAGTCGCACTCGCGCTCGATCTTCTGCCGGAGCGCCGCCAGCGCCTTCTCCCGCGGGCCGGCCGGCGCGAGGCGCGGCCGGGCCTCGCGCGCCGACGGCACGGACGGGGCCATCAGCGCCTTCCCGACCTCGGCCGAGCCGCAGACGGCGCAGGCGACGCGCCCCGCCTCCGCCTGCGCCTCGAAGGCGGCGGAATCGCGGAACCAGCCGTCGAAGTCGTGCCCGTCGACACATCTGAGCGCGTAGCGAATCATGTTCTCAGCCACCTGCCGCCGCGCCGTCGGCGCTCGCCCGACCCTTATATGACAGCGCATTGACGGCATTTCCAGTTCAGCCGCCCCCCGGGCGCGTGCTAGACGGGGTAGGTGGGGGGAAGAGGCGGGAAGGCTCAGGCGAGGACGACCGGATGCACCGCCCGACGCTCGTGCAGATGCTCGTGCCGGCGCTCGCCGCGCTGGCGGGAGCGGCGGCCGGCGCGCCTGCCTTCGGCGCCGCAGGCGCGGCGCTCTTCGCGGCGGCGGGCGCGGCGCTCGGCGTGTGGCTGGCGCCCGCGGCGGAGACGGCGCGGCCGCGGCGCGAGTCGACGGCGGCCGTCGACACGGACGACCGGCTGCCGGCCGGTTATGGCCGCTTCCTGCTGGAGAAGCTGCCGGTCGGGGTCCTGCTGATCGACCGGCGCGGGCGCGTGC
>DATKCY010000255.1:0-3370 GCA_035512995.1 Thermohalobaculum sp.
CTGGGCGCGCTGGGGCTATCCGGCCGCGGGCGCCCTCGCGGCGTGCGCCGTCCTCGCCTTCGCCGCGGCCGCCTGGACGGCTGGGCTCGCGCCGACGCGCCACGCCTTCGACGCGACCGTCTGGGTGCTGATCCTGTGGCTGGCCGCGCATTTCGGCGCGGGGCTCGTCATGCTCGGCTACTGCTCGGCCAGGAGCTTCGCGGGCCGGATGACGCCGAAGTACGACGCCGACTCGGCGAACGTGCTGCTCTACTGGCATTTCATGTACGCGACCGTCGCCGTGGTCTTCGCGCTGCTCGCGCTGTTTCCCTTCCTGATCGGAGACGCCCCGTGACCGACCCGAGCCACGAGGACTGGCGCGGCCACGCGCCGCCCGGCGAGGATCCGCCGAAGCGGCTGCTCGAGGAAGGCTCGCTCTGGATCATGGTCGCGGCGCCGACGGTCTGGGCCGCGCACTTCCTGCTCGGCTACTGGGTCGCCGCCGTCTGGTGCGCGAAGGTGGTCGAGGGAGACGGCCCGCTCGGCGCCGTGCGCTGGACGATCGCGGGCCTCACCGCGGGCGCGCTCGCGCTGATCGCCTTCCTCGCCTGGTGGGCAGTCCGCCGCTACGACGGAAAGTTGCTGATCCGCGAGGAGCTGACCGGGGACACCGAGGAGGAGCGCACGCGCTTCCTCGGCCACTCGACCCTGCTGCTCTGCAGTCTGAGCGCAGTGGCCGTGATCTTCGACGCCCTGCCGGCCGTGGTGTTCGACTCATGCTTCTGACGGGCCGCATCGCGGGCGCGGGGCTGCTCGCGCTGCTCTGGCTCGGGCCGCTGCCGGCGCTCGCCCAGGTCTCGCTGACCGCGCACATGATCCTGCATGTCGGCGTCGTCGCGCTGGTGCCGGCACTCCTCCGGGTGCGCGTGTCCGCGCGCCTCGGCGGCGCCCTGCCCGCGCTCGCCGTGCTCGCCGAGATGGTCGTGGTCTGGGGCTGGCACCTGCCGGCGCCGCACATCTGGGCGAGCATCGACGACACCGGCTTCGTGCTGCAGCAGGCGAGCTTCCTGGCCGCCGGGATCGCGGTCTGGAGCCTCGCCGACGCCGCCGGCCGGCTCGCCGCGCCGGTGATGCTGATGGTCACCGGCATGCACATGGCGATGCTCGGGATCGCGCTCACGCTCGCGCCGGCCGTGCTCTATCCCGGCGTCTGCGGCGGCGGCCCGTTCGGCCTCGGGCCGCTCGAGGACCAGCAGATGGCGGGCATCGTCATGGCGGTCTTCGCCCCGGCGGTCTATCTGGCAGGCGGCCTCGCCCGCCTCGCGCCGCTCCTGAGCGAGCGGAGGGCGGCATGAGGATCCCCCGGCCGCGGAGCGCGAAGGGCTGGATCGCGAGCGGCCTCGGCGCGCTCGCGGCCGTCGGCCTCGGCTTCTTCCTGATCGCTCCCTACAACATCGCCGCCAGCGTGCCGCACCTGCCGGGGGTGAGCTGGCTCCTGCACCAGTACATGCAGAACGCGGTGCGCACCTGGTCGGCCGGGACCGAGCGGCCGGACTGGCTCGACCTCGACGACCCGGCGCTGATCCGCCTCGGCGCCGGGCACTTCGAGGGCGGCTGCGCCCCGTGCCACGGCGCCCCCGGCCGCGCGCCGAACCCGATCGTCGAGGGCATGCTCCCCGCGCCGCCGCCCCTCGAGCAACCGGCGAGGGAGTACGGGGCCGACGAGCTCCACTGGCTGGTCCTGAACGGCCTCAAGTACACCGCCATGCCGGCCTGGCCGGGCGAGCACCGCGACGACGAGCCCTGGGCGCTCGCCGCCTTCCTGCTCCGCTACCCCGAGCTCGACGCGGAGGGCTACGAGCGGCTCGCCTACGGCCCGGTCGAGCCGGCGCCGGAGGCGCCGCTCGCGAGCGCGCGGACGATCAGCTTCTCCGGCCGCGCCGACCGGCTCGAGAGCGTCGAGGACAACTGCGCCCGCTGCCACGGCGAGGACGGGCTCGGCCGCGACGGCACGGCGCCGAAGCTCGCCGGCCAGTCGCGGGAGTATCTGCACGCGACCCTGCTCGGCTACGCGGCCGGGGACCGGCCGAGCGGCGTCATGGAGCCGATCGCGGCCGCGCTGACGCCCGCGGAGATGGAGTCGCTCGCCGCGCGCTTCGCCGCGATGCCCGCGTTCGGGCCCGAGCCGTTCGATCCCGCCGACGCCGCGCTCTACGCGCTCGGCGCCGAGCTCGCGGGCCGGGGGACCGACGACGTGCCCTCCTGCCTCGCCTGCCACGGCGACGGGCTGACGCCGGCGCGAAAGCCCCTCTACCCCGCGATCGGCGGGCAGACGCGGCGCTTCCTCACCGTCTGGCTCCGCCTCTGGCGCGAGCGCGACTGGGGCGCGACCGGGTTCTCCCACCTCATGCACGCGGCCGCCCGCCCGCTCGACGACCGCCAGATCGAGGCGCTGGCGGTGTTCTTCGCCGCCGGCGGGGCAGCGGCGCGGACGGCGGCGGTGCAGCCCGGAGCGCGGCCTGCGCCGGCTGCGGACTGAGGCCGGACCGCCCGGTTGCCAGTTGCTACTGAAGAAGGGCGTGGCCGCTCTAGAACACAAGGGGACGAAAGAAGCCAGACCGGAGCCTGCCGATGGCCCGCAAGAGCGACAAGAGCCGCGGCCCCGCCGACCCCGCCCGCCGCCGCCTGCTGACGGCGGCGCCGCTCGCCGGGGCGGCCGCGCTCGCCTCCCGCCCCGCGCTGGCCGGGGAGGAGGGCCAGGGCGATGCAGAGAACCCGCGCGACACGGTCTACCGCGTGACCGACCACGTCCGCGCCTACTACGCCCGGGCGCGCGGATGACGGGCGGAGGGATGACGGGCGCGCGGGAGACACCACGGGAGGGGCCGTCATGCTGAAGCGCCGCACCGACACCGCCCGGACCCCCGGCCGCAGCGCACGGCCCGTCCCGGACGCCGGCCTCAGCCGCCGCGACTTCCTGCGCGCGAGCGGCCTCGGCGGCCTCGCGCTCGCCGGCATCGCGGCGCCGGGCACCGTGCGGCGCGCGCCCGCCGCGACGCGGGGCGAGGACGAGATCGTCCGGCACAAGACGGTCTGCCCGTTCTGCTCGGTCGGCTGCTCGATCTGGGCGGAAGTCCGGAACGGCGTCTGGATCGGCCAGGAGCCGGTGTTCGAGAGCCCGATCAACCAGGGCACCCACTGCTGCAAGGGCGCGTCCACCCGCGAGATGGCGATCGGCGAACGGCGGCTCAAATACCCGATGAAGAAGGTCGCCGGAGAGTGGCAGCGCATCGGCTGGGACCAGGCGATGTCCGAGATCGGCGCCGAGCTCCGCCGCATCCGCGACGAATACGGTCCCGACAGTGCCTACTGGCTCGGCTCGGCCAAGTTC
>DATKCY010000256.1:0-6976 GCA_035512995.1 Thermohalobaculum sp.
CCTCTCGTTGAAGAGCACCCGTTTGAAGCCGGCTGCTCCCGGTTCGAGCGCCGGTCTGCTTCGGGCGGGGAGGCACCGGATCAAGTCCGGGGCTGCCTGCCAGTGGGCGGCTGTAGCATTGCCCGACCGGGCACCGCCGTAAAATGGATTCGGTGCCGACGGCGGGGCGGCCGGGTTCCGGGCCCGCGGCCTCGCGACGGCCGGGACACGGGCGCCGCGGCGGTGCCGTTCCCGAGAGCAGGGAGAGGGCGGCTTTGCCTCAGCCGCCGTAGGGGCGGACGACCTCGATCGTCGCGGGCTCCAGGTCCGGGCCCATCCACTGCTCCGAGGCCCAGACGAAGCCCGTGAGGTCCGCCCAGTAGGTGTTCTCGAACTCGCGGACCGCGTTCGAGCAGCGCTCACGCACCTTCGCGACGCCGAGCTCCACCTCGACGATCTCGTACTGCGTGTAGCCGAGCAGCTCGAGCTCGCAGGAGACCGTGATGACGTAGTCGTCGAGGTCGCGCACCCGGTACTCGTAGCTGCGCACCACCTGCGCCGGCCATTCCGCGACCGGCGTGCGGTTCGCGATCGGGTCGTCCTGCGCGTGCTTGACCGCGTAGAGGTCGTCGCCGAGGCCGAGCGTGCCGGCGATCGCGCCTCCCTTCAGCACGACGCCCCGGCGGCCCTTGTCCTGATAGGTCACGTAGCCGCCGTTGTCGGCGAGCGCGACCATGTAGACCGGGTCGATGTCGCCGAAGCTGAAGCCGATGGTGGCGGCCGGGATCTGGTCGAGCTGGGCGCGCGTCGGCTGCGGGGCGGGCGCCGCCTCCTCGCCGCCGAGGAGCTGGCCGCGGACGACCGCGAACAGCCGGTCGCCGGTAGAGGTGCCCTTCGTGCAGCCCGCCAGCAGCACCAGCGCGCCGGTCGCCGCCAGCGCCGCGCGCGCGTATCCCGATCCGGTCCGCGTCACTGCCAGAAGCTCCCCCAGTCCCTGCGCAGCGCCTGCCGGTCGAGATCCTCGACGATCGGGTAGAGCCGGTTGCGCACTTTGAGCCGCGCGCCGCCGTCGCGGGTGAGCGGCCGCATCGTGTAGGTGAACTCCTGCCGGCTCTCGATCGGCAGGAACCAGTTGAACGGCACGGTGATGAACAGCCCCTTGTCGAAGCTGCCCTCGCCGAACTCGTCGAACGGCACGTCGGTCAGCGTGAAGAAGCCGCCGAGCTCCCAGCCATTGGCGAAGCGCCGCTTCGCGGTGAAGGTCGCGCCCCAGTCGCCGGCCAGGTAGCGTCCGGCGTCGACCTGCGTGGAGAGGCCGTGGAAGCCCGTGTCCCAGTAGAGCGAGGCGTGCCCGGTCACGACGTCGTAGTCCTGGAAGCCGAACAGCTGGTCGAAGTCGCGCTGCTTCGTGTAGTTGACCTCGAGCCCGACGCCCCAGGACCGCTCGACCGGCTTCCACAGCACCTCGCCCGACACGCCGCCATGCATGCCCTCGAGGTAGCCCGCGGTGATGCGGCCGTAGATTTCCTCGTCGAGCTTGGTCACGTAGCTTGCGTCGAGGCGCGAGATGCCGGGGTCGCCCTCCTTCAGGTACTCGGCGAAGTCCGAGCGGACGCGCGGCAGCACGCTGTTCGAGTCGCGCTTGATCTGGTCGAGCTGGCCGAACAGCCGCTTGTCGACGCTGCCAAAGACCGACAGGCCCGGCAGGAACTCCGCCCGACCGCTGAGCTTGGCCACGAGGTCGGCGCGGATGGGCGCGTCCGGGTCGAACAGGCTGACCGGCACGTCCGGCGCCAGCGTCCAGTTGTAGCGCGGGAACTGGTCGAGCGTGCCGGTGATCTCGCTCCAGTCCGGCCGCTCGGCGTCCTCGACGCGCGCCGTCGCCCAGAGCGCCTCGGCCCCGCCCGGGCGGTTGACCGTCGCCTCGAGGGCCGAGCGCTCGAGGAAGATCGCCGTCACCGGCTGGCTCTGCTCCACCGTCACGATCTTGAAGAGCTCGACCGAGGGCGGCATGACCCGCGCCAGCGCCCGCGCCGTCCGCCCGATCGCACGCGGCCATTCCTGCCACTTGCCGTTCTCGACATAGACCTCGACCGAACGCGGCTGGAGCTCGATGCCGAAGAGGCCGATCCGGTCGGGGTCCAGCGTCTCCTCGAGCGCCTCGATCAGCTTCGCCCGCGTTTCCGGATCGTCGTACCAGCCGACCGGGTAGTCGACATTGGTCTGCACCGCCTGCGTGATCGCGCGCTCGCCCGCCGGGCGGAGCGCGACGCTGCAGACGACGGTGCCGTCCGCGTGCACGAAGGTCACGGCGTCGATCAGCCCGTACTCGGCGTCGATCGTCGCCGCCGCCTGGTCCGGGCAGACATAGTCGGCCGAGGGCGGCAGGGTCGCGGTCGCCCAGCGGAGCGCGCCCTGCTCCTCGACCGTCACGTCCTGGACGCCGGCCTCGGCGAAGATCAGCGTCGCGGGCTCGCCCGTGACGACGGTCCGGATGTCGCCGAGCAGGCTCGGCGCGCCCTGGTCGGCCGGCAGCGGCCGGGGCGTGAGCGGCAGCGGCCCGGGCTCGAGGTCGTCGTCGTAGAGCGGCTTGTACGGGTTGACGCTGAGCGACAGGCGCAGCCCGAACTCGTTGCCGTAGAGATAGTAGGCGCCGAGGTGCACGCCCGTGAGCGGCTCGTACTCCGCGCCGAAGTTCACGGGCAGGTCCTGATCGTAGCCGCCGAACTCCTCCTCGCGCGTGTAGTCGTCGGCGGAGAACTCGGCCTTCAGGGTCAGGCCGTCGATCGGCGTGTCGTACTGGACGCCGCCGAACAGGCCGACGTCGCCGCGGAAGAACTGGTTTGCCTCGACCTCGCCGCCGACGCCGAAGTCGCGGTCGCGCTCGTCGAAGCGGTCCGAGATGTTGCCCAGCGGGTTGGAGAGGCCCGGCCGACCGCCGAAGCGCCCCCAGCCGAAGCCGCCGGTCACGGTCAGGTCGCTCTCGAGGAAGTTCTTGGTCAGCGCCACGTACTCGCCCGAGTAGATGCCGGTGCCGAGGAAGTCCTGCAGCCCGAACACGACGGCGGGCTGCATGTTGCCCTCGGGCAGGAGCCGCACCTTTAGATCGAAGCTGCGGTCGTAGAGCGTCTCGGTGTTGTCCGGCAGCCGTCCGACGAGGTTGTCGAGGACGGAGTAGCGGAAGGCGCCCTCGATGCCCGGGAAGATCTGCGCCGAGATCGTGTTCCGGAGATAGCCCTCGCCGTGATAGCCCGCCGTCGCGGTGACCTGGCCGTCCGGCTGCATCTCGGCCGTCGGCATGTCGATGAGGCCGGTCATGCCGAACAGGTTGTGGGTGGCGCGCGGCTCGATCACCGGCTCTTCCGCGGCCGCCGGGTGGGCGGCGACGAGCGCGGTCGTGCAGGCGAGCAGCGCAAGCCGCCCGCGCCGCGCCAACGGCGATGATTCGGTCGCCATGCTGCCCAGTGCCCCGCCTCCGAGTGTCTTGCCGGCGACATTAAGGACGGTGCGACCGGCTCGGGAAGCCTTTCTTCGGGCGGCCCGCGTGGCAGACGGTAACTGTAGCACCAGAGGCACGACTCGGAGGCGTCCGGATGGACGGCACGGCCCGAGCGCCCGGCCGACATGCTATTGGCAGGGGTGGCGCAGCCGCCCTATACTAAGGATGGACGCGCTCCCTGCGTGTTCCTGTCCTGTTCCTGGACCGTCAGCATAGGGCGCAGACGCCGATGAACCCGTTCCACGCACCGATCTCCGAGCAGATCTGGAACATGAAGTACCGCTTCGTCCCGCCCGGGGGCGAGGGCGGCGACGCGTCGCTCGGGGACAGCTGGCGCCGGGTCGCGCGCGCGCTCGCCGCGGTCGAGGCCGAGCCCGGGCGGTGGGAGGCGCGCTTTGTCGAGGCGCTCGAGGGCTTCCGCTTCCTGCCGGCCGGGCGGATCCTCGCGGGTGCCGGCACCGGGCGGTCGGTCACCCTCTTCAACTGCTTCGTCATGGGCGCGATCCCCGATTCGATGGAGGGGATCTTCCAGAGCGTGAAGGAGGCGGCGCTGACGCTGCAGCAGGGCGGCGGCATCGGCTACGACTTCTCCACGATCCGGCCGAAGGGCGCGCCCGTCACCGGCGTCGGCGCCGACGCCTCCGGGCCGCTCAGCTTCATGGACGTCTGGGACGCGATGTGCCGGACGATCATGTCGGCCGGCTCGCGCCGCGGCGCGATGATGGCCACGATGCGGTGCGACCATCCGGACATCGAGGACTTCATCGCGGCCAAGCACGACCCGGCCCGGCTCCGCATGTTCAACCTCTCCGTGCTGGTCACGGACGCGTTCATGGAGGCGGTGCGGGACGACGCGGCCTGGGAGCTTGTCTTCGACGGCCGCGTGTGGCGGACGGTGCAGGCGCGCGACCTCTGGAACCGGATCATGCGCGCGACCTACGACTATGCCGAGCCCGGCGTGATCTTCATCGACCGGGTGAACCGGGCGAACAACCTGCACTATGCCGAGACGATCCACGCGACCAACCCGTGCGGCGAGCAGCCGCTGCCGCCCTACGGCGCCTGCCTGCTCGGCTCGGTCAACCTGGCGGCGCTGGTGCGTGCGCCGTTCGAGGCCGCGGCCGGAATCGACGAGGGCGAGCTGGCCGAGCTGACCGCGACCGCGGTCCGCATGATGGACAACGTCGTCGACGTCTCCCGCTTCCCGCTGCCGGCCCAGGCGGAGGAGGCGCGGGCCAAGCGCCGGGTCGGGCTCGGGGTGACCGGGCTGGCGGATGCGCTGCTCATGACCGGCCTCCGCTACGGCTCGGCCGAGGCGGCGGAGCAGACGGCGGCGTGGCTCAAGGTCGTGCAGGACGCGGCCTACCGCGCCTCGACGGCGCTCGCGCGCGAGAAGGGGCCGTTCCCGCTGTTCGACCGCGACGCCTATCTGGCGGGCGAGACGGTCGCCGGCCTCGAGCCCGACATCCGCGAGGGGATCGCCCGGCACGGCATCCGCAACGCGCTGCTGACCTCAATCGCGCCGACGGGCACGATCTCGCTCGTCGCCGGCAACGTGTCGTCGGGGATCGAGCCGGTCTTCGCCTATGCCTACACGCGCAAGGTGCTGCAGAAGGACGGCAGCCGCACCGAGGAGGAGGTGGTGGACTACGCGGTCCAGCGCTACCGCGAGCGGTTCGGCGATGACGCGCCCTGGCCCGAGCACTTCGTCGACGCGCAGCATCTGGCCCCCGAGGCGCATGTCGCGATGCAGGCGGCGGCGCAGCGCCATGTCGACAGCTCGATCTCGAAGACGATCAACGTGCCGGCCGACATCTCGTTCGAGGCGTTCAAGGACGTCTACCTCGCGGCCTGGGACCAGGGCTGCAAGGGCTGCACGACCTACCGGCCGAACGCGGTCACCGGCTCGGTCCTGACGGCGGCAGCGGAAAAGCCGGCGGTCGAGAAGGTGGAGACGGTGGCCGAGACCGCGCCGCCGCCCGAGCATCCGGGCGAGGTCGTCTACATCTCCGACCCGCTCGAGCGGCCCGAGCGGCTGGAGGGCATGACCTACAAGATCAAGTGGCCGGACAGCCCGCACGCGATCTACATCACGATGAACGACATCGTGGCGGGCGGGCGGCGGCGGCCGTTCGAGGTGTTCATCAACTCGAAGAACATGGAGCACTACGCGTGGACGGTCGCGCTCACGCGCATGATCTCGGCCGTCTTCCGGCGCGGCGGCGACGTCGCCTTCGTGGTCGAGGAGCTGAAGGCCGTGTTCGACCCGCGCGGCGGGGCATGGATGAAGGGCCGCTACGTGCCCTCGATCCTGGCCGCGATCGGCGAGGCGATCGAGCGCCACATGGTCGAGATCGGCTTCATCGAGGACAGCGGCCCGCGGCTGGTGCAGGATCCCGCCGCCCAGGCGGTCGCGGTCGGCGACCGGCCCGCGTCCGCGCCCGCGACGTGCCCGAACTGCGGCAGCTACAACACGACGCTGCGCGAGGGCTGCGCCGTCTGCCTCGACTGCGGCCACTCGAAGTGCGGTTAGACGACCTCGCGACGTGCAGGCCGGTCACCTTCGCACGGCTTGTGGCAGAGCCAGCCGCAAGGCGTTGGGATCGAGGCCGGGAGCGCGGCTTCAATACGGCTCGCAAATGAACATGACTGTCGGCGCCAGCCACTTGGGGATGAGCGGGTGCGGAAGCGAGCGCGCCTCGATGATCCGCAGGTTGTGTCGCAGCGTCTGTTGGAGCCAGATCCAGTTGAAGCCGAGGTGGAAGGTGCCGTGCGGCGGCAGCCGATTCAGGCGGTCTGCACGCCGCCCTGCCAGCGGCCGCCGCAGCACCCGTGATTTGCGGTGCAGCATCACATGGTGAAGTCTTAGCAGGATGCTAAACAAGAAGGACACGGCCGCGCGGGATCGCGGAGCCGTGCCCGTCGTTCCCTTCCGCCGCACCGCCAGAAGCGTTTCCACGCCGCGGGAAACGGAGTCGGCTACTCCGCCGGGGCGATCTCCCAGGTCATGTCGACCGTGGCCGTGACCGTGTTCTCGCCGCGCTCGATCGGGACCGCGTCGCTCTGCGCCATCTCCAT
This sequence comes from Thermohalobaculum sp., assembly GCA_035512995.1. GTDB lineage: Bacteria > Pseudomonadota > Alphaproteobacteria > Rhodobacterales > Rhodobacteraceae > Thermohalobaculum. Next base: position 6,557 of record DATKCY010000256.1, read on the forward strand.
GCGCATCATCGGCGCGTCCACCGGGCGCGGCCCCTGCACGGCGTCGCTGATCGAGAGCACGTCGCCGAGGGAGACGCCCGCGGCGCCCGCGTAGAGCTCGGCGAGGTGGCGGGCGTTCTCGACCGCGTCGCGGCGCGCCTCGTCGCGCAGGCCGGTGTCGTCCTCGATCCCGAAGCTCAGCGAGTTGATGCGGTTGGCGCCGGCATCCACCACGCTCGCCATCACCTGGCCGATGCTGTCGATGTCGCGCACCCGCGCCACGACCTCGTTCGAGACGCGGAAGCCGGCGATCGCGGGCCCCTCGCCGATGCGCTCCGGCCCGCCCTGCTCGTAGACCGGGTAGACGGAGAAGTTCGCGGTCTGGATGTCGGACGGCTCGACGCCCGCGGCCCTGATCTCCTCGATCACCCGGGTCGTGCG
>DATKCY010000257.1:0-6246 GCA_035512995.1 Thermohalobaculum sp.
TGTTGACGCCGCGGCGGACGACCTCGTCCATCTCCTTCCAGATGTTTTCCGACCACGAGGTCACGCACATGTGCCAGGCGTAGTCGACGACCGCGCGGTCCTTCGACTTCGCCTCCCACTCGGCCCACGCCTCGAGCATCGAGCCGCCGTCGGGGTTCGGGATGCAGAAGTCGACGACCGAGGTCGTGCCGCCGGAGGCCGCGGCGATGGTGCCGCTCTCGAAGTCGTCGGTCGAGTGCGTGCCCATGAACGGCATCTCGAGATGGCAGTGCGGGTCGATGCCGCCGGGGATGACATAGGCGCCCTCGGCGTCGACCGTCTCGTCGCCCGAGAGGTCGGTGCCGATCCGCCGGATCGTCTCGCCCTCGATCAGCACGTCGGCCTTGTACTGGCGGTCGGCGGCGACGACGGTGCCGTTCTTGATGACTTTGGTCATGGAATTCCCTCCGATCCGGTAGGACCCTGAGCCACGGGAAGAATTGCGAGATGCCAAAAGCTGAGGACTTCGATCGTGAACTGGCGACTATGCTCCGCAATGCGCAGAAAAACGGCTATGCGGGCGTAGAGATATCGGCCGGTCAGCTTCACAGGCGCGTCGGCGGCTACCCGGGGCCCGATCACCGAATGCCGATGGCTTGTAGTGCAATGCGGCGTCAACTCTCTGGCGACGATGAGGAGTTGCCTAACAGCCTCAAGAAGGACGGAGCATCGTACACCGTCCGGTACAAGCTGCCGCGAGCGGATTGATCGGGGGCGAAGCGCCATTCCGACGGGGGGACACTGGGGTTTCATGTGTGGCCTGAGCTGACGCTCAGGCCTCTGTGAGGTCCAGCCGCTTCTCGATCCGCGCCACCCGCTCGTCCATACGGTCGAGGCGGTTGGAGAGGCTGGCATATTGGGCGGAAAGCGTACCCACGCCGGACTCCAGGATGCCGATGCGGCCCTTGATCTCGCGCAGGTCCTCGGTGTGCTGGTCGAGGATCTCGCGGATCTTGCGCAGGTGCTCGAGAACGAGGTTGTCGTCCGCCATCGGCCGCTCCCGAAGGGCTTGTTCATGCTGGATGATAGGCTCCCGGGCCTCACTCCACAATCTCCGCCGTCTCGACGACCGCGTGCATCAGGACCTCGACGCCGGCCTGCGCCCAGTCCTTGCTGATCTCCTCGGCCTCGTTGTGGGAGAGGCCGCCCTTGCAGGGGCACATGACCATCGCCGTCGGGGCGACGCGGTTGATCCAGCAGGCGTCGTGGCCGGCGCCGCTCACGAGGTCGCGGTGGGCGTAGCCGAGGCGCTCGGCGGCGCGGCGGACGGCGGCGACGCAGTCCTCGTCGAAGGTCAGGGGATCGAAGTGGCCGACCGGCTCGATCTCGATCCCGAGGCCTAGGTCCCCGGCGATCTTCGGGGCCTCAGCCTCGAGCCGCTCGCGCATCCGGGTCAGCTTCTCGAGGTCGGGCGAGCGGAAGTCGATGGTGAAGACCGCCTTGCCCGGGATGACGTTGCGGCTGTTCGGGTAGACATTGGCCTGGCCGATGGCGCCGACCGCGTCGGGCTGCTCGGACATCGCGATCTCGTGCACGAGCTCGGTGATGCGGGCCATGCCGAGGCCCGCGTTCACGCGCATCTTCATCGGCGTCGAGCCGGTGTGGGCCGCCTTGCCCGTCAGCGTCACCTGCAGCCACCAGAGGCCCTGGCCGTGGGTCACGACGCCGATGTCCTTGCCTTCCGCTTCCAGGATAGGACCCTGCTCGATGTGGAGCTCGAAGAAGGCCCGCATCTTCCGGGCGCCGACCTCCTCCTCGCCCCTCCAGCCGATGCGCTCGAGCTCCTCGCCGAACCTTTTCCCCTCGGCGTCCTCGCGCCCGTAGGCCCAGTCCTGCTCGTGGACGCCCGCGAAGACGCCGGAGGCCAGCATGGCGGGGGCGAAGCGCGACCCCTCCTCGTTGGTCCAGTTGGTGACGACGATCGGGTGCTTCGTGCGGATGTCGAGGTCGTTCAGCGTGCGCACGATCTCGAGCGCGCCGAGGACGCCGAGGACGCCGTCGTAGCGCCCTCCGGTCGGCTGGGTGTCGAGGTGGGAGCCGACATAGACCGGCAGGGCGTCCCGGTCCGCGCCCTCGCGCCGCGCGAACATCGTGCCCATCTGGTCGACGCCCATCGAGAGGCCCGCCTCCTCGCACCAGCGCTGGAACAGGCGCCGCCCCTCGCCGTCCGCGTCGGTCAGCGTCTGGCGGTTCGAGCCGCCGGCGACACCCGGCCCGATCTCGGCCATCTCGTGGATCGAGTCCCACAGGCGGTCGGGGTCGATGCGCAGGTTCTGGCCGGGTGCGGTCATGCGGTCCTCCATTCGGCGCCCCCGGAGACGGCGGGACGGGCGGATTGACGGGTGCGGACGGGCGCGGTCAAATGCTCCTCTGACCGGACGGTCAAAAGACGCTATCAAATTTTCCGACCCGCACAAGGGCAGGAGGGGGCGGCGTGGACCAGCGGACCGGCCGGAGCGGGGGGGAACCCAAGACCCGCATCCAGCGCGCGAACGAGGAGCGGATCCTCGAGGCGGCGCTCGACGTCTTCTCGACCGACGGCTTCCGCGGCGCGACCGTCGACCGGATCGCCGAGGCAGCCGGCATGTCGAAGCCGAACTTGCTCTATTACTTCCGCACGAAGGAGGCGGTCTACCGAGCGCTGCTCGAGCGGCTGCTCGATGCCTGGCTCGAGCCGCTCGGGGCGCTCGACCCGGCCGGCGAGCCGCAGGCCGAGATCGCGCGCTATCTCGGCCGCAAGCTCGAGATGGCGCGCGACTACCCGCGCGAGTCGCGGCTCTTCGCGGGCGAGATGCTGCGCGGGGCGCCGGTGATGGGCGAGACGCTGGCGGGGCCGCTGAGAGCGCTCGTCGACGAGAAGGCGGCGGTGATCCGCGGCTGGATCGACGAGGGGCGGCTGGCCGCGCACGACCCGCGCCACCTGATCTTCGCGATCTGGGCCACGACCCAGCACTATGCCGACTTCGACGTGCAGGTGCGGGCGGTGCTGGGGGAGGACGCCGACGGGCGCTTCGACGAGGCGGCGCGGTTCCTCAAGCGGCTGTTCGCGGGCGGGCTGAAGCCGCGGGGCTGACGCGCGCCGCGAGGGGGGCTGTCCGCCCCCCTTGCCCCGCCGAGGATGCGAGGCCGAGAGGCGGGTGGCGATCACTCCGCCGGGCGGGCGCGGGGGGCTCCGCTCCTGCCCGAGGCCAGCACGGCCATGGCGGCGACGGTCAGGGCGATGCCGGGCAGGACCGCCCAGGGCGCCCAGCCGCGGCCCGACAGCCCCTCCCAGAGGATCGTGAAGCTCGGCACCAGGTAGCCGTAGGCCATGACCGTTCCGGCCGGCAGGCGCATCGTCGCGAACTGGAGCAGGAAGAAGGTGCCCGCGGTCGTGAAGACGGCGAGGTAGAGGAGCACGATCCAGACGATCGCGGGCAGCGCCGTCCAGTCGGTCGCGAGGAGCGCCGGCAGCGCCCAGAGGGTCAGGAGGATCGCGCCCGCGACCGTCGTGCCGAAGGTGAAGACCAGCACCGGCTCACCCCGGTTCAGCCGCCGGACGAGCACGGTGTAGAGCGCGTGCGCGGCGCAGCCGACGAAGAAGATGCGCTCGCCCAGCCCCACCTCGAAGGCCATCAGGCGGCCGAGGTCGGCCCGGAAGATCACCCAGAGCGCGCCGGCGCAGGCAAGCCCGATCGACCAGGCCATCCGCCGCCGCGGCCGCTGCGCGACCAGCGCCCAGCCGAAGCCCGCGGCCATGATCGGCGTCAGCGTGAAGACGGCGGCCATCGGCACGGGCTCGCTGAGCCGGAGCCCGACGAACATCAGCACGAAGTAGACCGAGAACAGCCCGCCGAGCGCGAAGTAGCGCCAGGGCGCCGCGAGATGCGCGGGCCGGACCCCGCCCCGGAGCGCCCGGACCGCGGCCCAGAGGATCAGCGCCGCCAGCACGAAGCGCACGGCGGTCAGCGCCGCGGGGTCGATGAAGGGCGCCGCGCGGTGGCCGAGCGAGTAGCTGCCCGAGATCAGCACCGCGAAGAGCGCCATCGCGGCGTGGCCCTTCACCTCCTCGCGTCGCTCCACCCTCCACCTCCTGCGCTGGACAGAGCCGGGCGGCCAGCCCTAGCCTCTCGCCGGTCCCGTGGGAAGGAGCTTCGAATGCCGGTGCTGGAAGACACGGTCGTGGCGCCGCGCGCGCCCTGGTCGGCCGTCATGGAGCCGGGCGACCGGCTGAGGATCGTCGACCTCGAGGGGCGGCAGGCGGTGGACTTCCTCTGCTTCAACGCCGACGACCCGACCGAGCGCTACCACATGCCGAACACGATCAAGGTGCCGAAGAACATCCTGATAGGCCGGGGCTCGGTGCTGCGCTCGGGCCTCGCGCGGCCGATGATGACGGTGACGGAGGACAGCGTGGGCGGGCACGACACGATCTTCGGCTGCTGCTCGTTCGAGGTCGACCAGGTGCGCTATGGCCGGCGGAACCCGGAGAGCTGCCAGCGGAACTTCGAGCGCGAGCTCGCCCGCCGCGGGGTGCCGGCGGCGCTGATCGTGCCGAACGTCAACTTCTTCATGCACGTGCCGGTCGGCGCGGACGGGCGGGCCGAGATCGTCGACAGCCCCTCGCGCGCCGGCGACCATGTCGAGCTTCGCGCCGAGATGCGCGTCCTCGCGGTGCTGTCGAACTGCCCGGAGGAGCTGAACCCCGCGGCCGGCGGCGCGCCGACGCCGATCCGGGTGGTGCACAGCCGCTGAACCTGTCTCGATTTGGCGGCAGTCGGCTACAATTCGATGGAATATGTGACCATTTTTCCGTTCAGACGGCACGATCTGCCGCATAATCGGTGCAGAGGCGAGGCTGTCGCACGAGGCAAGGGGGAACCACGGACCTGATCGAGCGTTCTGCAAACGTGCTTCCGGGGAAAGACCCAGCAGAGGTCGCCCGGCGGAGACAGGAATTGGAGAGGGCCGAGATGGACCACCACGTCGTCGTCGTCAGCGCGGAAGAGATCGCGCCCGACACCCGCCGCATCCTGGTCGAGCGCCCGCTCGGCTACGAAGCCTGGCCCGGCCATGCCGTCGACCTCGCGATCGACGAGGAGGGATGGTGGGACAAGCCCCGCCCGCTGACCTTCCGCCGCACCAGCGATCCCGCGACGCTCGAGTTCATCGTCCGCGCCAACGCCGACATGGACGAGGTCACGCGCCGCATCGTCGGCGTCGGCCAGGGCGACCGGCTGGTCATGTCCGAGGCCTGGAAGGAGGACATTCCGGGCGCCTTCTTCGGCGGCTGGCGCCGCGACCGCGACCGGGCGGTCCGGCCGCTCAGGCAGCGGGAGCGTTCGAACGCGGCGTGAGGGCGCGAGTGCCGGAGAACAGCGACGGCGGATCGCCGACGGCGGACGCCGCGAGATCCTGTCTGCGCAATTCCGAAGGTTCCGGATCGCGCCTCGGGCGGCGCAACCGAGGAGGCCCCGGGTCGAGCCCGGGGCTGCCCTCTCTTCCGGGCGCGCTCGCTTCCGGGCCGGCCTGGCGCATCGCCGGACCGGAGGTGCCCTTCACTCCGCCGCGACGCGGCCGGGGTTGTTCGGGTGGACGGTCCAGTCGGCGGGCTCGGCTCTGACGGTCTCGCCGGTGCGCGGATCGACGGTGCCCGGCTCCAGTTCCACCATGGTGATGCAGTCCTCGACCGGGCAGACGTCGACGCAGAGGTTGCAGGCGACGCATTCGTCGTCGAGCACCTCGAATTTCCGCTCGCCGTTCGTGACCGTCATCCCGACCGCCTGGTGCGAGGTGTCCTCGCAGGCGGCAAAGCAGCGGCCGCACTTGATGCAGAGGTCCTGGTCGATCCGCGCCTTGGTCACGTAGTTGAGGTTGAGATACTGCCAGTCGGTCACGTTCGGGACCGCCCGGCCGACGATGGCCCGGAGGTCGGCGTGGCCGTGGTCGTCCATCCACATCTTCAGGCCGGTCGTCAGCTCGTCGATGCTCCTGAAGCCGTAGGTCATCGCCGCGGTGCAGACCTGCACGTTGCCGGCGCCGAGCGCCATGAACTCGGCCGCGTCGCGCCAGGTGGTGACGCCGCCGATGCCGCTGATGGGCAGGCCGCGGGTCTCCGGGTCGCGCGCGATCTCGGCCACCATGTTGAGCGCGATCGGCTTGACCGCGGGGCCGCAATAGCCGCCGTGACTGCCCTTGCCGTCGATCGAGGGCTCCGGGCTGAAGGTG
>DATKCY010000258.1:0-2768 GCA_035512995.1 Thermohalobaculum sp.
GTCTCGGCGATCCGCTTGATGTCGACGATCAGCTCGGGGCGCGGCGCGCCGGAGCGGAGCTGGACGAGCAGGTCGGTGCCGCCCGCCTGCCCCTGGGCGACGCCCGTCTCGCCCGCGAGCCGCGAGACCGCGGCGTCGAGCGTCTCGGGGGATTCGAATCGCATGGGTCCTCACCTTTCGGCGGCGGAGGCTCGGTGCCCGGCCGGGGCCGGGACGATGGGGCTTTCTCCAACGGCCGCCCCGAGCTTGTCGAGCGGAATCTAGCCGCAGGCGCGGCCGCGCAAAGCTGCCTTGCAGGCGGCACCGTCGTCGCGCGCGGCCGCGGCGGCGCGTCTGGAAGCGGCGTGGTCTCAGGCGGCGAGCGCGGCGCCCTGGCCGACGACGCGGATGCGCCCGGCGAGGCAGAGCGCCGCGCCCGCGATCAGGCCCGCGCGGTGCATGGCCTCGGCCCGTTCGGCCCCCGCCGCGAGCGCCGCGTCGGCCTCCGCCTCCGTCAGCGGTCCAACGCCGGTCGTCACGGGGCGCTCGCCGAGGTCGCTGTCGGGGTCGAGCCGGACGGCGGGCGTGCGCTCGACCGCCGGATGGCCGGGCAGGTCGACCGCATTGGCGACCAGGGTCGCCGCCACGTCGGCGGCGGCGGCCGAGCGGGCGGTGACGGTGACGGCGTCGGCGATGCCGAGCGAGTGGCTGCGCCCGCGCCAGCCGGAGGTCGCGATGCCGCGCACGGGGTCGTCGTGGCGGATGGTCAGCCGGTCGCCCAGCCCGTCGGCCCGGGCGATCGCGGCGGTCAGGCTTTGCCCCGGCGCCAGCCAGAGGGCGATGTCGCCGCCGTTGTTGACGTAGGCGCGCTGCAGCAGCGGCTCGGGGCTGCGGAGGGCGAACGGGCTGCCGCGCCGGCGTGAGGGTGCAGGATCGTCGCTCCCGACAAGCGCCGCCAGGACCTCCTCGGCCACCGCCCCGGCGACGGCGGCCATCGGCGTGACGAACGTTGCGGCGTGCGGTGCCACCGCGTCGGCCATGCGCCGCGCGGTCGGTCCGTTCAGGCCGGGCGGCCCGAGCGGGCGGCGGAGCTGCGGCAGCTCCGCCACCAGCTCGTCCAGGATCGTCGCGAAGCGGCCGGTCGCGGCGGCGTAGGCGGTCCGGCGCGCCGCCTCCGGCCCCCACGCCTCGACGATCAGGTCGATCGGGCCGTGGTTCAGGTGGAGCCGCCGGCCGTCCGAGAGGAGCGCCGCCTGCGGTCCGGTCACGGCAGGCGCTCGCGCCGGGGCCGCCACGCGGCCGCGGCGTACTCGCCGCCGGTCGCCAGCACGTCCTCCAGCGGGCGGATGCTCTGCCCATGCCCGCCGAGCGCCAGGTAGTCCGCGCGCGGCATCGTGAACTCGAGCGGCGCGACCAGCGCCGGCGTCGGCACATAGCCGAAGGAGCGGTCGGGCATCCGCGTCACGTCGACCATCAGCGTGATGCCGCCGCCGGGCCAGACATAGGCCGGCGCGCCGCCGCAGGTGACGCGCGCGCCCGCGCCCTGGACCGCGCGCGTGAGCCGGACCGGGTTCCGCGTGACGCCTGCGCGGAGCGACCCGCCGGCGCCCGCCATGAAGAGGACCGAGCAGAGCGCCGGCTCGCAGTTCTCGTCGATCAGCCCGACGGTATCGCCGAGCGCCTCCGGCAGCTCCCGCGGCACCGGGCGGAGGTCGTCGTCGAGCACGTAGTAGCCGTGCTGCTCGCCGGTGGTGGAGACCATCAGCAGCGTCAGCCCGGGCCGCGCGCCCTTCTTCGCGTTCCAGTCCCCGAGGATCGCGAGCGGGTCGTCCAGGTCGGTGCCGCCCCAGCCGCGCCCGGGCTCGGCCACGCGGAAGTAGCGCCCCGGCGTCGAACGCCGGCCGCGCACGCGGATGCCGGTGTCGGGCCAGCCGAGCACCTTGCCCGCCTGGTGCTCGGAGACGACGCCGGTGATGTGGTCGTCGACGACCACGACCTCGTCGACCAGCCCCCGCCACTGGGTCGCGAACATGCCGATGGTGGCGGAGCCGCAGCCGACGCGCATCCGCCGCTCGGGCTCGCCGTCCACCACGGGCGCCGCGCCCGCCTGAACGGTCACGGCGGACCCGCCCTCGATCTCGAGCTCGACCGCCTCGCGGTTGCAGAGGGCCATCAGCGTCGCGCAGGTGACGCGGCCTTCGGCCTTGCTCCCGCCCGTCAGGTGGCGGACGCCGCCGAGAGAGAGCATCTGGCTGCCGTATTCGGCCGTCGTCACGTGGCCGATGGGCTCGCCCCCGGCCCGAACGGTCGCCGTCTCGGGGCCGAGATGGCGGTCGGTGTCGATCTTCACCTTGACGCCGCAATAGCTGAAGATCGCCTCGGTCACGACGGTGACCATGTCGGCGCCCGCGACCTCGCGGCTGACGACGAAGGGGGCGGGCTTGTAATCGGGATAGGTGGTGCCGGCGCCGATGCCGGTGACGAAGGGGGGCGCGATCCCGCCGGCCCAGTCGTCGGCGTGGGCGAGGAAGGGCACGACCTCGCCGCCCTCGCCCACGGCCGCCTCGAGCACCGTCAGGGGATCGCAGCGGACGATCCGGCCGTCCTCGTTGGCGTAGCGGTCGCAGGCGCCGGTCCGCCCCGGCGCGATGTAGCACATGACCGGGCAGGCGTCGCAGCGGATCTTCGCGCCCGTCCCCCCGCCGCGGCCGGGCCGGGCGGCGCGCGCCGGCGGCGCCTCGGCATTGGTCGGGGCCTGCCGCGCGCTCACCCCTGCCGCCCCGCCAGAT
>DATKCY010000259.1:0-7334 GCA_035512995.1 Thermohalobaculum sp.
CCTGATCCGCGCGGCGTAGTCAGGCAGGTAGATGTCGTCGGCGTCGATCTTGCAGAGGAGCGCGCCCTCCGCCCGCGCCATGCCGAGGTTCAGCACCTCGCCGAGCGGCGCGCCGCCGCAGTCCATCGACCTGAGGGGAACCCCGACCGGATCGGCGGCCAGCAGGGCCTTCAACCGCCCTTCCGCGGCCTCGTAATCGCAGTTGTTGAAGCAGATCAACGCCTCGAGGGCGCCGCCCCTCTGCGCCCTGATATTGGCCAGCAGCCGCTCGAGGTCGTCGATGCGGTGGACCGGGCAGATGAAGCTGACGGCGGTCGCGTCGTCGTCCGCGTGGCCGATCCCGTCGCGCAGCCCGTGCGCGAAGCGTCTGAGCTCGCGGTACCTGTACTGGTGCTCCGTGGCGAGAAGCGCGCAGGTGGCGGCGAGGTCGGCTCCGGCCGGCTCGTCCAGGACCTGCGCGCGCAGCGCCGGGTCGGCCTCGACCATCCGCATGAAGAACAGCACCCGGCAGTCCGAGAGCGCCCGCGCGCGCAGCGCGTCGAGGTACCTGGCGATCCCGTCATGGTCCTTCAGGTGCAGGCTGCAGGTCAGGGCGAAGAAGATGTGCTTCGCCCCCAGCGCCTCCTTCGAGCTCTCGACCAGGTCGCGCGCGCCCTCGACGGCCCCGGACGCGATCAGCCACGTCGCCGCCTGCTCGATGTTGCCGCGCGCGATCTCGCCGTTCGCCGCGGCCTGTTGGAGCGAGGCGCCGGTGGCGCCCGTCAGCGCCTCCTCGAGGCGCGCGCGCACGAAGGTGAGCTGCGCATCGGGGACCTTCGTCGCGCGCAGGAGCCGCCGCGTCGAGCCGTAGAAGCCCGCGCTCGAGATGAAGGCCAGCATCCGGGCCTTCATCGCCGTCCGGTCGTCGCCCTCGGCCCGGCTCGTCAGGGTCCTGAGGAGCCGCAGGCAGCGGGAGAAGTGCCCGCCGTGGGCCATGTGGCGCATTGCGACGCTCACGCGCGGGTTGAACTGCGGGGCGTCGTCGCGAAGGAGGAACGCCTCCAGGCTCTCCACCGCCTCCCCGGTCCTGCCGGCGCGCGTCAGGGCCGCGAGATGCGCGTAGCGCAGGCCCTCGCTCTCCGGCCACCGCTCGACCAGGGACCGTCCGACGCGCGCGGCCTCCTCGGGCCGGCCCATGCGCAGCAGCAGGTTGATCCGCTGGCAATGGATGCCCGGGTCGTCGGGGAACCGCTCGATCGCGCGCTCGAGGACCGAGAGCGCCCGCTGCACCTCGGCGAGGCGGTCGGCGTGGAAGCGGACCAGCGCGTCCTCGGGCCACGCCGCGAGCGCCGCGGCAGAGGCGGTCTCGGCGTCCTGCAGGCGGCCCTCGGCCGCCAGCGCCCTGATGACCGCGCAGCGGGGCTCCGGACCGTCGCCCTCCTCGGCGGCCATCGCCTCGGCCTGGTCGACCGGAGGCACGAAGCCGTTCGGCCAGGCGACCGCGCCCTTGGCCGCATCGATCAGCGCGAGCCATGTGCTCCGGTCGTCGGGCCGCCGCGCGATCAGGCGCTCGGCGCGCAGGACGGCGTCATCCCACCGTTCCAGGCCGAGCGCGGTGCGCACATGGGCCTTCAGGAGCTCGACGCTCTCCGGCCACAGGGCGACGGCCGCGGCCGAGGCATCCTCGGCCGCCTCGAAGGCGCCCCGGGACACGTGCGCCGCGATGAGAAGCCTGTGCCCGTCCGGCTGGTCGGGCCAGCGCTCGACGCAGGCGCGGGCGATCCCGGCCGCGTCCCCGGCCCGGCCGAGGCGCGAGAGCGCCTTCGCCGCCTCCAGGCATCGCGCCGGCGAGCCGGGCCAGCGCCGCGCCGCGTCGAGAGCGGCGGCCGCCGCGCCCTCCTCGTCGCCCGCCGCGAGCAGGGCGTCGATCTTCAGCTTCAGCGGCTGGGCGGCCTCGGGCCAGCGCGACAGCATGTCGTCGGCGCGCGCGATCGCCTCGGAGGGACGCCCGAGGCCGAGCGCCGCCCGGACGTGGAGCGCGGCGAAGTCCACTCTGTCCGGCCATGTCGCGGCGGCTGCGGCCGAGGCCTGCTCGGCGGCCTCGAACGCGCCGCCCTTCAGGAGAGCGTTCACGAGGAGGGTTGCCGCGTCCGGGCTGTCGGGCCATCGGGCGAGAACGCGATCCGCGCGCTCGACGGCCTCGTCCCAGCGTTCCAGGCCGAAGGCGGTCCGCACCTGCGCCTCCGCGAAGGCGAGGCCGTCCGGCCACCGCGAGGCCGCCTCCGCGGCCACCTGCTCGGCTCCCCGGGCGTCGCCGACGCCCAGCCTGGCCTGGATCTCGAGCTCGGAGAGGGCTGGCCACGCCGCGCGCGTCTCCGGCAGGGAACGGATGCAGCGCAGGACCCATTCGTGATCCTGGCCTTCGAGGGCGAGGCGCGCGATCGGCCCCGCGAACCTGGTCCTGTTCGGCCAGCGCTCCAGCGCCTCCTCGACGGCCTTCGCCGCGCGCGCGGGCTCGCCGGCGTTGCCGAGGGCGGCGATGAGCAGCAGGTGCGCCTCGGGACGGTCGGGCCAGCGCCCGACGAAGGCCTGGGCGACCTCCGTCGCCTCCCGCCAGCGCCCGAGGCGCATGAGCACCTTCGCCTCCTCGAGGCAGCGGCCTTCGAAGTCGGGCCGCCGCCGCGCCGCGTCCAGCGCCGCCGTCGCGGCGTTCTCGTCGTCCCTGGAACCAAGCAATCGGCTACCCCCGCCTTCCGACCGGAAGCACGCATTCGACAATGAGAGCGGTTCTTCGATCCGCACGAGAGCCCGCACGCTACGCATTCGCTTCGAGCCCGTCCAGCGCGCAGCCCCGAACGAGGCGCGGCGGGTCGTGCCGCGCCGTCCGCCAGCCTCGCGGACGCCGGCGGAGGCCGCCGCCCGGCCGGCAGGCACGACTGGACGCGCGCGGGCGGGCGCGGGGCGGGCGCCGCTTGACTCGGCTCCAGCCGGTGGGCACATGGGCCGGACTTTCCCTTCCCGAGCGAACCCGCGGGGCCCTCCGGACAGATGGCGACGACGTCGAAGACGAAGGAGGGCGGCCTCCGCGACACGCTGAAGACCGTCTTCTGGGCGCTGGTGATCGCGGCGGTGTTCCGCTCGCTGCTGTTCCAGCCGTTCTCGATCCCGTCGGGGTCGATGAAGCCGACGCTCCTGATCGGCGACTACCTGTTCGTGACCAAGTTCTCCTACGGCTATTCGCGCTATTCGTTCCCGTTCTCGCCGGCCCTGTTCGACGGGCGCATCTTTCCCGACATGCCCGAGCGCGGCGACGTGGTGGTCTTCAAGCACCCCGAGCACGACGCCTGCAGCGCCGGTCCGATCGAGAGCGTGGCCAACTTCTTCGGCCGCGTGTTCGGGCAGCAGCAGGCCGGCAGCGACTGCGTCGACTACGTCAAGCGGGTGATCGCGCTGCCGGGCGACCGGATCGCGCTCGGCGAGGGCATCGTCTCGATCAACGGCGAGCCGCTCCGGACCGAGCGCATCGGCGACTTCGTCGAGCCGTTCGTCCCGCGCGGCAGCCCGCCCAGCCGTCCGCGCTGTGCGACCCGGCCGGCCGGCCCCGGCGCCGACTGCACCAAGGAGCTCTACCGCGAGACGCTGCCGGGGGGGCGCGAGCACCTGCTCGTCAACATCGAGGGCGCGGTGACCGAGCCGCTCTGGCCCGAGTTCCGGCGCGCCTTCGAGGTGCCCGAGGGCCAGGTCTTCGTCATGGGCGACAACCGCGACAACTCGGTCGACAGCCGCAAGATCGGCTTCGTGCCGCTCGAGAACCTGATCGGCCGCGCCGACATCGTGGTGCTGTCGTCCGACGGGCCGTTCTGGGCGGTCTGGGACTGGCGCTGGGACCGGTTCCTGACGATGATCGACTGAGGAGATGGGACGGCGCACGGGCATGGACAGCGGGCCGCTCGCCCAGCGCCTCGGCCACGACTTCGCCGAGCCCGCGCTGATCGAGCAGGCGCTGACCCATCCCTCCGCCGCCAGCCCCGCCAGGCCCGACAACCAGCGGCTCGAGTTCCTGGGCGACCGCGTGCTCGGCCTCGTGATCGCGGGCGCGCTGCTCCGCGCCTATCCGGACGAGTCCGAGGGCTCGCTCGCGCCGCGCTTCAACGCCCTCGTCCGCCGCGAGACGCTGGCCGAGGTTGCCGAGGAGACCGGCCTCGGCGGCCACCTGCGCCTCGGGCGGAGCGAGAGCCTGGGTGGCGGGCGGCGGAAGGCCGCGATCCTGGCCGACGCGATGGAGGCGCTGATCGCGGCGCTCTACCTCGACGGCGGCATGGAGGCGGCCGAGCGCTTCGTGCTCGACCGCTGGCGCCGGCGGATCGAGGCGCCGGAGGCGGCGCCGACCGACGCCAAGACCCGGCTGCAGGAATGGGCGCAGGCGCGCGGCATGGCGCCGCCGGACTACGAGGAGGTGCGGCGGAGCGGCCCCGACCATGCCCCGCGCTTCGTCGTCGCGGCGACCCTCGCGAGCGGCGAGACGGCGACAGGCGAGGCGCGCTCGAAGAAGCAGGCCGAGCAGGCCGCCGCCGCGGCGCTGCTCGGCGAACTCGGAGAGGGCGCATGACCCGCGCGGGCTTCGTGGCGCTGATCGGCGAGCCGAACGCCGGGAAATCGACGCTGCTGAACGCGCTCGTCGGAGCCAAGGTCTCGATCGTGACGCACAAGGTGCAGACGACGCGGACGCGGGTGCGCGGCATCGCGATCGAGGGCGAGGCGCAGGTCGTCTTCGTCGACACGCCGGGCCTGTTCCGCCCGCTGAGGCGGCTCGACCGGGCAATGGTCGCATCCGCCTGGGCCGGGGCCGGGGACGCCGACGTGACCGTGCTGATGGTCGAGGCGCACCGCGGCGTCACCGACGGCGTCGCGGCGATCCTGGAGGAGCTGGAGCGGCATCGCGGGTCCCGGCCGGTGGCGCTTGCCATCAACAAGATCGACCGGGTGAAGCGGGAGCGGCTGCTGGCGCTCGCGGCCGGGCTGAACGAACGGCGCGACTTCGCGCGGACCTTCATGATCTCGGCCACCCGCGGCGACGGTGTCGCGGACCTGCGCGCCTGGCTGGGCTCGGAGATGCCGGAGGGGCCGTGGCTCTATCCGGAGGACCAGATCGCCGACCTGCCGCTCCGCATGCTGGCGGCCGAGATCACGCGCGAGAAGCTGACGCTGATGCTGCATCAGGAGCTGCCCTACCAGCTGACCGTCGAGACGGAGGGCTGGGAGGAGCGCAACGACGGCTCGGCCCGGATCGACCAGATCGTCTATGTCGGCCGCGACGGGCACAAGGGCATCGTGCTGGGCCGCGGCGGCGCCACGATCCGCGAGATCGGGCGGCGGGCGCGCGAGGAGCTTTCCGGCCTGCTCGAGCGGCCGGTCCACCTGTTCCTCGAGGTCAAGGTCCGCCCCGGCTGGCAGGACGAGCCCGAGCGCTACCGCGAGATCGGGCTCGACTTCGGCGACGGCGAATGATCCCGCGGCTCGCGAGCGGGGTCTGGGTCGCGGCCTACCTGGCGCGGCTCGAGCAGGCCGGCATCTATGCGCACGTCATGCACCGGGGTGACGGCACCGCCGGCGCGATCGGGGTCAAGGTCGCGCTGATGAACGGGCGGGCGCAGCTCCTGACCCGGCGCTACGACTTCGAGGGCCAGGCGGTCTGGGACGAGACGGGCGAGGCGGAGGAGCCCGAGGTCGATGCCGCCATCGCGCGCCAGCGCGGCTACGACCCCGACCTCTGGGTGATCGAGGTCGAGGACCCGCGCGGCCGCCATCTGCTGGGCGAGGACGGGCTCTGACCCGGAGAGGGGCCGCGCTTTGACAGGAGCGGCTCGCCGTGGGATGGCGGTGGCGTGAGATCGACGGGGGGCCGAGCGATGCGCAGATCCGTCCGGAGCCCGAGCGCGGCCGCCGCGGGGCCCGGCCGTCCGGCCGGGCGGAGGCGCCGCGGCCCGGGCCCCCGCCGTCGGCGGGGGCCGGCATGAGCCGGACCGTGCTCGTGACCGGCGGCGCCGGCTACGTCGGCAGCCACGCCTGCAAGGCGCTGGCGGGCGCGGGCTACCTGCCGGTCACCTACGACGACCTCTCGACCGGCAACCGCTGGGCGGTCCGCTGGGGTCCGCTCGAGATGGGCGACGTCCGGGACGAGGGACGGATCGGCGAGGTGATCGAGGCGCATGCGCCCGTTGCGGCGCTCCACTTCGCCGCGCTGGCGCTGGTGGGCGAGTCCGTCCGCGAGCCCGCGCGCTACTGGCGGGTCAATGCGGGCGGCGTCGTCAGCCTGCTCGACGCCTGCCGCGCCCGCGGGGTCGGGGCGGTCGTCTTCTCCAGCACCTGCGCCGTCTACGGCGAGCCCGAGCGGATGCCGATCGCCGAGGACGCGCCGAAGGCGCCGGTCAGCCCCTACGGCCGCTCGAAGCTGGCCGCCGAGCAGGTGCTGGCCGACTACTCTGCCGCCTACGGGCTGAGGCACATAAGCCTCCGCTACTTCAACGCCGCCGGCGCCGATCCCGAGGCGGAGATCGGGGAGGAGCGGGCGGTCGAGACACACCTGGTCCCGCTCGCGCTCGACGCCGTGCTCGGCCGGCGCCCGCCGCTCCGGCTGATGGGGGAGGACTACCCGACCGCCGACGGCACGGCGATCCGCGACTACATCCATGTGAGCGACCTCGCCGAGGCGCATGTCCGCGCGCTCGACCGGCTTCTCGGCGGCGGCGAGAGCGTCGCGCTCAACCTCGGCACCGGGCGCGGGCACTCGGTCAGGGAGGTGATCGCGGCGGCCGAGCGGGTAACGGGCCGGCCGGTCCCGCACGAGAGCGCGCCGCGGCGGCCGGGCGACCCGTCGGAGCTGGTCGCGGACCCCTCGCGGAGCCGGGCGCTGCTCGGCCCGGACGTCACCGCGCGCTCGACCCTCGACGCGATCCTCGAGACGGCCTGGGCGTGGCATTCGCGGCCCGGCCGGGGGGCGTGAACGCGGCGTCCGCCTCGGCCCACCCGGGGCCTCCCCGGCCACCGCGGAGGAGCGGGCCCGTGAGACAGTTTCAATTTCCGGCGGCCAATATTCCCCTCGAATTGTTTGCGAAAGCGTCGTCGCTGGGTCACCTTGTCGCGACGCCACCGAGACCCCGCGAGGCCCGCCCGCATGAGCCCCGAGCCCGCCAGCGACAGCGACAGCGACGGCGCGACGCCGCTCCTCGAGGCGCGGGGCATCGTCAAGAAGTTCGGCGACTTCGCGGCGAACCGGGACGTCGACCTGGTGGTCCGGCCGGGCGAGAAGCACGCGCTTCTCGGCGAGAACGGCGCCGGCAAGTCGACGCTGGTCA
>DATKCY010000260.1:0-9120 GCA_035512995.1 Thermohalobaculum sp.
CTGACCGGCATCCTGAACGGCATCGACGAGGACGTCTGGGACCCCGTCACCGACCACCACCTCGCCCAGCCCTATGGGCCCCGCAACCTGAACTCCAAGCGCGCGAACCGCCGCAAGCTGATCGAGCGCTACCGGCTGGCGGCGGGCGAGGGCCCCGTCTTCGGCGTCGTCAGCCGCATGACCGAGCAGAAGGGCCTCGACCTGCTCGCCGCCGCCCTGCCCCGGCTGATCGCGCGCGACGGCCGGCTCGCGCTCCTCGGCGACGGCGACGCCGAGGTCGTGCAGGCGTTCCGCGAGGCCGCGAGCGCCTGGCCCGGCCGGATCGGCTTGGTCGCCGGCTGGGACGAGACGCTGGCGCACCGGCTGATCGCCGGCGCGGACGCGATCCTGCTGCCGTCCCGGTTCGAGCCCTGCGGGCTGACCCAGCTCTACGGCCTCCGCTACGCCACCATCCCCGTGGTCGCGCGCACCGGCGGCCTCGCCGACACCGTGATCGACCACAACGAGGCGGCGTCGGCCGCCGAGTGCTCGACCGGCTTCGTGCACGCGCCCGACAGCGTGCGCGCGCTCGCCGACGCGATCGACCGCGCGTGCGACGCCTTCGCCGACCCGCCCGCCTGGGGCGGCCTGATGGCGCGCGCGGCCGGGCACCCCGTGGGCTGGGAGAATTCGGCCCTCGCCTACGCCGATCTCTACCGAGCGATCCTGGAGGAGCGCGCATGACCGTGAAGACCGTCCCGACGGAGCCGATCGAGGGCCAGAAGCCCGGCACCTCGGGCCTCCGCGCCCGCACCCGCACCTTCATGGCGCCGGGCTACCTCGAGAACTTCGTGCAGGCGATCTTCAACGCGATCGGCGGCGTCGAGGGCAAGGCGCTGACCCTCGGCGGCGACGGCCGCTTCTTCAATGACAAGGCCTGCCAGACGATCCTGAAGATGGCCGCCGCAAACGGCGCCGCGCGCGTGCTGGTCGGCCGGGACGGCCTGCTCTCGACCCCGGCCGCCTCCGCCGTGATTCGCGAGCGCGGGACGGACGGCGGCATCATCCTCTCGGCCAGCCACAACCCGGGCGGCGAGGACGGCGACTTCGGCATCAAGTACAACATCCCGGCCGGCGGCCCGGCCCCGGAATCGGTCACCGGCGCGATCCACGAGGAGACGCTGCGGATCGCCGAGTACCGCATCCTCGACGCCCCCGACATCGACCTCGGGAGCGACGGCGAGCAGCGCCTCGGGCCCATGACGGTCGAGGTCATCGACCCGGTCGCGATCTATGCCGGACTGATGGAGCGCCTGTTCGACCTCGACGCGATCAGCGGCCTCTTCGCTGGCGGATTCACCATGCGCTTCGACGCGATGCACGCGATCACGGGCCCCTACGCCCGCGCGATCCTCGAGGACCGGCTCGGCGCCCCCGCCGGCACCGTCATGAACGGCACGCCGCTGCCCGACTTCGGCGGCGGCCACCCGGACCCGAACCCGGCGCATGCGCCCGAGCTGATGGCGCTGATGATGGGCGGGCAAGCGCCCGACTTCGGCGCGGCGTCGGACGGCGACGGCGACCGCAACATGATCCTCGGCCGCGGCGTCTACCTGAACCCCTCCGACAGCCTGGCGGTGCTGGCCGCGAACGCGCACCTCGCGCCGGGCTATGCCGGCGGCCTCAGGGGCGTCGCCCGCTCGATGCCGACCAGCCGCGCCGTCGACCGCGTGGCCGAAAAGCTCGGGATCGAGGCGCACGAGACCCCGACCGGCTGGAAGTTCTTCGGCACCCTGCTCGACGCCGGCCGCGCGACGATCTGCGGCGAGGAGAGCTTCGGCACCGGCTCGGACCATGTGCGCGAGAAGGACGGCCTCTGGGCCGTGCTGCTCTGGCTGAACATCCTCGCGGTCCGGCGCCAGTCGGTCGCCGAGGTGCTGGAGGCGCACTGGGCGGAGTACGGCCGCGACTACTACTCGCGCCACGACTACGAGGGCCTCGACGCGGCCGAGGCGCAGGCGCTTATGCAGGACCTGCGCGACCGGCTGCCCGATCTTGCCGGCGCGAATCACTCCGGCCTGACCGTCACCGCGGCCGACGATTTCGCCTATAAGGACCCCGTGGACGGCACGATTGCCCGCAATCAGGGCATTCGGGTTCATTTTTCCGGGAATTCACGTGCCGTTTTCCGCTTGTCGGGTACCGGAACGGCCGGAGCTACGCTAAGAGTGTATGTTGAAAGCTTCGAGAGCGACTCGGGATCAACCGGGCGCGAGACGAGTGAGGCGCTGGCAGCTGTAGGGGATGCGGCCGCGGCGATCGCGGGAATAAGGGAGCGCACCGGGCGCGAAAAGCCCGATGTCGTGACCTGACCCGCGCGGGATGGTACTGCGTCGCGGGGGGACTCGATGAACGTTCACACTGGTGCCGCGCCGAACGTGCGGCACGCGCCGGACGAGCTGGGGCAGGCGCTCGACCGCCGGCTGAAATACGACCTCGGCAAGGACCCGGCGGCGGCGACGCTCACCGACTGGCGCCACGCGCTGTCGGGCGCGATCCGCGACCTGGTCGTCGATCCCTGGTTCGCCACCACCCACCGCGTCTACCGCGAGGGCCGCAAGCGCGTCTACTACCTCTCGATGGAGTTCCTGATCGGGCGCCTGCTCGAGGACGCGATCTCCAATCTCGGCCTCGGCGCGGCGGCGCGCGAGGCGGTCGAGGCGCGTGGAGTCGACTACGAAGCGCTGCTGGCCGACGAGCCCGACGCGGCGCTCGGCAACGGCGGCCTCGGCCGGCTCGCGGCCTGCTTCCTCGACTCGATGTCGACCATCGGCGTGCCCGCCATGGGCTACGGCATCCGCTACCAGCACGGCCTGTTCCGCCAGAGCTTCGACCACGGCCGGCAGGTCGAGGAGGCCGAGGACTGGCTGCGCCAGACGCATGCGTGGGAGTACGAGCGCGCCGAGGCGACCTACCCGATCGGCTTCGGCGGCCGCATGAACGGCCTCGGCTGGGAGCCCGAGGAGACCGTGCTCGCCAGCGCCCACGACATGCCGGTGCCGGGCTGGGGCGCGCGCTGGGTCAACACGCTCCGCCTCTGGTCGGCCAAGCCCGTCCGCGCCTTCGAGCTCGGCTCGTTCAACCGCGGCGACTATGTCGGCGCCGCCGCGCCCGAGGTGCTGGCGGAGACGATCAGCCGGGTCCTCTATCCCGACGACACGACGGCCCAGGGCAAGGAGCTCAGGCTGAAGCAGGAGTACTTCTTCACCGCCGCCTCGCTCGCCGACATCATGCGCCGGTTCCTCAGCCAGGAGGGCGACCCGCGCAGGCTGCCCGCGCACGCGGCGATCCAGCTCAACGACACCCATCCCGCGATCGCGGTGCCGGAGCTCGTCCGCGTCCTGATCGACGGCCACGGCCTCGGCTTCGACGAGGCGTTCGACACCACCCGCGCCTGCCTCAGCTACACCAATCACACGCTGATGCCCGAGGCGCTGGAGCGCTGGCCGGTCGAGCTGATGGGCCGCGTCCTGCCCCGCCATCTCGAGCTGATGGAGCGGATCGACGCGCGCCACGCGGCCGAGACGCGCCGGCCCGACAGCGTGCGCATCCTCGACGGCGGCACCGTGCGCATGGGCGACCTCGCCTTCATCGGCACGCACAAGGTGAACGGCGTCTCGGCGCTCCACACCGAGCTCATGCGCGGGACCGTGTTCGCGGACCTCCACGCGCTCCACCCCGACCGGATCGTCAACCAGACGAACGGGATCACGCCGCGCCGCTGGCTCCAGACCTGCAACCCGGGGCTCGGCGCGCTGATCACCGAGCGCATCGGACCTGCCTGGGTCACCGACCTCGACCAGCTCGCCCGCCTCGCGCCGCTGGCCGACGACGAGGGGTTCCGCGCGCGCTTCGCGGCCGCCAAACGCCACAACAAGGAACGGCTGGCCCGCTGGCTCGGCGACGCCCATGGGCTCGCGGTCTCGCCGGACGCCATGTTCGACGTGCAGATCAAGCGCATCCACGAATACAAGCGCCAGCTCCTGAACATCCTCGAGACGATCGCGGCCTGGAACGCCATGCGCCGCGAGCCGGAGGCCCCGTGGGCGACGCGCGTGCGGCTCTTCGGCGGCAAGGCGGCGCCGGGCTACGCGATGGCCAAGCAGATCATCCGGCTGATCAACGACGCAGGCCGCGTCATCAACGCCGACCCGGCGACGCGCGCGCGCCTCGCGGTCGTCTACCCGCCGAACTACAACGTCTCGATGGCCGAGCGGATCATCCCGGCGGCCGACCTCAGCGAGCAGATCTCGACCGCGGGGACCGAGGCGTCGGGCACCGGCAACATGAAGCTCGCGCTCAATGGCGCGCTCACCATCGGCACCCTCGACGGCGCCAATGTCGAGCTGCGCGAGGCGGTCGGCCCGGACAACATCTTCATCTTCGGCATGACCGCCCCCGAGGCGGCCGAGCGCCGCGCCGCCGGCTACCAGCCCACCGCCGCGATCGCGGCCGAGCCGCGGCTGGCCGAGGTGCTGGATCAGGTCAGCTCGGGCCTGTTCTCGCCCGAGGAGCCCGACCGCTACGCCGGCCTCGTCGCCGACCTCCGCTTCCACGACCGCTTCATGGTCGCGGCCGACTTCGGCGCCTACTACGCGGCGCAGCGCGCGGTCGACGCCCTCTGGCACGACCAGGACGAGTGGACCCGCCGCGCGGTGCTGAACACCGCCCGCTCGGGCCGCTTCTCGTCCGACCGCACGATCCGCGGCTACGCCCGCGACATCTGGGACACGCCGCCGCTCTTCTGAGCCCGGCGGCCGCGGATTGCGCCTCCTCGTCCGATGACGTCACAGACACCCCCGGTCCGGGTCCCAAGACGCAACGGAACCGTTGGTGCTCCTGTCGGGTTTCTATCGTGTTCACCAAAGAACCCTCGCTGATCCGGAGGATCATCATGCCGAAGTTTCTCTTGCCGCTCCTGGGGGCGTTCGCCCTGACCTTCAGCCTGGCCGCCTGCGATGACGACGACGCCGAGGTGGAGATCGAGACGCCCGAGGGCGAGACTGAGATCGAAACCGAGGGCGATACCGAGATCCAAACCGACGGCTGATCCCGACTGACCGGGCGCCGGGCCGCCAGCCCCCCGCGGGCGGCCGACGGCCGCGTCCCGGACGACGGGGCGCTAGCGTCAGACTCCAACAGCCCGCACCCGGGCTGTCGGACCGTACTCGCGAAGCTGCTGTGAACTTATCGGATCCGTTCCGGTCGAGCCACTAGGCGACCCCGTGCCCCTTGGTGCCGAACAGCCGGTCGCCGGCGTCGCCGAGGCCCGGCCGGATATAGGCCTTCTCGTCGAGCTCGCGGTCCATCGCCGCGGCCGTGACGGGCACGTCCGGGTGCGCCGCCGCGAACTTCGCGGCCCCCTCGGGCGCGCAGACGAGCGCCAGGAACCGGACGTCGCGGGCGCCGGCCTCCTTGGCCCGGCTCACCGCCGCGATCGCCGAGCCCGCCGTCGCCAGCATCGGATCGACCAGCACCGTCACGCGGTCCCGGATGTCGTCCGGCAGCTTCCTCAGGTACTCGACCGGCTGCATCGTCTCGTGGTCGCGGTAGAGGCCGATATGCCCCACCCGCGCCGACGGCATGAGGTCGAGCAGCCCCTGCATCAGCCCCTCGCCCGCGCGCAGGATCGAGACGAAGCACAGCTTCTTGCCCGCGAGCTGCCGCCCGGTCATGCGCTCGAGCGGGGTCTCGATCGGCACCTCCTCGAGCGGCAGGTCGCTGAGCAGCTCGTAGGCGAGCAGCATCGAGATCTCGCGCAAGAGCGCCCGGAACTTCGCGGTCGAGGTCCGGACGTCCCGCATCTTCGTCAGCTTGTGCTCGATCAGCGGGTGCCGGACGATCGTGAAGCTGGCGGGAATGCGGGGCTCGGTCATCGGGGACTCCGGTCAGGGGGCGCGGTCCGCCCTCCCTAGCGGCGGCGGCGCGGCGAATCCAGCGCCCGCGGGCTGGGCGCCGCGCGCGCGCCCCACTATGGTGGCCGGCCGGATGAGGCGGTTGGAGAGCTGGGATGCCGGAAAAGGTCCGCGGACTGCTGATCGACCTGAGCGGCGTCGTCTACAGGGGCGACGCGGCGATCGAGGGCTCGGCCGAGGCGCTCGCGCGGCTCCGGAAGGCCGGAATGCCCCACCGGTTCCTCACGAACACGACGAGCCGCCCGCTCCGCCGGATCCTCGAGCGGCTCGCGCGCTTCGGCATCGAGGCCGAGGCGGACGCCGTCTTCACCCCCGCCGTCGCCGCCCGCGCCTGGCTGGCCGAGCGCCAGCTCACGCCCCATTTCCTCGTGGCGTCGGCGCTCCTCGAGGACTTCGACCCGCCGGGGCGCGGCCGGCCCACGGCCGTCGTCGTCGGCGACGCGGGCGAATGCTTCACCTACGACGCGCTGAACGAGGCGTTCCGGCTGGTCGAGGCCGGCGCCGAGCTGGTGGCGCTCGCGAAGAACCGCATGTACATCGCCGACGACGGCGAGCCCGCCATCGACGCCGGCGCCTTCGTCGCGGCGCTCGAGTTCGCGTCCGGGCGCGAGGCGGTGGTGCTCGGCAAGCCCGCGGCCGACTTCTTCCACCTGGCCGCGGCCGACATGGAGCTCGAGCCGCACGAGGTCGCGATGATCGGCGACGACCTCGAGTTCGACGTCGTGGCCGCGATCCGCGCGGGGCTCGGCGGCATCCTGGTCCGCACCGGCAAGCCGCCCGGGGCCGGGGGCGCCGGGGTGCCGCCGACCGCCGACTGCGCCGACCTCCGCGAGGCCGTGGCAACCGTGCTCGGCGACCACGGGGGGAGCGGCCGATGACCAACCGCCCGCGCCTGATCGGCGTCAACCACGTGGCGCTCGAGGTCGGCTCGATCGACGAGGCGCTCGCCTTCTACGGCCGCTACTTCGCGTTCGAGCTGCGCGGCCGGCGCGAGCACATGGCCTTCCTCGACATGGGCGACCAGTTCCTCGCGCTCTCGGCGCCGCGCCGCCAGCCGCCCGACGAGCACCGGCACTTCGGCCTCGTTGTCGACGACCGCGCGGGCCTGCGCGCCCGGCTCGAGGCCGACGGCGTGCCGCTCGTCGACGACCAGCGCCTCGACTTCCTCGACCCCTGGGGCAACCGGATCGAGGTCGTGGACTACCGCGACATCCAGTTCCTGAAGGACCGCGCGGTGCTCGAGGCGCTGGGCCGCGGCGACCTCGCCAAGCACGAGGGCGCGCGCGAGGAGCTGCGCCGCAAGGGCATCAAGCCGCGGGACGGGGGCGCCTGACCCGTCACCCGCCCCGCTCGCTCAGCGTCCGCGCGACCGCGTCCTGCCAGCCGGCGTAGCGGGCGGCGCGGGTCTCCTCGTCCATCTTCGGCTCGAACCGGCGGTCGAGGCGCCAGCGCTCGGCGAACCCCTCCGGGCCCGGGTAGAGCCCCGCCTTCATGCCCGCGAGCCAGGCGGCGCCGAGGGCCGTCGTCTCCGTCACCTCCGGCCGGTCGACGGGCGCGCCGAGCTGGTCGGCCAGCGCCTGCATGGTCCAGTCCGAGGCCGCCATGCCGCCGTCGACGCGGAGCACCGTGCCGGCCTCGCCGGGCCAGTCCTTCCGCATCGCCTCGAGCAGGTCGCGGGTCTGGTAGGCCACGCTCTCGAGCGCCGCGCGCGCCAGCTCGGCCCGCCCCGTGCCGCGGCTCAGCCCGAAGATCGCGCCCCGCGCCTCCGCGTCCCAGTGCGGCGCGCCGAGGCCCACGAAGGCCGGCACGATGTAGACCGCCGACTCCGGGTCCGCCTCCTCGGCCAGGTCCGCGCTCTCGGGCGCCGCCCGGATCAGCCCCAGCTTGTCCCGCAGCCACTGCACGACCGCGCCGGCGACGAAGATCGACCCCTCGAACGCATAGGTCGGCCGGCCGTCGAGCTGGTAGGCGATCGTGGTCAGCAGCCGGTTCTTCGACCCGATGAACTCCTCGCCGATGTTCAGCAGCGCGAAGCAGCCGGTGCCGTAGGTCGACTTCACCATGCCGGGGCGAAAGCAGGCCTGCCCGACCGTCGCCGCCTGCTGGTCGCCGGCGACGCCGAGGATCGGGATTTCCCGGCCGAACAGCCCCCGCTCGGTGGTGCCGAAGTCGGCGGCGCTGTCCAGCACCTCCGGCAGCAGGCTCTCGGGCACGCCGAGCAGCCGGCAGAGGTCGGCGTCCCAGCGCCCCTCGCGGATGTCGTAGAGCATGGTCCGCGAGGCGTTGGTCGCGTCCGTCACGTGCCGCCCGCCCCCGGTCAGCCGCCAGATCAGGTAGCAGTCGACCGTGCCGAAGCGCAGCTTTCCCGCCTCGGCCCGCGCCCGCGCGTCCTCGACGTTCTCCAGCATCCAGGCGAGCTTGGTGCCCGCGAAATAGGCGTCGAAGATCAGCCCGGTCCGCTCGGTCAGCATCGGCTCGTGGCCGTCCTCGGCCAGCCTGCGGCACATCCCGGCCGTCCGCCGATCCTGCCAGACGATCGCGCGGTGCACGGCCTCGCCCGTCTCGGCGTCCCACAGCACCGTCGTCTCGCGCTGGTTGGTGATGCCGATCGCCGCGATCCGCTCCCAGCCGCCCGCCTTCTCCGCCGCCTCGCGCGCGACCGCCAGCGTCGAGGACCAGATGTCGTCCGGCTCGTGCTCGACCCAGCCCGAATGCGGGAAGTGCTGCGGAAACTCCTGCTGGCTCAACGCGACGAGGCCCATCTCGCCGTCGAAGACGAGCGCGCGGCTCGAGGTGGTGCCCTGGTCGATCGCGAGGATCAGGTCGCTCATGGGGTCACTCCGCGGCTTCGTTGCCTCCCTGGATCGCCGACGGCATAGCCTGCCGCCGCGCCGCCATCCAGCCTTCCAGCGTCTCCGCCTCCGCAGGCGTCAGCCTGAGCCCGAGCTTCGAGCGCCGCCAGAGCACGTCGTCCGCCGTCCGCGCCCATTCGCGCTCCATCAGCCAGGCGGCCTCGCGCTCGCTCAGCCCCGCGCCGAAGTCGCGGCCGAGGTCGGCGGCCTCCCGCGCCTCGCCCAGCACCTCGGCCGCCTCCGTGCCGTAGGCGCGGACCAGGCGCCGCGCCGTCGGCGCATCGAGGAACGGGTAGAGGTCGCGGAGCGAGGCG
>DATKCY010000261.1:0-4236 GCA_035512995.1 Thermohalobaculum sp.
GCGACCAGCAGCAGGCGCTCGTCGCGCGCGGCGCCGAGGACCGCCCGCGGCTCGGTCCGATCCGTCAGCTTCACGCCGATCATCAGGCCCGCGCCCCGCACCTCGGCGACCAGCCCCGGGTGGCTGTCCCCGAGCTCGGCCAGCCGCTGGCGCAGGTGCCCGGCCTTGCGGTTCACCTCGTCCAGAAAACCCTCTGCCAGCACCTCGTCGAGCACCGCGTTGCCGACGGCGCAGGCGAGCGGATTGCCGCCATAGGTGCTGCCGTGGGCGCCGACGCCCATCCCCGATGCCGCCTCCCCGGTCGCGAGGCAGGCGCCGAGCGGGAAGCCGCCGCCGATGCCCTTGGCGATGGCCATGATGTCTGGCCGGATGCCGGCGTGCTCGTGCGCGAACAGCCTGCCCGTCCGGCCGACGCCGCTCTGGATCTCGTCGAGGATCAGCAGCATCCCGTGCTGGTCGCAGAGCTGGCGGAGGCCGCGCATGCATGCCTGCGGCAGCGGGCGGACGCCGCCCTCCCCCTGCACCGGCTCGACCAGGATCGCGGCGGTCTCGTCGGTCACGGCGGCCTGCAGCGCGTCGTGGTCGCCGAAGGGCAGCACGTCGAAGCCCGGCAGCAGCGGCCCGAACCCCCTGGTCATCTTATCGGACCCCGCGGCCGAGATCGCGGCGAGGCTGCGGCCGTGGAACGAGCCCTCGAAGGTGATGATGCGCGTGCGCCCGGTGCCCTTCTCGAACTGGTGCTTCCGGGCCGTCTTCAGCGCGCACTCGATCGCCTCGACGCCGGAATTGGTGAAGAAGACGGTGTCGGCGAAGGTCGCCTCGACCAGGCGCGCGGCCAGCCGCTCCTGCTCGGCGATCGGGTACATGTTCGAGGTGTGCCAGAGGCGCCCGGCCTGGGCGGTCAGCGCCTCGACCAGACGCGGGTGCGCGTGGCCGAGCACGTTGACGGCGATCCCGGCGCCGAAGTCGAGATATCGGGTGCCGTCGCGCGTCACCAGCCACGCCCCCTCGCCCCGCTCGATCTCGAGCGGCGCGCGCGCATAGGTCGGCATCACGGCAGGGATCACGGGCACGCCTCCGGTTCCGAAAACGGCAAGCGCCCCGGAAACCGGCTGGCCCCGAGGCGCGCGGGGGTCTTATGGCGAAGCGGCCCGCGCGTGTCAAACCGGGGCCGCGGGCGGGGGATCGGTGAAAGACACCGGCCGCTCCCCCTGCAAGGGAAGGAGCAGGGTGGCGGTCCGGCCCGGACGCCGCAGCCGGGGCAGGCCGTCAGTAGCGGAGCAGCGCCGCGGCGGGAGCGAGCTTCTCGGCCGCGGCTGCGGGCATCGCGTAGACCGTGCCGCCGTGGCGGATCGTCTCGACCGCGATGTCGTCGATCAGCCGCGCGCGGTCGCGGTCGGCGGGCGTGCCTTCCGGCTTCTCCTGGAGGTCGAGAAAGGCCACGTCGACGCGCCCCTCGCTCGCCGCCTGCATCAGCCTGTCGGGGTCCGCGAGCGCCGTCTCCTCGCCCGAGCCGAGCCGCGCCTCGAGCCGCTCCATCGCCTCGTCCCGCGGGCTGCCGGTCTCGGCCAGCACGATCTTGCGCGCGGCGGACGCCAGCGTCTCCGGCTCGACGCCGTTCACGTTGCGCGCGACGAAGCTCTCGCAGAGCCGCGGTCCCTTCAGCATGCCGCGGATGTGCCCGCAGAGGCGGTCGCCGCCGGCCAGCACGAGCGGCGCCTGACTGCCGGCCAGCGCCTCGCCGGCCGCGTGCGCGATCGAGGCGAGATAGCGCTCGAGCTCCACCTCCTCCTGCTCGTCGGTGCCGGTGCCGAGCGCGTGGTAGCGCGGCGTCGCCTCGCCGCCCTCGCCGCGGCGCGAGCCGTGGCGGTCGGCGTGGAACCCGGCGTCGGCGTCGTAGTCGGACATGCCGCGCGCCGCCGCCAGGCTCTCGAGGCGCGGGTCGAGCGTGCGCTCGACCACGTCGTCGCCGGCAACGTCGTAGAGCGCCGAGCCCTCGCGGTTGAGCGCGAGCATGTGGAAGACCGGCAGGCCGCCGGCCGCACGGACGAGCGGCGCGATGTGAAACCGCCCGCCGAGGCGCGAGAACTCGGCCGGCGCGAAGGGCAGCTTCATGATCCGCATGCCCGACGGCCGGCAGAAGAGCGCGAGCCCGAGGCTCTGGTGGCGCCAGAACTCCCCGTCCTCGATGAGCCGGCGCGGGTGGGCGAGCAGCGCTTTCAGCTTTTCCGCGTCGATGCCCTTGCGCTCGGACTCGGCCTCGAGCGCCTTGACCGCGTTCTTCAGGCGGATCGGGTCCTGCTGGATATCGGGCCCGGAGCGGTGCGTCGGAAAATAGATGCTCGCGAGCACGTCGCCGGTCTCGTCGGCCAGCTCGCGGATCAGGTCCAGCGTCCACATGGGCTCTCTCCCTCAGTTGCTCTCGGGGCGGCGCTCCGCGCAGGTAGGGCGCGGGCGCGCGCTTCAAGGCATGCGGCGCGCGGTCGAGGCCTCCATCTTCGAGATGACGTCGCGGAGCTTGCGAAGACGCAGGTGGTTCCGTGCGAGCAGCGCGGGCGCAAGCCGCGACGCCGCCACCAGCGCCAGCGTCTCGAGCGCGATGCCGCCCGCGCGCCAGCGGGCGTGGTCGCGGTCGAGCTTGCCCGACCGCATGTCCTCGGCGAGCAGCACCCCGTCGGCCGCGATCGAGAGCGCCGCGAGCGCAAGGCGCGCGGGCGGCGGCGAGACCACCAGCGCCGTCTGCGCCAGCGTCTTGCCCTGCTCGATGAAGCCGCGGTTGCGCTCGACCCAGGAGGGCCCGGGCTCGGGCTGCCATCCCTCCTCGCGCGGGCCCGGGTCGTCGTCGCCGACGATCTCGCCCTCGAGCCAGTCGCGCTTGTTCCGCGTCGTCATGGTCGTCTCCTTACCCCGCCACCCGTAGAGGCGGCGCTCGTCCGGCCTTTCTCGATGATATAGGCGGTTCGGCGGGGCTTGGCAGAGGGGTCGTCAGGCCTTGAGGCGGTAGCCCGAGCCGAGCCAGCGCCAGGCGAGCCAGGCGAGGCCCGCGTTGATCGCGAGCGTGACCGCGAGCCCCGGCCAGGGCCCGACGTCGGAGACGCCGAGCACGCCGTAGCGAAAGCCGTCGATCACGTAGAAGAACGGGTTCGCGTGGCTCGCCGCGGCGAAGGCATCGGGCAGCCGCTCGATCGAGTAGAACGTGCCCGACAGGAATGACAGCGGGGTGACGACGAAGTTGGTGATCGCCGCCATCTGGTCGAACTTGTCCGCGTAGATGCCGGCGAGCAGCCCCATCAGCGCCAGCATCAGCCCGGCCGCCACGACGAAGTAGAGCGCCCAGCCGGGATGCGCGACGCCGACGCCGACGACGGGGAACACGACGACGCCGATCGCGAGCGCGCAGACCAGCCCGCGCGTCGCCCCGCCGAGCACGTAGCCGGTCAGGATCTCTCCCGGCGCGAGCGGCGGCATCAGCGTGTCGACGATGTTGCCCTGGACCTTGGCGATCATCACCGAGGACGAGGTGTTGGCGAAAGCGTTCTGGATCACGGACATCATCAACACGCCGGGCGCCAGGAACACCTCGAACGGCACGCCCAGCATCTCGCCGCGGCGATCCCCGAAGGCGACCGTGAACACCACCATGAACAGGATCGAGGTCGCGACGGGGGCCAGGATCGTCTGGGTGTAGACGCTGATGAAGCGCTGCACCTCGCGGAGATAGAGCGTCCAGAGGCCGAGCCAGTTGACCCGCCCGAACCGCCGCGCACCCATGTCTGGTGCCGAAGCTGCCGCCATCTCCACGCCTCCCGCTCTGTCAGCGCCCGCAGATAATGCGGATGACGCCGGGTTGTAACGTCCTGCCGGACGCTTTACCTGTTGGCGCCACGAATTGCAGACGGGCGGGACGGTCGAGCGGGCGCGGCAGCGGCGCTGCTCCTCCCGCGTTCACAGCGGAGACCGGCAATGGCATGGACCGACGAGCGCGTCGAGACGCTCAAGGAAATGTGGAACGAGGGCATGAGCGCCAGCCAGATCGCGAAGGCGCTCGGCGGCGTGACCCGGAACGCGGTGATCGGCAAGGTGCACCGGCTGGGGCTGTCCAACCGCGGCGCCTCGGCCGGCGCCGCGCCGCCGGCGCCGGAGGAGGCGCCGGCGGTCGAGCATCCGCGCGCCGAGGAGAAGGCAGCGGCCCCCGCCGAGCCGGCGGCCGAGGCCGCGCCCGAGGCGAAGGCGGCG
>DATKCY010000262.1:0-2059 GCA_035512995.1 Thermohalobaculum sp.
CGCCATGTTGTCGCGCAGGTAGTTCGGCGGCACCCGCCCGAAGGGCACGCCGGGGATGTCCATCGGCACCTCGGTCCGGGGCGCGTACGAGTAGACCATCGCCTGTCCTTCGCCCAGCAGGTAGGGCACGCAGCTGTAGTAGCGGTGGCCGAGGGGATTGTACTGCGTCTCGTTCCACAGCCCCTGCATGACGAAGTCGAGCAGGTGAGGGTCCTTCGGGCTGAGGAAGTACCAGAGCGGCTCGTCGATCGTGCTCCAGTACTGGAGCTTCGCGTTCTCGCGCGCGTCGGGAGTGACGAAGGTCGGCGTGACGACGGCGGGCCAGTCCTGCGTTGACTTCTCGTCGTCGAGGAGCTTCGGGCCCGGCACGTCCATCAGCTTGACCGACATCGACCCGAAGCCGACGTCGCGAATGTCCTCGGGGACGTCCGGGCCGGGGCCGGCGAAGCGGATATAGGCGGGGTAGCTGCGCGCGGTCGCGAAGACGCCCTTGCGCATGTGCTCGGGCAGGTCGTCGCGCACGGTGAAGGTGGCGCGCACCAGCCCGTGCGTCTTGGTGTTGCCGCCGCGCTCGAAGGTGCCGGGCTGGAAGTGGAGGTTCATCTGCTCGCGCATCTCGTCGATGATCGTCTGCAGGCTTTCCTCTTCCCAGTCGAAGATCCTCTCCTCGGCCAGCCCGAGGCCGAGATCCGTGCGACGGCGGTCCTTCAGGCGCTGCACCGACCGTGCCGTCGGCTCGCGCACCAGGCGGTTGAGGCGCCGCCGGAAGTAGGGCTCGAAGCGCCGTTCGAGGTGCAGCCCGCCCTGCAGCAGGCGGTGGAGCAGCCGGCGCAGCGCGATCACGATCTCGACCATGGGACCTTTCCCCTCACCCGCCGCGGCTTGCGATGAAACGGAGCGCCCGGACCCCCGGCATGAAGAAATAGCCGCCGCCCCGGACCGTCACGAACGCCGGCAGCCCCTCGAGCCGCTCCGCCACGCCCGAGGGTTGCGGCATGGCGAAGCTGTCGGTCCCGATGCCGCCCCTCAGCGGCACGCGGTTGCCGAGCAGCGGGTCCGCCTCGCCGTAGAGCCCGTCGAACTTCGCGGCCGCGATCCAGGCGTTCTGCACGAACTCGAACTGCCGGACGAGGTTGGCGCAGAGGGCGACGAAGTGCAGCCCGCGCTCCGCGTCCGGCCCGGGCTCCAGCGCCTCCTCCGGCGACAGCACCGGGCCGTACTCGCGCCCGCGCCGGACGATGCGGTGAAAGCGGGTCGACGCGACCAGGTCGTGCCGCCCGGCGTGCCCGTCCTGCCGGCGCCGGAAGCCGAGCGTGCTGAGCAGCCACTGCCAGCGCCCCTCGACCGCCGGCGGGTGGTCGCCGGTGCGCGGGTTGGCGCGGCGGATGTGAGCGCCGAGCGGACAGGCCAGGCCGTCGATGTCGGCGTCGTAGGTGAAGTCGTTGCCGGCCCGCCCGCCGGGGATCTCGCGCCCGTCCTCGATCAGCGGCCGGCCGTCGCGGTGGCGGCCGACCATCGCGGTCGCCAGCGCCTCGCGCCGCTCACCGCCGCCTTCCGCCGCCCGGTCCAGGAACTGCCAGAAGCCGCGCACGTCCTGGTGCAGCTGGCGCAGCACCAGATAGCTGCCGTTCCGGC
The DNA here is from genome assembly GCA_035512995.1 of Thermohalobaculum sp. Taxonomy (GTDB): domain Bacteria; phylum Pseudomonadota; class Alphaproteobacteria; order Rhodobacterales; family Rhodobacteraceae; genus Thermohalobaculum. Next base: position 1,636 of record DATKCY010000262.1, read on the forward strand.
CGAGGTCACGCCGGTCGGGGGCATCCGCGGCCTCGGGCAGGCCGTCGGCCCCGGCGGTCCCTGCATCGACCAGCGGGCGCGGCGTGATCTCGCCGTATTCGTTGGGGTAGCCGAGCACCACCTCGCCCGGCGCCAGCAGGTTGGCGTAGTCGAGCCGGCTGTGCAGGTCGGTCGTGAACGCCTGTTCCCAGTCGACCTTCGGCTCGCTGATGCCGTCGACGAAGCCGAAAGGCTCGACGCCGCGGGCGGTGTTGGTCTCCAGGCTCCGAACCAGCGTGAACGCGGCCTCGAAGCCGGGTCCCAGGACCTCGCCCCTGAACGCCTCGAGCCCGCCGGGCTCGGCGTAAAGCATCACGAGCACGTGCGGGTCGGGGCGCCCCCATTCCCAGCCCGCCGGGTCGTTCGGCCCGACGTCGCCGAGCCG
>DATKCY010000263.1:0-16817 GCA_035512995.1 Thermohalobaculum sp.
GCTCGGGCCGGTCCGGCCAGCGGCGCAGACGGCTGCGCCCCTGATGCGGACGATCCCGTCGAGCGGGATCGAGCTCCCGGCGGTCGGGCTCGGGACCTGGATCACCTTCAACGTCGGGAACGATCCGCTGCTGCTGGACGAGAGCGTGGCGGTCATGGCCGCGTTCTTCGAGGACGGCGGCCTGGTCATCGACAGCTCGCCCATGTACGGCTCGTCACAGGACACCATCGGCTACGGGCTGGAGAAGCTCGGGCATCCGCCGGTCTTCGCCGCCGACAAGGTCTGGATGCCGGGCGGCGCCGAGGGCCGCGCGCAGGCCGAGGCTTCGCGGCGGAAGTGGGGGGTCGAGCGCTTCGACCTCATGCAGGTGCACAACCTCGTCGACTGGCAGCAGCATCTGGACTGGCTGATCGAGCGGCGCGAGGCGGGCGAAGTCGGCCATGTCGGGGTCACGACCTCGCACGGACGCCGGCACGACGAGCTCGAGGAGATCATGCGGAGCCGGCGCCTCGACTTCGTCCAGCTCACCTACAACATCGCCGACCGCGAGGCTGAGGCGCGGCTGCTGCCGCTCGCCGAAGACCGCGACATCGCCGTCATCGCCAACCGCCCGTTCCGCCGGAAGGCGCTGATCCACCGTTTCGAGGGCACCCCCCTGCCCGGCTGGGCGGCCGAGATCGGCGCGGGCTCGTGGGCGCAGGTGTTGCTCAAGTTCATCCTGTCGCACCCCGCGATCACCGTCGCGATCCCGGCCACCACCCGCGTCGACCACGTGCGCGAGAACCTCGCCGCCGCCTCCGGGCCGCTGCCGGACGAGGCGATGCGCCGGCGCATGGTGACCACCGTCCAGGACCTCTGATGGAGGTCTGGGGCGGCTATCGGCTCCGCGACTTCCTGCTGTTCGCGCCCCGCACCTACTGGCGGCTGTTCGAGCTCGAGAACCAGGCGCTCTGGCCGCTGCACGTGCCCGTCCTGGCCGCGGCGCTTGCCGTCCTCGTCCTGCTGTTCCGGCCGCGGCCCTGGAGCAGTCGCGCGATCGCCGCGCTTCTGGCTGCGGGCTGGGCGTGGGTGGGCCTCGGCTTCGTCGGCACCCGCTACGCCGCCATCAACTGGGCCGCGGCCCATGCCGTGCCGGGCTTCGTGCTGCAGGCGCTGGCGCTGCTGCTGGTCGGAACGCTGGCGGGCCGGCTGCACCTCGCGGCCGGGCGGAGCGTGACCGCCGCGACCGGCCTCGCGCTCTATGCCTATGCCGTGGCGCTGCACCCGCTCACCGCCCTCCTCTCCGGCCGGCCGCTGGCGGGCGCCGAGGTCGTCGGGATCGCGCCCGACCCCACGGCCATCGCGACGCTCGGCCTGCTGACGCTCGCCGCGCCTGCATGGGGGGCCCGGCTGCTTCTGGTCGTGCCGCTCCTCTGGTGCGCGGCGAGCGGGCTCACGCTGCTGACCATGCAGGCGTGGGAGGGGTGGATTCCCCTCGCCGCCGCGGCCGTTGCCCTGTCCGCCCAGGTCTGGAGCGGCATCAGAAGTTGGTCAGCAGAGCCTCCTCGGGAAAGCGGACGCGGTAGCCGAACTCGATGACGCGGGTCTCCCCCGGCGCGTAGTCGTGCCGCCAGGCGAGCACGCCCTCCCGGTCGTCCACGTCGCGCTCGGTCGGCGCCGTCGACTCCGACATCAGCTCGACCTCGATATCCTCGTGGCGCGGCACCGGCATCCGGTCGAGCACCGCGATCCCGAGCGGCCGGTCGTGATGGTTCGTGATCTCGGTCCGGTAGAGACGGCTCTCGCTCTCCTCGGTCCGGATCAGGCCGCTCGAGCCGCGCTCGCCGCCCGCCAGCCGGCGCTCGACAGCGATCCGCTCGTCGGCGCCGAGCGACAGCTCGCGCTCCTCGCCCGGGCGCAGCATGGCGAGCCCGTGCCGACCGACGAAGGCGCCGTCGCGATAGAGCGAGACCTGCCCCGGCAGCAGCGGCGCCTCGCCCTCCCAGGTGAGCCGGCCGACCAGGTGCGCGACCGGGCTAAGCGCCGGCACGACGCTGGCATGGAGCGAAAGCCCGAGGTCGAGCCGGTCGAGGCGGACCTTCTTCGCGGTGCCGTCGGCGGGCACATGGACGCGGCCCGGCACGACATAGGTGGCGGAGAAGTCGCCGGCCACGAGCGCGACGGGCGGCTCGGGCGCGGGCGCCGGCGCCATCTGCTCCGCCTCGTCGGCGAACCCGTCGGACGAGGCCGGGGCGCCGCCCCGCCGGAGCTCCTTCGCCACGGCCTCGGGCTGCAGGTCAACGAACCAGGTCTCGAGCTCGGGCAGCGGCCCGCCCAGATGCGGCTGGCTCGTCGCGAGCGACAGGCTGACGCCGTCCCAGGGTTCCCCGGTCCGCTGAATGACCTCGGCCAGCTGCGTCAGCTCCAGCGTCTCGGCCGAGGTGTCGATCCGCGCGTCGTAGAGCGGGCGCCATCCGGCGTCGCCGACACGATAGGTCAGCGTAAGGTCGCCGGGCTCGGCCTCCGCCGACGCAAGCGCGATGACGGCGGTGTAGCTCTGCCGGCTCCCGTCCCGGAGCAGCGCGAGCTCGCCTTGCGCCTTCTCGAGCTCGGCCTCGATCGCCTCGATTTCCCGGCGCGCCTCGCGCTGGCGGGCATAGGCCGCGGCGCTCGCCTCGCCGATGAAGCCGAGCATGTCCTGCCAGTGCTCGACCGGCGGCGGCCCGCTCTCGCCCTCTCCCTCGCCGTCCGCGGCGCCCCGGACCAGCGCCTCGACCAGCGCGAGCTGGCGTTCAGCCGCACGTACCGCGTCCTCGAGCGCCGCGCGCTCGGCCTCGAGCCGGTCGATCCGCGCCTCGAGCGCGCGTGCCTCCGCCTGGTTCGCCTCGGCCGAGAAAGCGTGCTCGACATCGACGGAGGCGATCTCCAGATGCTCCGCGTCGGTCGCCGCGCGCAGGCTCGCCGGGTCGAGCCCGATCGTGAGGTTCGGGATGCGGATGGCCTGCTCGCCGGTCGCGGCCTCGACCGCGATCCGCCGCGTGACCTCGGCTCCGCCCGGATAGACGGTGACGGCGGTAATCGGTGCCGGAGCGTCCGTCTGCGCCGGGGCCGGTGCTGCGGCGGCGGCCGCGAGCAGCGCCGCGGGAACGACAAGGCGGATCATGCGCACGAGACTCCCCTCCCTCCGCATCGACGACGACACCGAGCCTACCAGCCGGCGCGACGTCGGCCAATCGCGCGGATCCCGGCGCTGGCGGACGGCCGATTCGCGGTTTAACGGGGAATCCGGGCGCGACCGGCGCCCGTGCAGCGGGCGGTGCGCGCGATGACCGACAACGCGGCAGAGACCGGCGCCGGGCGGAGCACGCGCGGCCCGTGGATCCGCCGGGCGCGCCATGCCGCCGAGGGGCTTCTCCTGCGGGGCGTCCTCGCGCTCTTCCGGGCGCTGCCGGTCGAGGCCGCCTCGGCCCTCGGCGCCCGCCTCGCCCGCGCCCTGGCGCCCGCAAGGCGGAGCCGGATCGCCGAGCGGAACCTGGCGCTGGCGATGCCCGAGCTCGACCGCGACCGGCGTGCGGCGATCGTGCGCGGCGTCTGGGAGAACGTGGGCCGGACGCTCGGCGAGTTCGCGCATCTCGACCGTATCTACCCGGAGGACCGCGTCGAGGTGCGGGGCGAGGAGAACATCATCGCCGCGCGGGACGACGGCGTCGGCGGCATCTTCTTCTCGGCGCACTACGGCAACTGGGAGCTCCTGTCGGTCTTGCTCGTCCGTTACGGCATCGCGCCGGTGCCGGTCTACCGGCCCGCGAACAGCCCCGGGATCGAGCGTGCGATCCAGCACCGGCGCCTCGCGGCGCACCCGATCGAGGGGGTCGAGTATCTGCCGAAGACGGCTCGGGGGACGCGCGGCGCGCTCCGCGCGCTCCGCCAGGGACGGCACCTCGCGATGCTGCTCGACCAGAAGATGAACCGGGGCGCGCCGGTGCCGTTCTTCGGGCGCGACGCGATGACCGCGATGGCGGCAGCCGAGATGGCTGTCCGCTACCGCGTGCCGCTGATCCCGGGCCGGATCGAGCGGCTCCGGGGCGCGCGCTTCCGCCTGACGATCCTGCCGCCGATGGCGCTGCCGGAGACGGGCGACGTGAAGGCGGACGCGGCGGAACTGATGCGCGCTGTCCACGCGCTCTTCGAGGACTGGATCCGCGAGCGCCCGGACCACTGGCTGTGGCTCCACCGACGTTGGCCCGGCGAGGAGCAGCCCGGACCGGCGGGCACGCCGCCGGGGGGCATGAGCGGCAAGGAGAACTGAGAAGGTGGCCCACCCGGACTCGGGGCGGACCACCTTCCGAACGCAACGCGCAAGCAGCGAACGCAACGCCGGGTGGTCACCGGCGAGGCCGGCACCCAAGGCGACGGTCTGCGTGCGTCGCGTCGAATCTTTGGCGGGAGGAGGGCGAAAGCAGGTCTTTCACGACCCGCTTCAGCCGCTTTCAGGTTTGCGTTAATCCGGCGCACACCCCGGAGGCTCGGGATGGCGGAGGCGCGACCGGACTCCGCGGCGTCCGCATCGCGGCGGACCGCGAGGCGGGGGACCGCTCCGCGGCCGGACCCGCTCAGGCGGCGCGGGCGCCCCGTCCCGTGTCGGCGCGCCTGCCGCCGCCGCGGCGCCGGGGCTTGCCGCCCCGGGACTTGGTCTTGCCCTCGGGCACGGGCAACGGACCGGCAGGCTCGTCGCCGACAACCGCCAGCCGCTGCCCGGTCAGGCGCTCGATGTCGCGCAGATAGGCGCGCTCGCTCGGGTCGCAGAACGAGACGGCCGCGCCGGCGGCGCCGGCGCGCGCCGTCCGGCCGATCCGGTGGACGTAGCTCTCGGCCTCGTTCGGCAGCTCGAAATTGAACACGTGGCTGACGGCGGGGACGTCGATGCCGCGGGCGGCGATGTCGGTCGCGACCAGCACGCGGGCGTCGCCCGAGCGGAAGCGCGCAAGCGCCCGCTGCCGGGCGTTCTGCGACTTGTTGCCATGGATCGCCTCGACCGCGACGCCGCGCTTGCCGAGCTGCTCGGCGACCCGGTTGGCGCGGTGCTTGGTGCGGGCGAAGACGATCACTCGGCTGAGGGCGGGGTCGTCCAGCACCGCGGCCAGAAGCGCCGTCTTCGCCCCGCTCTCGACGTGGTGGACGCGCTGCTCGATCAGCTCGACCGGGGTTGCCTGCGGCGTGACCGCGATCCGCACGGGCTGGTGGAGAATCTCCTCCGCAAGGCCCGCGATCTCCTTCGGCATCGTCGCCGAGAACAGAAGCGACTGGCGGCGCTTCGGCAGGGCCGAGAGGATGCGGCGCACGTCGCGCACGAAGCCCATGTCGAGCATCCGGTCGGCCTCGTCGAGCACGAGGTACTCGATCCGGTCGAGCGGGACCCGCCCCTGCCCCATCAGGTCGAGCAGGCGGCCCGGGGTCGCGATGATGATATCGACGCCGCGTGCCAGCGCCTGCGTCTGCGGATTCTGTCCGACGCCGCCGAAGATGACGGTGTGGCGCACGGGAACGTGCTTGCCGTAGGCGGCGAACTCGGCCCCGATCTGGATCGCGAGCTCGCGCGTCGGCGCGAGGATCAGCCCGCGCGGGCGCCGGTCGCGGCCCGCCGGGTGCTCGGTCAGCCTGTGCAGCAGCGGCAGGGCGAAGGCCGCGGTCTTGCCCGTGCCGGTCTGGGCGACGCCGAGGACGTCGCGCCCGGCCATCAGCTCCGGGATCGCCTGCACCTGGATCGGCGTCGGCACGGTGTGGTCGCGCGCGTCGAGCGCGCGCTCGAGCGGCTCGGCGAGGCCGAAGGCCGCGAAAGTCGTGTCGGTCAATGGATGTCCTTCAGCGCCGGGCGGCGGCATTCAGCGCCTTGCCCGTCCCGGCGGATCGCCCGGCCCCGGGCGCGGCCGGAGGGGCGGAGTGTCTGAGCTTGTTCCCGGGACGTGACGCAGCCGGAAGGCCGCGCTTCGCGCAATCGCGAGACAATGTCGTGGGCTGTAGATGCTCCGGAACGGCCGGAAAATCAACCCCTTTCAACCCGATGCCGCACCGCCCTCTGCGATTGTCCGCGGCGTGTGGCCGACTCTCCCTCTCCCCCGTCCCCTCTCCCAGGGGAGAGGGGGGCGCCTGGCGGTGCCGCCGGGCCTTCCCCCCTCCGCTTCGGAGGGGGCCAGGGGGAGGTCGGGAAGGGAACTGCCAGGAAGCCGCCCGGGAAACCGGAAGCCCGGCCCCTACCCCTGTGCCCGAGCCGCGCGCTTGCGCTCGTGCGGGTCGAGGTGGCGCTTGCGCAGGCGGATCGCCTTCGGGGTCACCTCGACCAGCTCGTCGTCCTCGACGTACGCGATCGCGTCCTCGAGGCTCAGGCGCACGGGGGGCGTCAGCACCACCGCCTCGTCCTTGCCCGAAGCGCGGACATTGGTCAGCTTCTTGCCCTTGAGCGGATTGACCTCGAGGTCGCTCTCGCGGCTGTGCTCGCCGATGATCATGCCGCGATAGACCCGCTCGCCGCCCGAGATGAAGAGCCGCCCCCGCTCCTCGAGGTTGAACAGCGCGTAGGGAACGCTGTCGCCGTCCTCGATCGAGACGAGCGTGCCCTGCCGGCGACCCGGGATCGGGCCGCGCCAGGCGCTCCACGAATGGAACACGCGGTTCAGCACGCCGGTGCCGCGCGTGTCGGTCAGGAACTCGCCGTGATAGCCGATCAGCCCGCGGCTCGGGACATGGGCGACGATCCGGGTCTTGCCCTGCCCGGCCGCGCGCATCTCGGCCAGCTCGCCGCGGCGCTGGCTCAGCTTGTCGACCACGATGCCCGCGAAAGGCTCGTCCACGTCGATCGTCACCTCCTCGATCGGCTCGAGCCGCTGGCCGCCCTCCTCGCGCGTCAGCACGCGCGGGCGCGAGACCGACAGCTCGAAGCCCTCGCGACGCATGTTCTCGATCAGCACGCCGAGCTGCAGCTCGCCGCGGCCGGCGACGTCGAACGCCTCCCCGCCGGGCGTGTCGGTCACGCGGATGGCGACGTTCGATTCGGCCTCGCGCATCAGCCGCTCACGGATCACGCGCGACTGGACCTTCGCGCCGTCGCGCCCCGCGAGCGGGCTGTCGTTGATGCCGAAAGTGACCGAGATCGTCGGCGGGTCGACCGGCTGCGCCGGCAGCGGCAGGTCGAGCGCGGGGTCGAGCAGCGTGTCGGCGACGGTCGCCTGGCTCATGCCGGACAGCGCGACGATGTCGCCCGCCGAGGCCTCCTCGACGGGCGTGCGCAGCAGCCCGCGGAAGGCGAGCAGCTTCGAGACGCGGAAGCGCTCGATCTCGCGTCCCTCGCGCGACAGCGCCTTGACGGTGGCGCCGGCGCGGATGCGCCCCTCCTCGATCCGGCCCGTCAGCAGGCGGCCGAGATAGGGATCGGCCTCGAGCGTCGTCGCAAGCATGCGGAACGGCCGGTCCGCAGACGCCTCCTGGCGCGGCGAGGGCACGTGCGCGACGATCAGCTCGAAGAGCGGCACCAGGCTCTCGTGCGGCTCGTTGAGCTCGGTCACCGCCCAGCCGTCGCGGCCCGAGGCGTAGAGCACGGGGAAGTCGAGCTGCTCCGGGGCGGCGCCGAGCGCGGCGAACAGGTCGAACACCTCGTTCAGCGCCCGGTCGGGCTCGGCATCCGTCCGGTCGGCCTTGTTCAGCACGACGATGGGGCGGAGCCCCAGCGCCAGCGCCTTCGCGGTCACGAACTTGGTCTGCGGCATCGGACCCTCGGCCGCATCGACCAGCAGCACGACGCCGTCGACCATCGAGAGGATGCGCTCGACCTCGCCGCCGAAGTCGGCGTGGCCGGGCGTGTCGACGATGTTGATGCGCGTGCCGCGCCACGCGACCGAGGTGCACTTGGCGAGGATCGTGATCCCGCGCTCGCGCTCGAGGTCGTTCGAATCCATCGCGCGCTCGGCAACCTGCTGGCCCTCGCGGAAGGCGCCCGACTGCGCCAGCAGCTCGTCGACCAGCGTGGTCTTGCCGTGATCGACATGCGCGATGATAGCGACGTTCCTGAGCGCCACGGGTGTCTCCAGCGAATAGGGCGATACCCGCCGCATATGGCCGGTATGCTGCACCGCATCAAGGGTCATGTCGCGGGCCGCTACTCCGCGGCGACGGCCGTGGCCGCGCTGCCGCGGTCGCCCGCGCGGAACCGCTCCAGCAGCCGCGCGCGCTCGGCTGCGGCCTTGGCCGCGCTCTCCTCCTTGATGTAGCCGAAGCCGCGGATGTCGAGCGGCAGGCGGGCGAGGCGGACCGCCGTCTCCATGCGCTCGGGCGCGAGGTCGCGGAGCACCGTGTTCATGTCGCGCTCGTACTCGCGGATCAGGCGGCGCTCCATCCGGCGCTCCGTGGTGTAGCCGAAGGGGTCGAGCGGCGTGCCGCGCAAAACCCTGAACCGCGCGAGGGTCCGGAAGACAGGGCGGATCCACGGCCCGAACTCGGTCTTCCTCGGCCGCCCGTCCGCGTCCTTGCGCCCCATGATCGGCGGCGCGAGGTGGAAGGTCACGCGGCGGATGCCCTCGAACTCCTGCTCGAGCGCCCGGTCGAGGGTCTGGGTGTGCAGCCGCGCGACCTCGTACTCGTCCTTGTAGGACAGGAGCTTCCAGTAGCCCTCGGCGACCGCCAGCGCCAGCTCCTCGCCGCCGGCCTCGCGCGCCCGCTCGACGAGCCTCAGATACCGCTTCTTCAGCCGGCGCGACTGGTAGCCGACGAGGAAGTCCGCGTAGCGCGCGATCTTCCCGTCCGGCGTCTCGTCAGGCGCGGCGTCGGGCGCCGTGAGCTTCGCCGCGTCCTCCGGGTGCAGCCAGGCCCAGCGGCCGATGTCGAAGGCGCGGAGGTTGCCCTCGACCGACGCGCCGTTGAGCTCGACCGCCTTCCGGATCGCCTCGGCGGACAGCGGGATCATGCCGGCCTGCCAGGCGGCGCCCATCATCATCACGTTTGCGAAGATCGCGCTCCCCAGCGTCTCCTCGGCCAGGTGCACCGCATCGATCAGGCTGACCGCGTCCGCGCCCACCCGGTCCTCGAGCGCGCTGCGCATGCCCGCCGTCGGCAGCCGGAAATCCCTGTCCCGGGTGAACTGGCCGGTCATCGTCTCGTGCGTGTTGGCGACGACGCGGGTCCGGCCCCGGGCCATGTTCGTCAGCGCCTTCGCGCCCGCCGTGACGACCAGATCGCCACCGATCACCGCGTCCGCCTCGCCGGCCGCCAGCCGGATCGCCTTGATGTCGGAGGGCTTGGGCGCGAGGCGGCAGTGGATCGTGACGGCGCCGCCCTTCTGGGCGAGGCCCGCCATCTGCATCTCGGAGGCGCCCTTGCCCTCGAGATGCGCCGCCATCGTCAGCAGCGCGCCGATGGTCACCACGCCCGTGCCGCCGACGCCGGTGACCAGCACGTTCCACGTGCGGTCGAGGGCTGGCACAACAGGGTCGGCCAAGTGCGGCAGATCGAGCTCTGCCATCTCCTTCGTCCTCGGCCGGGCCCCTTCCAGCGTCACGAAGGACGGGCAGAAGCCGTCGAGGCACGAGAAGTCCTTGTTGCAGTTCGACTGGTCGATCGCGCGCTTGCGCCCGAGCGGCGTCTCGCGCGGCACGACCGCGACGCAGTTCGAGACGCGCGAGCAGTCGCCGCAGGCCTCGCAGACGTCCGGATTGATGAAGACGCGGCGGTCGGGGTCGGGGAACGCCCCCCGCTTCCGCCGCCGCCGCTTCTCGGCCGCGCAGGTCTGCACGTAGACGATGGCGCTGACGCCCTCGACCTGGGCGAGCTCGCGCTGGACGGCCGCCATGTCCTCGCGCGGGTGCACCGGCACATGCGCCGGCAGCGGCGGCACCTCCTCCTTCTCGTCCACCACCGCGACGACGCGCCTGATGCCCATGGCCAGCAGCTCGTCGACGATCTGGCGGGGCCCCAGGCCGCCGTCGTTGCCCTGCCCGCCGGTCATCGCGACGGCGTCGTTGTAGAGGATCTTGAAGGTGATGTTGACGCCGGCGTAGTGCGCCGCCCGGATGGCCTGAACGCCCGAGTGGTTGTAGGTGCCGTCGCCGAGGTTCTGGAAGACGTGGCGGCGCTTCGAGAACGGCGCCTCGCCGATCCAGTTCGCGCCCTCGCCGCCCATATGCGTGAAGCCGACCGTGTCGCGGTCCATCCACTGGACCATGTAGTGGCAGCCGATGCCGGCATAGGCGCGGCTGCCCTCGGGCAGCTTGGTCGAGGTGTTGTGCGGACAGCCGGCGCAGAACCAGGGCTTGCGCTCGGCCAGGTCGGCCTCGGGCGAGACCGACAGCCGCTCGATCGCGGCGAGCCGCGCGTCCACGCTCTCGTCCCGGATGCCCTCCCCCGCCAGCACGCGCGTCAGAGCGCGGGCGATCCCGACCGGGTTCAGGTCGAGCTTGACCGAGAACAACAGCTCGCCCGCCTCGTCCTTCCAGCCGACGACCCGGTGGCGGTGCGGGTCGGAATAGGTGATCTCCTTGATCTGCAGCTCGATGATCGGGCGCTTCTCCTCGACCACGACGATCAGATCGATGCCGCGCGCGAATTCGCGGAGCCGCCGGGTCTCGAGCGGCCAGACCATGCCGACCTTGTAGGTGGCGATCCCGAGCCGGCGCATCCCCGCCTCGTCGAGGCCCAGCATCTCGAGCGCGTGGATCGTGTCGAGCCAGCTCTTGCCCGAGGAGACGATGCCGATGCGGGCGTTCTCGTCGCCGTGCACCTGACGATCGAGGCCGTTCGCCCGGGCATAGGCCTGGGCCGCGAAGCGCTTGTGGTCGTGCATCCGCGCTTCCTGCTCCTGCGGCGTGTCGCCGAGCCGGATGTTGAGCCCCTCGGGCGGCATGTCGAAGTCCTCGGGCAGCCGCGTCGTCACCCGGTGCGAATCGCCGTCCACGACCGCGGTCGCCTCGACCGTGTCCTTCATCGACTTGATGCCGACCCAGGCGCCGGAGTACCGCGAGAGCGCCCAGCCGTGCATCATGTAGTAGAGCAGCTCCTGCACGCCGGCGGGCGCGAGGATCGGCATCATCGCGTCCATCAGCGCCATCTCGGACTGGTGGCACGTGGTCGAGCTCTCGCAGGTGTGGTCGTCGCCCATGGCGACCAGCACGCCACCCATGCGCGAGGTGCCGGCGAGGTTCGCGTGCCGAAAGACGTCGCCCGAGCGGTCGATGCCCGGGCCCTTGCCGTACCAGAGCCCGAAGACGCCGTCGTGAAGCCCCTCGCCCCGCAGCTCCGCCTGCTGCGAGCCCCAGAGCGCGGTCGCCGCCAGGTCCTCGTTGAGCCCCGCCTGGAACTTCACGTTCGCGTCGGTGAGCTGCTTCGCCGCCCGCTGGAAGGTAACGTCGACCGCGCCGAGCGGCGAGCCGCGATAGCCTGTGACATAGCCCGCGGTGTCGAGACCCGCGGCCGCGTCCCGCGCGCGCTGCATCAGCGTCGCCCGGACCAGCGCCTGCGTCCCGGACAGCAGCACCGGCGACTTCGAGAGGTCGAAGCGGTCGGACAGGCGGACGTCGCGGAGGTCCATGCGGGCTCTCCCTGGAAGGTGCAGCCCATAAGGTAAGATACATTGACCTAACCGGCAAGGGTGGCAACATCGCAAGTGATCGCCGCCGCGCGACCTGCTACCCTGACCGGACAATGGACAGGGAGGCGCACCCCGCCATGCGCCTGTTGACCCGGCTGGCAGCCATGTTCGACGGCGAGGGCCGCGGCGAAAGCGGTCTCGGCGGCCATGTCGCGACGGGGGCGGGGCCGATTCACTACCTGGCGGACGGCCCCCGAAAAGGCGCTCCGGTCGTGCTGCTGCACGGCGCCAGCGGCAACCTGCGCGACTGGACGCTGTCGATCCAGCCGCACCTGGCGCGCGAGGTGCCGACGATCGCGCTCGACCGCCCCGGGTTCGGTCACTCACGCCCCGCCCGCGGGCCGGTCTGGCTGCTCGACGCCCAGGCGCGGGCGCTGCGCGCCGCGGTCCAGGCGCTCGGCCACCGGCGCTACTTCCTCTGCGGGCACAGCTATGGCGGGGCGCTGGCGCTCGACTGGGCGCTGCGCTACCCGGACGAGGTGCTGGGCGTCTGCACCATCGGGGGCGTCGCGATGGACTGGGGCGGCGCGCTCAGCGGGCACTACCGGCTCGGCGGACTGCCGCTCGTCGGCCTGGCGGTCGCGCGGCTTGCGCCCCTCCTCGGCAGCGACCGGCGAATCGCCGTGGGGCTCGAACGGCTGTTCGCGCCGCAGCCGGTGCCGCGGGGCTATGCCCAGCTCGTCGGCGCCGAGCTGGCGCTCCGCCCCTCGACCTTCCGGATCAACGCGCGCGCGATGCACGCGCTCCACGCCCAGGTCGTCGCGAACCAGCCGGCCTATGGCCGCATCCTTTGCCCGGTCGAGATCGTCCATGGCGAGGCCGACACGACGGTGCCCGCGAGTGTGCATGCCGAGCCGCTGAGCCAGGCGCTGCCGGACGTCCGCCTCACGCTCCTGCCCGGGGTCGGGCACATGCCGCACCACGCGGCGCCGGGGGAGGTGCTGGCGGCGCTCCGCCGGCTGCGCCAGCGCGCCGGCGCGACGCGTCCGATGGCCGACGACCTCTCGGCGTGCTGAGCCGGCTCGGAACCGCCCCGGCCGCCACCGCGTTGCAGGAAGAAGGCCTTTTTCCGCCCCCTCGCCGAAGGATACCGCGATGCCCGACCGAGTCCCCGCCTGGGTCGATTCCGTCATGCGCATCGGCTACGGCGGGCGGGCGATCGTCTATGTCGTCGTCGGCGTCCTCGCCTTCCTCGCCGCCTGGCAGGGCGGCAGCGCAGAGGGCACGGCGGGCGCGCTGCAGCAGATCAAGGATCAGTCCTGGGGGACGATCGTGCTGATCTCGATCGCGCTCGGCATGTTCTGCTACGCCGCCTGGCGCGTCATCGACGGCGTCATGGATCTCGAAGCCCACGGCACCGGCGCCAAGGGCTTCGTCGCCCGCACCGGACTGATCGTGACCGGGCTCATCCACCTCGCGCTCGGCATCTACGTCGTGACCCTGCTGCTCGGCAACGGCGGCGGCTCGGGCGGCTCCGACAGCAGTCCCGAAGGCATCACCGCGAAGGTCATGGAGTACGATCGGGGCCGCTGGGTCATCGGCATCGCCGGCCTCTGCGTGATCGGCGCGGGCATCTACTATTTCATCAAGGGGTACAAGGAGAAGTACCGCTCGGAGATCCACGCGACGCGCATGACCGAGCGGCTGAACCCGGTGTTGAAGGCCGGCCTCTACGCCCACGGCGTCGTCATCGTCCTGATCGGCATCTTCCTGTTCTGGGCCGCCTGGACCTACGACTCGAGCCAGGCCGGCGGGCTCGCCGACGCGTTCCACACGATCCGCGGCGCGGCCTTCGGGCGCATCCTGCTCGGGCTGGTGGCGCTCGGCCTGGTCGGTTTCGCGGTCTTCTGCGCCGTCAGCGCCGTCTATCGCATCGTCCCGCGGCTCGCGGGCGACGACATCCCGACGCTGGCGCGCCAGGCCGAGGGGAAGGCCCACCGCGCGAAGGCCGAGGCCAAGGCCGCGATGCGGTAGACGCGCGGGGCGGCGCCGCCCGCGACCCCTCTTCGAGGGATTTGCGGACGGGGAAAGAGCCGCTTTCGGAGCCGTCAGCTCTCGTGCGACAGCGTCCAGCCGACCATGCTCTCCGGGTAGAGCTTCACGTCCTCGATGCCGGCGATCTCGCTCAGCGCGAACCAGTTGATCGCGGCCCAGTGGCCGGTGTTGCAGAAGCTCACGATCGTGGTCCCCGGCGTCCAGCCGGTGTCGCGGGCGCGCGCCCGGACATCCTCCGGATCGCCGCGGAACACCGGGTCCTCGGGCGCGAACCAGTTGGTGAAGGTGATGTTCACGGCATCGGCCAGCGTGCCGGCCCACTTCGCCGCCGGGTGCTGGGTCTCGCCGCGGAAGAAGGCGTCGGGCCGGGCATCGACGAGCATCGCGTCGCCCTCGCCCCCGACCACGGCCTCGACCTCCTCCTCCGTCGCGAGCCAGCGGTCGGTGAACGAGAAGGCGGCGTCCGAGGGTTCGGCCGGAACCTCCTCCGTCGTCAGGTCGTGCCCCGCTCCGGTCCAGGCGTCCACCCCGCCGTTCAGGATGGCGACGTCGTCGATGCCGGCGCTCTTGATCGTCCAGTAGACGCGCGCGGCGGCTCCGAAGTCGGTGGCGTCCTCCCCCTGGTAGAGCACGACGACCCGGCTGTCGGGCCGGGCGCCGAGCGCCTGCAGGTTCTCGGTCAGCCGGGCCTCGTCGATCAGCTGGCCCGGGTTCTCCTGCGGGCCGCGCCAGGCGGGATAGGGCACGTTGACGGCACCGGCGAGGTGCCCCTCGGCATAGGCGTCCGGCGCGCGCAGGTCGACGAGCCGCAGATCCCCGGCCCCGTCGAGGCCGGCGAGCGCCTCGGGCGAGAGCAGCGGCCCGAGCGGCTCCGCCGCCGGGGCGGCAGCGATCCCGGCACAGAGGGTGCCGGCCAGCACCAGCGAGAATCCGGTCATGCGATTCATCATTTTCGACGCTCCTCTGCGGATTGCGCGAGTCCGTGTCGCCCCAACCTCGGCCTCCCGACGCGGAATTGCCAGTAGCCATTCGGTGACTGTAGAAAGCGCGGGGCGGCGCTTCCGGCTCGCCGGGCGCCGCTTCCCGTCGGTGCGAGCGCCGTCGCGCCTGTATTCCTGCCTCACCCCTGCCCCGGCGCCCTCGGAGAGACCATGAGCGTTGAGACATCCGATCCCCTCGTCGTCTTCATGCCGTCGGGCCGGCGGGGGCGCGTCGCGCCCGGCACCAGCGTGCTCAACGCGGCGCGCGAGCTCGGCGTCGATCTCGACTCGGTCTGCGGCGGGCGCGGCATCTGCTCGAAGTGCCAGGTCGAGCCGCAGTTCGGGGATTTCCCGAAGCTCAAGGTCCACGCCAAAAAGGATGCGCTGAGCACCTGGAACAAGGTCGAGGAGCGCTACGACAGCAAGCGGGGGCTGGCCGAGGGCCGCCGCCTCGGCTGCCAGGCGCAGATCCTGGGCGACACGGTCATCGACGTGCCGCCCGAGAGCCAGGTGCACAAGCAGTTCGTCAGGAAGCGCGCCGAGGCCCGCGACTACGTGATGGACCCGGCAACGCGGCTCTACTACGTCGAGGTCGCCGAGCCCGACATGGACAATCCCAAGGGCGACCTCGAGCGGCTGATGGACGCGCTCTGGGAGCAGTGGCAGCTCGCGCATGTCATCGGCGACCTGCGCACGATGCGGACGGTGCAGAAGGCGCTCCGCGACGGCGACTGGAAGGTGACGGTCGCCGTCTATTCCGGGCACGGCCGCTCGACCGGGCGAATCCTGCAGATCTGGCCCGGCTTCCACGAGGGCACGCTCTACGGGCTCGCCTTCGACGTCGGCTCGACCACGATCGCCTGCCACCTGGTCGATCTGCAGGAGGGCAAGGTGCTGGTCTCGGCCGGCCATATGAACCCGCAGATCCGCTTCGGCGAGGACCTGATGAGCCGGGTCTCCTACGCCATGATGAACCCGGGCGGCGCCGCCGACATGACGAAGGCGGTGCACCACGCGGTCAACGGCCTGATCGGCCAGGTCGCGGCCGAGGCGCTGATCGACCGCGAGGAGATCGTCGAGGCCGTGTTCGTCGGCAACCCGGTCATGCACCACCTGCTGCTCGGGATCGACCCGACCGAGCTCGGCTGGGCGCCGTTCGCGCTCGCGACCTCCGATTCGATGACGCTCTGGGCGAACGAGCTCGACCTCTGGATGCACCCCGACGCCCGGCTCTACGTGCTGCCCTGCGTCGCGGGCCATGTCGGCGCCGACGCGGCGGCCGTGATTCTGAGCGAGAGCCCGCACCGGCAGGACGAGATGATGCTGGTCGTCGACGTCGGCACGAACGCCGAGATCTTGCTCGGCAACCGCGACCGGCTGATGGCCTGCTCGTCGCCGACCGGCCCCGCCTTCGAGGGAGCGCAGGTCTCGTCGGGCCAGCGCGCGGCGCCGGGCGCGATCGAGCGCGTGCGGATCGACCCCGCGACCAAGGAGCCGCGCTTCAGCTTGATCGGCAGCGACGCCTGGTCGGACCAGCCGGACTTCGCGGCGAAGATCGGCCCGCGCGGCGTCACGGGCATCTGCGGCTCCGGCATCATCGAGGTCATCGCGGAGATGCGCCTTGCCGGGATCATCGACGAGGACGGCGCCATCGGCTCGGCGGCGCAGGTCGGCAGCGACCGCGTCGTCGCGGACGGGCGCACCTGGTCCTACGTGGTCCACGACGGGCGCGAGAGCGGCGGCAGCCTGATCGCGGTCACGCAGAACGACGTCCGCCAGATCCAGCTCGCGAAGGCTGCGCTCTATGCCGGCGCCCGGCTGCTGATGGACCGCATGGGCGTCGACGAGGTCGACCGGATCGTGCTGGCGGGGGCCTTCGGCGCCCACATCTCGCCGCTCCACGCCCTGACCCTCGGCATGGTGCCGGACTGTCCGGTCGAGAAGATCACCTCGGCCGGCAACGCGGCCGGATCGGGCGCGATCATGGCGCTCCTGAACTCCGCCGCCCGGCGCGAGATCGAGGCGGTCGTGCGCCGGGTCGAGAAGGTCGAGACCGCGACCGAGGCGCGCTTCCAGGAGCACTTCGTGGGCGCGATCGCCGTGCCGCACAAGACCGCCCCCTACCCGCACCTCGCGACCCAGGTGACGATCCCCGACACCCGCTTCGAGACCGCCCCCGACGGCGAGGAAGGCGGCCGGAGGCGCCGGCGCAGGCGGGCCTGACCGGGCCCCGC
>DATKCY010000264.1:0-2333 GCA_035512995.1 Thermohalobaculum sp.
AGCACGAAGACCACCCGCTGCTCCATCAGCGCGGCGAGCCGGATCGCCGGCCGGCAGTAATCGGAGAAGATCAGGAACGTGCCGCCGTAGGGGATCACGCCCTTGTGCAGCGCCATGCCGTTCATCGCGGCCGCCATCGCGTGCTCGCGGATGCCGAAATGGATGTAGCGCCCGCCCGGCTCGCTCGGGCTGAGCACGCCGGTCGCCTTGGTCCTGGTGTTGACCGAATGGGTCAGGTCGGCCGAGCCGCCGACCAGCTCCGGCACCGCCGGCGTGAACGCCTCGAGCGCCTCCTGGCTCGACTTGCGCGTCGCCCAGGACGGCTTGTCCGCGACCAGGCGCGCCTTGTGCTCGGCCAGCACCTGGTCGAGGCCCGTGGGCAGCTCGCCCCCATGGACCCGCTCGAACTCGGCCCTTGTCGCCGCCTCCTGCGCGCCGAGCCGGGCGCGCCACTCCTCCCGGGCAGCGGCGCCGCGGCGGCCGAAGCCTTGCCAGGCGGCGTAGATCTCCGCCGGGATCTCGACCGGCGGATGCGGCCAGCCGAGCTTCTCGCGCGCGCCGGCGATCTCCTGCTCGCCGAGCGGCGTGCCGTGGGTCGCGGCGGTGCCGGCCTTGGTCGGCGCGCCGTAGCCGATGGTGGTGCGGCAGGCGATCAGGCTCGGCCGGTCGGCGTCCTGCGCCGCGGCGAGCGCCGTCTCGATCGCCGCCGGGTCGTGGCCATCGATGCGGGTGACGCGCCAGCCGTAGGCCGCGAAGCGCGCCAGCTGGTCGGTCGAGGAGGCGAGGTCGAGCGCCCCGTCGATCGTGATATGGTTGTCGTCGAACAGCACGATCAGCCGCTCGAGCCGCTGATGGCCGGCGAAGTCGCAGGCCTCGTGGCTGATGCCCTCCATCAGGTCGCCGTCGCTCGCGATCACGTAGGTGCGATGGTCGACCAGCCCGGCGCCGAAGCGGGCGCGCAGATGACGCTCGGCGAGCGCCATGCCGACGGCATTGGCGAGGCCCTGGCCGAGCGGCCCGGTGGTCGTCTCGATGCCGGGCGCATGACCGTGCTCCGGATGACCCGCGGTGCGCGAGCCGAGCTGGCGGAAGCGCTTGAGCTGCTCGATCTCCATCAACGGGTAGCCGGTCAGATGGAGCAGCGCGTAGAGCAGCATCGAGCCATGGCCGGCCGACAGCACGAAGCGGTCGCGATCGGGCCACTCGGGCGCCCCCGGGTCGAACTTGAGGAACTTGCCGAACAGCACGGTGGCGACGTCGGCCATGCCCATCGGCAGGCCGGGATGGCCGGAATTGGCGACCTGCACGGCATCCATCGCGAGCGCGCGGATGGCGTTGGCGCAATCGTCATGGCCGGGCATGCCGGCAGTCGAGACGGGGGCGGCGGTCATGGGCGTTTGCTCGCGCGGTGCTTGGCAGAGCTGTCCGCCCGGCGCGGCAGGTCAGCCAGCGTTGGCGCGAACGTGGCTGATCCACCGTAAAAATCAACCCGAATCTGCGCGCGATCCGGCGCCCGCCGCCGCACCGCGAGTTGACGCGATGCGTGGCCTGTGTCAAGATTGTTCGCTAAATGGTTGTTTTGCGAGAGCAAACACGGCTGGAATCGGTCAGGCGGTCATGTCGCAACTCGAAACGGCACAGCGCCATCTGTCGCGCGCGCTGAGGCGGCTCGAAGCCGCCCTGGAGCGCAAGCTGTCGCAGTCCGGCAACGGCTCGGCAGCCCCCGCCACGAGCAGCGCCGAGCACGCCGCGCTCGCCCGCGACGTCGCGCTGCTGCGCGACCAGTGCGACCGGCTGAGCGTCGCGCTCAACGAGGCGCAGCACGACAACCGCACGCTCCGCGAGGTCAACGACCAGGTCGCCCGGCGCCTCGACAGCTCGATCGGCGAGCTCGACCGCCTGCTCGGGAGCTAGGCCATGCCGATGGTCGAGATCACCGTCAACGGGCGCCGCCACATGGTGCAGTGCGGCGACGGCGAGGAGGGCCGGGTGCGCCAGCTCGCCGCCTATGTCGACCGCCAGGTGGCCGACCTCGCGCGCGGCCAGACCCAGGTCGGCGACGCGCGTCTGTTGCTGATGGCGAGCCTCTTGGTGGCCGACAAGCTGTCGGACGCGTTCGACGAGATCAAGCAGCTCAGGGCGGCGCTCGACGGGCGCGCCGAGGACGCCGAGCGGCGCGCCGCCGCGGTGGTCGAGGAGGTCGCCCAGCAGCTCGACGCTATTGCGGCGCAGCTGGAGAGAGCCTAACTAACCAGGCGCGGGTGCTGCCAGGTGCGTTAGGTCCTCGACATCCCTGGGGCCAATATTCTCTGTAAGGGAGCTGTCCCTGCCGG
>DATKCY010000265.1:0-10160 GCA_035512995.1 Thermohalobaculum sp.
CGCCCCGCCGTCAGCGGCACGCCCATCGCCCCGATCGGCCCCTTGGCGGGGTCGAGATCGGTGATCTCGCGGAAGAATACGTAGGACGGGTTCAGGTTCATCAGCTGGACCGCGCGCACCGGGTTGGCCCTGAGATAGGCCTTCAGCCCCTCGGCGCTGATCTCCGCGGGCGTGGCGATGCCGTCCTCGACCAGCTTGCGGCCGATCGCGTAGTAGCGGTGGCCGTTCTGGCCGGCATAGCCGACGCGCGCGATCCCGCCCTCGGCGAGCCGGATCCGGCCCGAGCCCTGGATCTCGAGGAAGAAGGCATCGACCGGGTCCGCGAGCCAGAAGAGCTCGAGCCCCTGGCCGCTCAGCGCGCCGCGCGTGATGTCGGCCCGGCTGTGGCGCCCCCGCCCGCGCCGCGGCTTGGCATGGATCGGGGTCTGGTACGGTCCGTGGCGGAAGCGCGAGCCCATGATCTCGGGCTCGTAGTAGCCGGTGAACAGCCCTTCCTCCCCGCGGTCGAGCCGGACCGGGACGAACGCCTCCTCGAAGAAGCGCCGCGCGCTTTCGCGGGTGGTGCACCCCGCGTTCCAGCCGGCCGGCAGCTCCAGGCCCATCGGCCCCCGCCGTCCCGTCGCGCAGCTCGCGCGGAACGCCTCGAACGCGTGCAGGTGGTCGTCGCCGCTCCACCCTGCCAGCCCCCGGAAAGCCGGCGGCACCGGCGGCGACGGCGCCTGCGCCTGCGCCACCGCGGCCGTCCCGTCGCCCGACGACGAGCACGCGCCCGTCATCGCCGTCACTCCCACCGCCGCGCCTGCCTGCAACAGAGTCCGCCGCGTCAGTCCCTTGCCTGTTCCGTCCATAGACCTGCCCCACTCATCTGCCTGATCGATTTTTTGTGTGTTTTGACAGAGGGTAGCAGAGAATTCCTTAACAAGGAATCCCTATATGACACGGAGAGGCAGGATTCGGGGGGAAGCGCCCCGTCCCAGCGCTGCACGACCTTGAAGAAGCGGCTCGTGTCGCCGCCCGCCGTCTCCTCCCGCGTCGTCCGGCGGTCCGGCGCGGGCGCGCAGGCGTTCCCCGGCCTTGAGGAGGGCTCTCGCCGCAATACTCTTCCGCGGGTGCCAGATGGTGGAGGGCCCGGTGCCGCAGGACGTCCCAGACAACGACCGCTCCGCCGCGCTGCCCGTGCGCGAACGACTGCGCCTCGGGCTCGAGACGGTGCTGGGCATTCCCTTCACCTCGGGCAACGCGATCGAGGCCTTCCGCAACGGCGACGAGATCTTCCCGCCGATGCTCGAGGCGATCGCCGCGGCCGAGCACCGCGTCGAGTTCCTGACCTTCGTCTACTGGACCGGCGACGTCGCGGAAAAATTCGTCGAGGCGCTGAGCGAGCGGGCGCGCGCCGGGGTCGAGGTCATGACGATGCTCGACGGCTTCGGCGCGCGGCCGATGAGCGCCGAGCTGCTCGAGCGGATGGAGGAGGCGGGCGTCGAGGTGCGCTGGTTCCGGCCGATCCCGCGCCTCCACGTCTGGCAGACCGACAACCGCACGCACCGCAAGGTGCTGATCTGCGACGGCGTCGTCGGCTTCACCGGCGGCGTCGGCATCGCGTCCGAGTGGGAGGGCGACGCCCAGGACCCGAAGCACTGGCGGGACACGCATTTCCGCATCCGCGGTCCGGCGGTGATGGGCCTCCGCGGCGCGTTCTACGAGGACTGGATGGAGCGCGAGCTGTCGGTCGGCCCGGCGCTCGCCCGGCTGACCGATCCGGGGCGGCCGGGGTCGGTCGAGATGCAGGTCATCCCGGCCAGCGCCTCGGTCGGGCGGAGCCCGATCGCGTCGCTGCACGACGCGCTGATCGGTCTTGCCGAGCGGCGCATCCGCATCGCGACCGCCTATTTCTCGCCGACCTCCGACACCACCGAGCGCCTGCTCGAGGCGCGGGCGCGCGGCGTCGAGGTCGATATCCTGATCCCGGGCCCGTACAACGACAAGCGCGTGTCCGAGCTCGCGGGCTCCGAGGACATCGGCGCGCTGATCGAGGGCGGCGTCCGCTTCTGGCGCTACCAGCCGACGATGTACCACAACAAGCTCCTGACGGTGGACGGCGAGCTCGCGAGCATCGGCTCGGCGAACTTCAACCACCGCTCGGTCGCCAAGGACGACGAGATCGCGGTCAACGTGCTCGATCCGGACTTCACGGGGCTGATGGACCGGCACTTCGAGGAAGACCTCGAGCGCTCGGAGCGGATCGGCGAGGGCGAGTGGGAGGACCGCGGCCTGATCCGCCGCGCGCTCGAGTTCGGCAGCCGGCAGGGCGAGAGCGAGACCTGAATTTTTCCTTGCCTCGGCCCCTGCTTTCGCCTTTCCCTCGACCGGTCCGCGGCAGAGGGACGCGATCATGACCGAAACGTTGCTGGAGGTGCTGGAGGACACTCCGCTGACGCGGGCGCGCGCCGCGCTCTCCGAACTGATCGCCTTCCCGACCATCTCGGCCGACGGCAATGTCGAGCTCATCCTCTATGTGCAGGAGGTGCTCGGGCGTCTCGGCGCCCGGCTCGAGCTCACGCGCGACGAGACCGGCGGCAAGGCGAACCTGTTCGCGACCATCGGCCCCGACATCGACGGCGGCGTGATCCTGTCGGGCCACACCGACGTCGTGCCGGTCGAGGGACAGGACTGGTCGACCGACCCGTTCCTCGCCCACGACGACGGCACCAACATGTACGGCCGCGGCGCCTGCGACATGAAGGGGTTCCTGGCCTGCGCGCTGGCGCTGGCCCCTGCCGCCGCCGAGGCCGACCTCAAGCGCCCGCTGCACCTGTCGTTCACCTATGACGAGGAGATCGGCTGCCTCGGTGCGCGCGTGATGCTGGCGGAGCTGGAGCGGACGGGCCGCAGGCCGCGCGCCTGCATCATCGGCGAGCCGACGAGCATGCGCGTGATCGAGGGGCACAAGGGCTGCCACGAGTACTCGACCGAGTTCTCCGGGCTCGAGGGCCACGGCTCGCGCCCCGAGCTCGGCGTCAACGCCGTCGAGTACGCGGTGCACTACGTGAGCGAGCTCTTGCGCCTCGGCGAGGAGCTGAAGGCGAACCCGCCCCGGGAAAGCCGCTTCGAGCCGCCCTGGACCACGATCTCGGTCGGGCGCGTGGCGGGGGGCATCGCGCACAACGTCATCGCCAACCTGTGCCAGGTCGACTGGGAGTTCCGGCCCGCCAACGGCCGCGACGCCCGCCACGTCAGCCGGCACATGGAGGACTATGCCGAGCGCGAGCTGATCCCGCGGATGCGCGCGGTCGATCCGGCGGCGGGCATCGTCACGCGCACGATAGGCGAGGTCTCGGGGCTCTCGCCGATGCCCGACAGCGAGGCCGTGGCGATCGCGGCCGAACTGACCGGCGGGACCGACACCGGCCTCGTCTCCTTCGGCACCGAGGCGGGGCTGTTCCAGGAGATCGGCATCCCAACCGTCGTCTGCGGCCCGGGCTCGATCGCCCAGGCGCACAAGCCCGACGAGTTCGTGAGCCACGAGCAGCTCGACCTCTGCCTCGGCATGATCGAGCGCCTGATCGCCAAGCTCGAGCACGAGGCCTGACGGGGCGCCGCCGGGCAAGCGCCCCGTCTCGGGGCCGGGGCTGCGAGAGGGATGGAAGCAACCTCAGCCCGGACGGCCGACGAAGCCCACCGTGCGATACGTCTCCTCGAGGATCGGCCTGGCGATCGCCCGCGCACGCCCGGCGCCGTCGGCGAGGATGCGGTCGATCTCGGCGGGGTCCGCCAGCAGGCGGTTCATCTCGGCGGTCAGCGGGCCGAGGCTCGCGATCGCGAGGTCGGCGAGGCGGGGCTTGAACTCGGCGAAACCCTGGCCCGCGAACTCGGCCAGCACCTCGGCCTGGGTCTGCCCGGCGAGCGCGGCGTAGATGCCGACGAGATTGCGCGCCTCCGGCCGTTCGCCCAGGCCCTCCGGCGTCTCGGGCAGCGGCTCGGGGTCGGTCCGTGCCTTGCGGAACTTCTGCGCGATCGCGTCGGCGTCGTCGGTCAGGTTGATCCGGCTCATGTCGGAGGGATCGGACTTCGACATCTTCCTGGTGCCGTCGCGGAGCGACATGACCCTGGGCGCCGGCCCCTCGATCAGCGGCTCGGGCAGGGGGAAGAAGTCGGGCACCCCGAAATCGTTGTTGAACTTCATCGCGATGTCGCGGGCGAGCTCGAGATGCTGCTTCTGGTCCTCGCCGACCGGCACGTGGGTGCCGCGATAAGCCAGGATGTCGGCCGCCATCAGCGCGGGGTAGACGTAGAGCCCGGCCGAGGCGTTCTCGCGGTTCTTGCCGGCCTTGTCCTTGAACTGGGTCATCCGGTTCAGCCAGCCGAGGCGGACGACGCAGTTGAAGATCCAGCCGAGCTCGGCATGCGCCGCGACCTGGGACTGGTTGAAGATGATCGAGCGCGCCGGGTCGAGGCCCGCGGCGAGGAAGGCGGCGGTGACGGCCCGCGTCGCCCGGGCAAGCTCCGCCGGCTCCTGCCAGAGCGTGATCGCGTGCAGGTCGACGACGCAGTAGATCGTCTCCATCTCCCGCTCCTGCAGCTCGACGAAGCGGCGGATGGCGCCGAGATAGTTGCCGAGCGTCAGCGCACCCGTCGGCTGCACGCCGGAGAAGACGCGCGGAGTATGGCGGGGGTCGGTCATGGGGCTCCGGGCTTGTCGGTCGGGCGGGTCGGGGCGGGTCGGGCGCTTCTATGGGGCGAGGGGCCGCAGCGCGTCAAGCGGCGCGGGCTGGCGCGGCGGGCATCCGCGGGCTAAGCCTCGCCTCCATGCGAATGGACGAACCGCCCCGCGTTCCCCGGCGCGAACCGACCGGCCGCGCCCGCGGGCCGGGGCCGGAGCGCGCGCCGGTGCATCCCGTGCTCTGGATCGTGCTCGCGGTCACCTGCGCGTTCGAGGGGCTGCAGCAGCTCGCGGCGGCAGGGGCCGTGCCCGCGGCATGGGTCGACTGGCTCGGCCTCCTCGCCTTCTACGACGCCCTGTTCGAGCATGCGCTGGCCGGGGGCGGCGGCGTCGGGAGGGTCGCGGTCTCCACCGTGACCTATGCCTTCCTGCACGCGGGCTGGCTGCATCTGGGGCTCAACATGGCGGCCTTTCTCGGCCTTGGGCACGCGATCACGCAGGGGATCGGGCCCCTGCGGCTCGTCCTGACCTTCGCCCTCTGCTCGGCCGCCGGGGCCGTGACCTTCGGCCTCATCGCCGATGTAGGGGGGGCGCTGGTCGGCGCCTCGGGCGCGGTCTTCGGCTTTCTCGGCATGGTCACGGCCTGGCAGGAGCGGGCGCTCGCCCGGCGCGGGCTGTCGCGGAGCCCGATCTGGTACCGGATCGCCGGCCTCGTCGCGATCAACGCCGTGCTCGACTTCGGCCTCGGCGGCCTGCTCGCCTGGGAGGCGCATCTTGGCGGCTTCGTCGCCGGCTGGCTGCTCGCCCTCGCCTGGCCGCCGCGGCGGATCAGGCTGCCGTTCTGACCGGCGGCCGGGCCAGGCCGCTGCGCTGCGGGTTCCCCGCAATTGTCGCCCCGGTCCGGAACGGGGCGCGGGCGAGCGCTCGGTCAGGTCCTCGGGCGGCGCATCGCGGCGCGGATCTCGGCGACGCGGAAGGCGCCGAGCAGGGCCGCGGCGGCGGTGTAGACCCCCATGCCGACGAGCACGACCGCGGCGAGCCCGGCGACCGGCCAGTCGGGGGCATAGCGGACCGCGGCGAGCGCCATCAGCCAGATCGCGGCGCCCATCACCAGCGCCGCACCGACGATCCGTGGCCAGCGCGCGGCGAGCCGCTCGTCGGCCTGCGCGCTCTCGCCGAACTGCCGCGCGCCGCGGTGGAGCAGGAGCACCATCGTCCACGCCGCCGCGGTCGCGCCGACCGCGGCCGCCACCCAGCCGATCAGCGGCGCGAGGGCGACCGCGAGCACCAGGTTCACGACCATGCCGACCAGCGCGTAGCGGAACGGCGACGTCGTGTCCTCGCGGGCGAAGAAGGCCGGCTGCAGGATCTTCTGCAGCACGAAGGCCGGCAGGCCGAGCGCGTAGATGCGGAGCGCGAGCGCGGTCGCTTGCGTGTCCGACGCGTCGAAGGCGCCGCGCTGGAACAGGCCGGCCGTGATGGCCTCCGGCACCGCCAGCAGCGCGACCGTCGCGGGGATCGTCAGGATCAGGCAGAACTCGGTCGCGCGGTTCATCGCCGCGCGCGCCGACACGGTGTCCTCGGCGCGGAGCCGCCGCGACAGCTCGGGCAGCAGCACGACGCCGATCGCGATGCCGACGACGCCGAGCGGAAGCTGGTAGACGCGGTCGGCGTACCAGAGCCAGCCGACGGCGCCGTCGAAATAGCTCGCGACCTGGGTCCCGACGACGAGGTTGATCTGCATGACCCCGCCCGCGAGCGCTGCCGGCACGCCGATGGCGATCAGCCGGCGCACCTCCGGCGTCAGCCGCGGCAGCCGGGGCCTGAGCCGCATCCCGATCCGGCGCGCCGCCAGGACCACGAGCGCGAGCTGCGCGATGCCGCCGAAGAAGGTCGCCCAGGCGAGCGTCCAGCCGACTGCCCAGTCCGCGGCCCAGGCGAGCGTCATCGCGCCGATCAGCACGACGTTCAGCAGCACCGGCGCCGCCGCGGCGGCCGCGAACCGGCCGAAGCTGTTCAGCACGCCCGAGAAGAGCGCCGCGAGCGAGACGAAGAGGACGTAGGGAAAGCAGATCCGGCTGAAGACGACGGCGAGGTCGAACCGCTCCTCGTCGAGGCCCGAGGCGAGAGCCAGCACGAACCACGGCATCGCGAGCTGGGCGACCAGCGTCAGCGCCAGGAGCGCCGAGGCGAGCGCGGCCATCGCCTGCTCGGCGAACGCGCGCGCCTCGTCCGGGCCGTCGCCCTCGAGCCGCTTGGCGAACATCGGCACGAAGGCCGTGTTGAACGCGCCCTCGGCGAAGAAGCGGCGGAACATGTTGGGCAGGCGGAAGGCGACGAAGAAGGCCTCGGCGACGGCACCGGTGCCGAGCAGCGCCGCGATCATGATGTCGCGCGCGAAGCCGAGCACCCGGCTCGCCATCGTCCAGCCGCCGACCGTCGCGAAGCTGCGGAAAAGGCGGATCGGCGCGACGCTCATCGGCGGCGCCCGGGGCAGGCCCCTCCCCGACCCCTCGTATCGCAGGGAGGGGCCGGCGGGCCCCCGCACATCGCGCTGCCGCCGGGGGCTTCGCCTCCGGGCCGGCGGCGGCAGGCGCCGTCCGGGGCGCCGGAGCCGGCCGCATGGCCCGACGCCTGCCGGCGGATCAGGGGACGACGCGCCGGTGGAGCGTCCGGCCGCCTCGAGGGCCGGGGAGGGGGGGAGGATCGGGCGGCCGAGCGAGAGATCCCCGGCCTCATCCGCCGCCCGCCGTCGCGAAGCCCTCGATCTCCTCGGTCAGCCGGCGCCGGATCTGATCCCGCTTCGACTGCGAGCGGATCTTCAGGCCGAACAGGTCCTTGACGTAGAACACGTCGACCGCCTCCGCGCCGTAGGTGGCGATGATCGCGGAGAAGATGTTGATGTTGAGCCCGGTCAGCGTGCGCGTCAGCACGTGGAGCAGGCCCAGCCGATCGCGCGCGTTGACCTCGATCACCGTGTAGATCTCGGACGCCTCGTTGTCGAACAGGATGCGGGTCGGCACGGTGAAGGGGCGCTCGCGCGCCGGCTCGCGCCGCCTCTCCGCCAGCGCGACGCGGGGCACGACCTCGCCCCGGATCGTCCGCTCGATCGTGCGCCTCAGCCGCTCGAGCCGCGATTCGTCGAACGGCTTGCCCTCCGCGTCCTGGATCCAGAAGACGGTGCAGACCATGCCGTCGGTGGTGGTGTAGGTGCGCGCGTCGACCGTGTTGGCGCCCGCCAGCGCGAAGGCGCCGGCCATGCGGCTGAAGACGCCCGGATGGTCGCCGAGATAGAGGCAGGCCTCGGTCACGTCGTTCTCGGCATCGGCGCGGAAGCGGGTGGTCAGGCCCGCCGGGTCCGAGCCGCGGGCCATGCGGGCGAAGATCTCCTGCGTCTCGGTGTCGAGCCCGAGCCAGTAGCCGGGATAGTGGCGCGCGAGCTCGCGCGCGCGCTCCTCCCCGCCCCAGTCGGACAGCCGGGCGGCCAGCGCCTCCTTCGCCTCCTCGACGCGGGCCGCGTTGCTCGGCGTCTCGGCCGATCCCGTCAGCCGCTCGCGCGTCTCGCCGTAGAGATGGCGGAGGAGCTGCGCCTTCCAGTTGTTCCAGACGCCGGGGCCGACGCCGCGGATGTCGCAGACGGTCAGGACCAGCAGCAGGCGCAGCCGCTCCGGGCTCTGCACGGCCCGCGCGAAGTCGCGCACCGTGCGCGGATCGGTGATGTCGCGCTTCTGCGCCACGTCCGACATCAGCAGGTGGTGGCGCACGAGCCAGGCGACGGTCTCGGTCTCGGCGGCATCGAGGCCGAGGCGCGGGCAGAGGCGCAGGGCGACCTCGGCACCGACCTCCGAGTGGTCGCGCCCCGCCCCCTTGCCGACATCGTGCAGGAAGAGCGCGACGTAGAGGACCCGGCGGTTGACGTTGCCGCGCAGGATCTCGGTCGCGGCCGGGTGGTCGTCCTCGGCCTCGAGCTGGTCGATCCGGTTCAGCACCTCGATCGCCTGCAGCGTGTGCTCGTCCACCGTGTAGTGGTGGTACATGTTGAACTGCATCATGCAGACGACGCGGCCGAAGTCGGGGACGAAGCGGCCGAGCACGTCGGTCTCGTTCATCCGGCGCATGAGCCAGTGGCCGTTGCGGCGGTCGGTCAGCATCTCGAGGAACAGGCTGTTGGCCTCCGGGTCCGCGCGCAGCCGGTCGTCGATCAGGTCGAGGCTCTGGGTCACCAGCCGCATGGCCGACGGGTGGATATGCGCATCCAGCCGGGCCGCCTGGTGGAACAGGCGAAGCAGGTTGACCGGATCGGCGGCGAAGACCTCGGGGCCCGACACCGTCAGCCGGCCGTCGCGCACGCTGAAGGGCCCGGCCTCGTCGCGCCCGCTGCGGAAGCTGAGCGCGCGGAGCAGCGTGGACAGCCGCGGCGGCCTCTTCGCGTGCTGCGCCTCGAGCGCGGCCGAGAAGATGCGGGTCAGGTCGCCCACGTTCTTCGCGTGGCGGAAATAGGCGTGCATGAAGTGCTCGACCGCCATCCGGCCGTCGTGCTCCGAGAACCCCATGCGCTCCGCGATCTCGACCTGGCGGTCGAAGGTGAGCCGCTCCTGCGCCCGGTCCGCCAGCATGTGCAGGTGGCAGCGCACGGCCCAGATGAACTTGCCCGCCTCGGCGAAGCGGCTGACCTCGTCCTGCTCGTAGACGCCCTTGTCGACCAGCTCCCACGCCGTGTCGATCCCGTAGATGTAGCGGGCGATCCAGTGCAGCGTCTGCAGGTCGCGCAGGCCCCCCTTCGACTCCTTGACGTTCGGCTCGAGCAGGTAGCGCGAGCCGCCGTGGCGGGCGTGGCGCCCCTCGCGCTCGGCGAGCTTGGCCTCGACGAACTCGGGCGCCGTCTTCGCGAACAGCTTCGTCCGGAGCTGCTGGCGGAGCTGGTCGAACGGCCCGGCGTCGCCGGCGAGGAAGCGGAGCTCGAGCAGCGCGGTCCGGATCGTCGTGTCCTGCTGGCCGAGGCGGATGCAGTCCGCGATCGAGCGGACCGAGTGCCCGACCTTCAGCTTCAGGTCCCAGAGCAGGTAGAGCATCGTCTCGACCAGGCTCTCGCCCCAGGCCGTCTGCCGGTAGGGCATCAGGAACAGCAGATCGACGTCAGAGTACGGCGCCATCTCGCCGCGCCCGTAGCCGCCGACGGCGCCGACGGCCAGGTGCTCGGACGTCGTGCGCACGACCAGCGGGTGCAGGTGGCGGGCCGCGTAGTGCCAGGCGCCGGTGACGGCGAGGTCGGTGACATGGGCGTATGCGCGCGCGGCGCGGAGACCGGCGCGTGGCTCGGCCTCCAGCGCCGCCGCGATGCGGGCGCGGCCCTTCGCGAGCGTCTCGGCGAGGAGCGCGCAGACCTCGCCCCGCACGCTCGACGGCGGGCTCCCGGCCTCGCGCGCCCCTGCCACCAGGCGGTCGATGCCGGCGGCCACGGCCCCGGCCTCGCCGAGCTCCGCCGCGGGCGCGGCCAGGG
>DATKCY010000266.1:0-8309 GCA_035512995.1 Thermohalobaculum sp.
GGCCGGGACGAGCGGGCTCACCTGGGTCATCGACCCGATCGACGGCACGCGCTCCTTCATCGCGGGGCTGCCGACCTGGGGGGTGCTGATCGCCCTCGACGACGGCCACGCGACGCGCCTCGGGATCGTGGACCAGCCCTATATCGGCGAGCGGTTCGGGGCGCGGCTCGGGCCGTCCGGCGACGAGGCGTGGCTCGCGCGCGGGGGCGCGCGGCGCGCGCTCCGGGTCCGCCCCTGCGCGACGCTCGGCGCGGCGGTGCTGCTCTCGACCGCGCCCGGGATGTTCGCGCCGCCCGAGTTCGAGGGCTTCTCGGCCGTCAGCCGGCGCTGCCGGCTGACCCGCTACGGCACCGACTGCTACGGCTACGCGATGGTCGCGGCCGGCCACGCGGACCTGGTGATCGAGGCGGGGCTCGAGGCCTACGACATCGCGGCGCCGGGCGCGCTCGTGCGCGCCGCCGGCGGCATCGTCACCGACTGGCAAGGCGGCGACTGCCGCTGGGGCGGGCGCGCGATCGCCGCCGGCGACCCCCGCGTGCACGCCGAGGCGCTCGAGGTCCTGAGCCGCATCTGACCAGGCTCTCCGGCAGCCTGCGGGCCACGGTCCGGGCCGGGTCAAGGGTCGCGGCACGCGACCCGGCGAAGCCGGGCTTGCCCTTGACGCGGCCCGGACCGTGGCGAACGCTCGACCTGAAGCCCCCCGGGGCTTCTCCCCAGCAAATGCGCCTCCCGCCAGGCATCCCTGAACCAGCCGCTCCGGGACACACCCCGCCAAGCCGAAACCCCGCAGGACTCATCGCGGCGACCAGCCGCGATTCCGCCGAGCTCGCTGGCCCGTCCCGGATGCCTCGCCGCTGGCGCGGCGGCGGCGCCGCTCAGTCCTCGGCGTCGATCGCGGGCTTCAGGATCGCCCAGCCCTCCTCGGCGGTCTCGACCATGTGGAACAGCTCGAGGTCGGTGGCGGCGATCGTGCCGGCATCGGCCAGAGCCTCCCAGTCGACGATCCGGGTCCAGAAGTCGCGGCCGAACAGCAGCACCGGCACGCGCTCCATCCGCCGGGTCTGGATCAGCGTCAGCGTCTCGAACAGCTCGTCGAGCGTGCCGAAGCCGCCCGGGAACACCGCCACAGCCTTGGCGCGCATCAGGAAATGCATCTTGCGGATGCCGAAATAGTGGAAGTTGAAGCTGAAGGCCGGCGTGACGTAGGCGTTCGGCGCCTGCTCGTGCTCGACCACGATGTTGAGGCCGAGCGACGGCGCCCCGGCCTCGTGCGCGCCCATGTTCGCGGCCTCCATCACGCCCGGGCCGCCGCCGGTCGCGACCACGTACTGCCGGCCGTAGCGGCGCACGCTCTCCTCGCCGACCAGGCGGCCGAGCTTGCGCGCCTCCTCGTAGTACTTCGTGAGCCCGGCCTGCGTCTCGGTGCGCGCCGTCTCGCGAAGCTCCGGCGGCGGGATGCGGGCACCGCCGAAGAAGACGACGGTCGACTCGATGCCGTGGTCCTCCATGATCAGCTGCGGCTTCATCAGCTCGAGCTGCAGGCGGACGGGGCGCAGCTCGTCGCGCTCGAGGAAATCGAGGTCGGTGTAGGCGAGCCGGTAGGCCGGCGCCTGCGTCTGCGGCGTCTGCGGGGTCCGCTCGGCCGCGTCGGCGTCCCGCTCGGCCGAGCGGAATACCGATCTGCGCTCGCGCTCGTGGTCTTTCACGCGGCCTGGCTCCGGTGCTGCGTTGACGGTCCCTTCACCTAAGGCGCGGCGGCCTCCGCTGCAATCGTCCGACGGCGGCGCGGCCCGGCGATCGCGCCCGGCAATTGCGTCGGGGCGGCCTTCTCCCTATCAGTCGGGGCCGACCGATCAGCCGGAGGAGACGCGAGGATGGGCCTGGGCCAGCTCGAGACCACGATCGAAGACGCCTGGGAGGATCGGGACGGCCTGTCCGGCTCGACCACCGGCGCGGTGCGGGACGCGGTCGACGCGGCGCTCGACGCGCTCGACCGGGGCAGGCTGAGGGTGGCCGAGCGGCAGGACGACGGCGCCTGGACCGTCAACCAGTGGGCCAAGAAGGCGGTGCTGCTGAGCTTTCGCCTGAACGACATGACGCCGATCGGGGGCGGCCCCGGGGGGGCCACCTGGTGGGACAAGGTGCCGTCCAAGTTCGCCGGCTGGGGCGAGGCCGAGTGGCGCGAGGCGGGCTTCCGCGCGGTGCCGCACTGCGTCGTCCGCCACTCGGCCTACATCGCGCCGGGCGTCGTGCTGATGCCCTCCTTCGTCAACCTCGGCGCCCATGTGGACAGCGGCACGATGATCGACACCTGGGCGACGGTCGGCTCGTGCGCGCAGATCGGCCGGAACGTCCACATCTCGGGCGGCGCCGGCATCGGCGGCGTGCTCGAGCCGTTGCAGGCGAACCCGGTCGTGATCGAGAACACCTGCTTCATCGGCGCCCGCGCCGAGGTCGCCGAGGGCGTGATCGTGCGCGAGGGCTCGGTGCTGTCGATGGGCGTCTACATCGGCGCCTCGACCCGGATCGTCGACCGCACGACCGGAGAGACGCATCTGGGCGAGGTCCCGCCGTTTTCGGTCGTCGTCCCCGGCACGATGCCGGGCAAGGCGCTGCCCGACGGCTCGCCCGGCCCCGGCCTCTACTGCGCCGTGATCGTCAAGCGGGTCGACGAGCGCACGCGCGCCAAGACCTCGATCAACGAGCTGTTGCGTGCCTGAGGAAGAGGTCTTCATCCTGCTGGTCGAGGTCGGGCGGCGCGAGGGCGACGGGCTGCCCGACGACGCGACCGGCGCCGCCTTCCTCTGCTACGCCGCCGGGCGGGACGAGAAGAACGCGGTCGACGAGACCGTGGCCGTGCTCCGCCAGGCCGGCCTCAGCCCGCTCGAGGTCGAGAGCTACGGCACCGGCTCCGATCCCGACGGCATCGAGATCGGCGAGGAGGAACGCGCCCTGATCGCCCGCGCCCGGGCCGAGAACGCCGTCATCGTCGCGAGCGTCGAGCATTTCACCGAGGAGACGTCATGACCGCCCCGATCGACCCTGTGGAGCTGACCGCGGCGCTGGTGCGCTGCCCCTCCGTCACCCCCGAGGAAGGGGGCGCGCTGCGGCTGATCGAGGAGCGGCTGACCCCGCTCGGCTTTCGCTGCACGCGCATCAGCCGCGGCGGGGTCGAGAACCTTTATGCCCGCTGGGGCGACGCGGCGCCGGTGTTCGCCTTCAACGGCCACACCGACGTCGTGCCGGCCGGCGACGCCGCCGCCTGGACGCACCCGCCCTTCGGCGCCGAGGCCGCCGACGGCCACATCTGGGGCCGGGGCTCGGTCGACATGAAATCGGGGGTCGCGGCCTTCGTCGCGGCCGCGGCGGCGCTGGTCGACGAGGCGCCGCCCGCGGGCTCGATCGCGCTGCTCGTGACCGGCGACGAGGAGGGGGAGGCCGTGGACGGCACCGCGGCGATCCTCGACTGGATGCGCGCCAACGGCGAGCAGGCCGATGTCTGCATCGTCGGCGAGCCGACGGCGGCGGAGCGTCTCGGCGACACGGTCAAGATCGGGCGGCGCGGCTCGGCCACCGGCTATCTGGCCGTCACGGGCCGGCAGGGGCACAGCGCCTACCCGGAGAGCGCGCTGAACCCCCTGCCCGTGCTCGCGCGCATCTGCGTGCGGCTGGCGGAGGCCGAGCTCGACCGGGGCAGCGAGCACTTCCAGCCCTCGACGCTGGCGCTGACCTCGATCGACGTCGGCAACCCCGCGAACAACGTGATCCCGGCGGAGGGGCGCGCGGTCTTCAACATCCGCTTCAACGACCGGCACACGAGCGACAGCCTTGCCGCCTGGGCCGGGGAGATCGTGGCCGAGGAGTGCGCCCGCGACGACGCCGGGCACCGGCTGGACTGGCAGGTCTCGGGCGAGAGCTTCCTGACGCCGCCGGGGCCGTTCACCGACCTCGTCTCGGACGTGCTGGAGGCGGAGGGGTTCGGGCGCCCGGCGCTGACGACCGGCGGCGGAACCTCGGACGCCCGCTTCGTGCGCGACATGTGCCCGGTGCTCGAGCTCGGCCTCGTCGGCCGCGGCATGCACCAGACCGACGAGCGCGTGCCGGAGGAGGATGTGCGAGCGCTGGCGGTGATTTATCGGAAGATCCTCGAGCGCTACTTCCAGGCAGGATGACGGCGCCGCCCAGGGCG
Source organism: Thermohalobaculum sp. (assembly GCA_035512995.1). Classification (GTDB taxonomy): domain Bacteria; phylum Pseudomonadota; class Alphaproteobacteria; order Rhodobacterales; family Rhodobacteraceae; genus Thermohalobaculum. The sequence goes on from DATKCY010000266.1 coordinate 4,190, forward strand.
AGCTGCAGCCCGCCGACGGGTCGGCTCTGCGCGGCGGGCGGTGCCCTGGCGGGCTGAAGCCCGCCCTGCGGGGCTGAAGTCGCCGCGCGCGTCCATGCGCATCCCCGCCGGCGGATGACGCTGCCGAAGAAGAGACCGCCCGCCGGGCGGACCCGGCGGGCGGCTGGAACGCTGGCGTCTGCCCCGGGGCTCAGGCGGCCTTGGCCTCGAGGACGGCGTCGACCTTGGCGGCGGCCTTCTTCTCGTCGAGGCGCTCGACCGCGGCGACCTCGCGGGTCAGCCGCTCGAGCGCGGCCTCGTAGAGCTGGCGCTCGGAATAGGACTGCTCCGGCTGGTCGTCGGCGCGGTAGAGGTCGCGCACGACCTCGGCGATCGAGATCAGGTCGCCCGAATGGATCTTCTGCTCGTACTCCTGCGCCCGGCGCGACCACATCGCGCGCTTGACCTTGGCGCGGCCCTTGAGCGTGTGCAGCGCCTTGGCGACGAGATCGGGGGTCGCGAGCGAGCGCATGCCGATCGAGGAGGCCTTCGCGGTCGGCACGCGGAGGGTCATCTTGTCCTTCTCGAACGAGATGACGAAGAGCTCCATGTGCGTGCCCGCCACCTCCTGCTCCTCGACGCGGGTGATCCGTCCCACACCGTGCGCCGGGTAGACCACGTAATCGTTGGCACGGAACTCGGCCGACCCCTGGGTGGACTTCTTTGCCATCTTTTCTCCGCCTCTCCATGCCCGTCCGCGCCGGGCGCCGTCCGGGGACAAAATATCCGTCCTGCGCTGCACACTCAGCAGGATCGGTGTTTTTCGGTCTTCGTGCTCCACGCCCGGCCCGGTTCGAAAGCGGGCGGAGCACTTCGGTGTCTGCGACAATTATATAACACACTCCTGCCCGGATTTCTACGTCCGGACGGGGATTGACACGCCCGGCGTTGACCCAGGGGTGGCAGATTCGTACGATTCTGCGCTGATCTGACGCGGAGAGGGTGCGGGCGCGCGGCGTCCGGGCGTCAGTCGCCCTCGCCCGGCTTTTCCGAAAAATACTTCTCGAGCTTGCCCGATTCGTCGTCGTACTTCTCGGCGTCCGGCGGCGCGTCCTTCTTGACGGTGATGTTGGGCCAGGCTTCGGACCACTTCTGGTTGAAGGTGACCCACTCCTCCATGCCCGCCTCGGTGTCCGGGCGGATCGCGTCGACCGGGCACTCCGGCTCGCACACCCCGCAGTCGATGCACTCGTCGGGGTGGATGACGAGCATGTTCTCGCCCTCGTAGAAGCAGTCGACGGGGCAGACCTCGACGCAGTCGGTGTACTTGCACCGGATGCAGGCGTCGGTGACGACATAGGTCATGTCTGCGGGATCCCGTCCGTGCGCTCGGGCCTGTCTTATGCAGCGCCACCGGCGGCTTCAAGGCGGCGGGCGGCGGATCGCGTCGATTTTGCGCCGCTCGCGCTTCGTCGGCCGGCCCTGCCCGGGCTCGCGCTGGGCGGTGGCCGGCTGGGGCGCGTCCCTCCCCGCGGGCGGGGCCGGCGGGTCGAGGTCGGAGTAGAGCGTCGCCGCCTCCGCCGCCGGGCCGCGGCGGAACCCCAGCGCCTCGACCCGGATCACCCGGATGCTGCGGCCCTGGGGGAAGGTCAGCACGTCGCCCGGGCGGACGCCGTGCGCGGGCTTGTCGACATGGGTGCCGTTGACGCGGAGCCGGCCCGAGGCCGCGACCTCGCCGGCGAGGCCCCGCGACTTGAAGAAGCGCGCCTGCCAGAGCCACTTGTCGACCCTCAGCTTCGCCGCCGGCTCCGCCAAGCGTCAGCGTTCCTTGAGCTTCTGGAGCACGGCGAAGGGGCTGTCCGGATCAACCGGCCGGTCCTCGCGCCGCGGCTTCGGCGCATGCTGGGGCTTCTGGTCGGGCTTCTGGTCGGACTTCTGGTCGGCCTTGTCGCCGCGCTTCGGGCCGCGCCGGGACTTCGGCCCCTTGTCCGCGCCGCCCCTGGCGCGGCGCTCGGCGCCCGGTCCGCGGCCGCGCTCGGGCCCCTCGCCCGCCCGGCGGCGCCCCTGCTGATGCCGCCGCGGGGTGTAGGTGAAGGTGTAGAAGACCTCGGTCTCGGGCTCGCCCGCCGGCCGGGTGGCTTCCGTCCGGTCCGGCTCGCCAGCCTCGACGTCCGGAGCCGGAGCGGCGGAGGCGGTGTCGCTCCCGGCGGCCGCCCCGCCGGGCGAGGCCGCCTCTGCGGGAGCCTCCCCGGTGGCGCCGTCTGCCGCCTCGTCCGCGGCCGGCTCTGCCGCCGCGGTCGCGGGCGCGCCTTCGGGAGCGTCCGCCGCGCCCTCGGTCGGGACCTCGGCGCTCGCCTCGGCAGCCGGCGCATCCTCCGCGGGGGCTTCTCCGTCTGCGGGCGGCGTCTCGGCCCCGGTGGCCTCGGCCGGCTTCTCGCGCAGCGGTTTCGGCCGCTCGCCCCGCGCGGCGTCGTAGCCGAGGCCCTTCATGATCTCGGCGAACTGCTCGAGCGTCGCGCCGGTGATCGACAGCATGTCGGGCGTCGCCTCGAAGCCCGCGCGGCTGTCCATCGGCCGGATCATGTCGGCCAGCCGTTCGAGCATGTCGATGCGGACCGCCCGGCTGCCGCAGAGGCGGTAGCCCGCCTTCTCGTAGTAGCCCTGCGGCGCGCCGCGGTCGGCCGGGACCGTCACGTGCCCCGCCGGCGGCGCCTCGGGGAACTCGTCGAGCCCCTGCCAGAGCGCCCAGAGGATCAGCCGCATCCGCGTCGGCGCCGGCTTCAGGAGCGCCGGCATGAAGACCGAGTACTGGCCGAAGCGCACGCCGTGCTTGCGGAGAAGCGCGCGCTCCTCCTGGCCGAGCTGCTTGACGTCGTCGGCGATCTGGCGGCGCGGCAGGATGCCCATCGCCTCCGCGAGCTGGAAGGCGACGCCGCGCGCGAGGCCCGTCACGGCCTCGTCGTCGCGCATCTTCAGCATCGGCTCGAACAGCGCCGCGATCCGCCGCTGCACCCAGTGGCCGAGCCGGCGCTCGACCTTCTCCGTGACCGCCGCCTCGGCCATGTCGTCGACGAAGACGCGGACCTTCGGGGCGAGCGGCCCGTCGCCCTTCTCGAGCCGGCCGATCGCGTCGGTGCCCCACATCAGGCCGCCCTGCTCGGTCAGCTCGATCTCGCCGTCAGGGCTGAGGTAGAGCTTGTCGGCGCGGCGCGCGAGCTCGGCCCTGAGGCCCTCGAGCGAGGCCGTGCGGAGCGTGCGCACCTCCTCGCCCGCCGCCGTCTCGTCCACGGTGAAGCGAAAGCCGTCGAGCCGGCCGACATACTCGCCCTCGACCGCGACCTCGCCCTTGTCGTTCACTTCGGCCACGAGCCGCTCCTTCTGCTTCAGACGGCGCATCAGCACGGACGTGCGCCGGTCGACAAATCGTTGTGTCAGCCGCTGGTGCAGCGCATCCGAGAGGCGGTCCTCGACCTCGCGCGTCGTGCCGCGCCAGTGCGCCGGATCGCCGACCCAGGTGCCGCGGTTCGCCACATAGGTCCAGGTGCGGATGTAGGACAGTCGCTTCGAAAGGGTGTCAATGTCGCCGTCAACCCGGTCGAGCCGGCGGACCTGCCCTGCCAGCCAGTCCGAGGGTATAACGCCGGCGGGCTCGAGCAGGAACCGGTAAATGCGGCCCAAGAGCGCCACGTGGTCGGCGTCGACGGTGTTGCGGAAGTCCGGGATCTGGCAGACGTCCCAGAGCAGGCGCACGCGGGTGCCGCCCTCGGCCAGCACGGCAATCTCCGGGTCGTTCCAGAGCATGCGGAGCGCCGCCAGGTCGTCGGCGTCTCGCCCGCGCATCAGGTTCCGGTCGTCCGGCGCCGCCTCGAGCCCCGCGACGAGCTGCGGCACGCTGCCGAAGCGAAGGTCGCCGTTCCGCCAGTAGAGCCGCGGCACCGGCCGGAAGCGGTGGTTCTCGATCGCCTCCACGACCTCGGACTCGAACGGCTGCGCCTCGCCCGTGACGCCGAAGCTGCCGTTCTGGCGGTAGCGCCCGGCGCGGCCCGCGATCTGCGCCAGCTCGTTCGGCGCGAGCCGGCGGATGCGGTGGCCGTCGAACTTGGACGTGCCGGCGAAGGCGACATGGTCGATGTCCATGTTG
>DATKCY010000267.1:0-2496 GCA_035512995.1 Thermohalobaculum sp.
TGGAGGGGCGGCATGCAGCGATTCGGCAAGATCCTGGTCGCCAACCGGGGTGAGATCGCGATCCGCGTGCTGCGCGCCGCGAACGAGCTCGGCAAGCGGACGGTCGCGCTCTTCGCCGAGGAGGACAAGCTGTCGCTCCACCGCTTCAAGGCGGACGAGGCGTATCGGGTCGGCGAGGGGCTGGGGCCGGTGGCGGCCTATCTCTCGATCGAGGAGGTGATCCGGGTCGCCCGCCGCGCCGGCGCCGACGCGATCCACCCGGGCTACGGCCTGCTCTCGGAGAATCCCGACCTGGTCGATGCCTGCGCGGAAGCCGGGATCGCCTTCATCGGGCCGACCGCGGCGACGATGCGGATGCTCGGCGACAAGGCGAGCGCCCGGCGCGCGGCGATCGAGGCCGGGGTGCCGGTGGTCCCGGCCTCCGAGGTCCTGCCGGAGCCGGAAGGCAACATGGACCGCATCCGCGCGATGGCCGACGAGGTCGGCTACCCGATGATGCTGAAGGCGAGCTGGGGCGGCGGCGGCCGCGGCATGCGCCCGATCCGCTCAGCCGGCGAGCTCGAGACGAAGGTGCGCGAGGGCCGGCGCGAAGCCGAGGCCGCGTTCGGCAACGGCGAGGGCTATCTCGAGCGCATGATCGAGCGGGCGCGCCATGTCGAGGTGCAGGTGCTCGGCGATCTCCACGGCGGACTCTATCACCTCTACGAGCGCGACTGCTCGGTGCAGCGGCGGAACCAGAAGGTCGTCGAGCGCGCGCCCGCCCCCTATCTGAACGCGGACAGGCGCGCCGAGATCTGCGAGCTTGGCCTGCGCATCGCGCGCCACGCCGACTACAGCTCCGCCGGGACGGTCGAGTTCCTGCAGGACGCCGACACGGGCAAGTTCCACTTCATCGAGGTCAACCCGCGCATCCAGGTCGAGCACACGGTGACCGAGGAGGTCACGGGCATCGATGTCGTGAAGGCGCAGATCCGGATCGCCGAGGGCGCGACGGTGGCCGAGGCGACAGGCGTGGCGAGCCAGGACGAGATCGGGCTCCGCGGCCACGCGCTGCAGTGCCGGATCACGACCGAGGACCCGCTGAACAGCTTCATCCCGGACTATGGCCGGATCACCGCCTATCGCGGCGCGACCGGCTTCGGCATCCGGCTCGACGGCGGCACCGCCTATTCGGGCGCGGTCATCACCCGCTACTACGACTCGCTGCTCGAGAAGGTGACCGCCTGGGCGCCGACGCCGGAGGAGGCGATCGCGCGCATGGATCGCGCGCTGCGCGAGTTCCGCATCCGGGGCGTCGCGACCAACCTCGTCTTCCTCGAGAACCTGCTGCGCCACCCGAGCTTCCTGGATCTCAGCTACACGACCACCTTCATCGACCGGACGCCCGCCCTCTTCGAGTTTCAGGCGCCGCGCGACCGGGCGACGCGGCTGCTCTGCTACATCGGCGACGTGACCGTCAACGGCAGCCCGGAGGTCGAGGGCCGCCCGCGCCCACCGGCGGAGGCGCGCCCGCCCAGGGCGCCGGAGACGCCGGGCACCGCCCCGCCGGCCGGCACGCGGCAGATGCTGGACGAGAAGGGGCCGAAGGCGGTCGCCGACTGGATGCTGGCGGAGAAGCGGCTGCTCCTGACCGACACGGCGATGCGCGACGGCCACCAGTCGCTGCTCGCCACCCGCATGCGCTCGCACGACATCGTCAAGGCGGGCGAGGCCTATGCGCACACCCTGCCCGACCTCTTCAGCGTCGAGTGCTGGGGCGGCGCGACCTTCGACGTCGCCTACCGCTTCCTCAACGAATGCCCGTGGAAGCGGCTCGCGGACCTGCGCTCCGCCATGCCGAACCTGATGCTGCAGATGCTGCTCCGCGCCTCGAACGCGGTCGGCTACACGAACTATCCGGACAACGTCGTCAGCTTCTTCATCGAGCGGGCGGCGGCGTCGGGCATCGACGTCTTCCGCATCTTCGACCCGCTCAACTGGGTCGAGAACATGCGCCTCGCGATCGACACGGTGCTCGGGACCGGCAAGCTCTGCGAGGCGAGCTTCTGCTACACCGGCGACATCCACGACCCGGACCGCGCGAAATACTCGCTCCGCTACTACGTCGATCTCGGGAAGGAGCTCGAGGCGACCGGCGCCCACGTCCTCTGCATCAAGGACATGGGCGGCCTCGTGAAGCCCTACGCCGCGCACGCGCTGGTGAAGGCGCTCAAGGACGAGATCGCGATCCCGGTCCACTTCCACACACACGACACCAGCGGCATCTCGGCCGCCTCGGTGCTCGCCGCGGCCGATGCCGGGGTGGACGCGGCGGACGCGGCGGTCGATGCGCTGTCGGGCCTCACCTCGCAGCCGCCGCTCGGCTCGATCGTGGCGGCGCTCGAGCACCAGGAGCGGGCGACCGGGCTCGACCGCGCCGCGATCCGCGACCTCTCGACCTACTGGGAGGGAGTGCGGCGCATGTACCGCCCGTTCGAGCCGGACATCCGCTCGGGC
>DATKCY010000268.1:0-11116 GCA_035512995.1 Thermohalobaculum sp.
CGCCGGTCTACGCCAAGCTCGACACCGACCTCGCGGCGGCGTGCATGTCGATCAACGCGGTCAAGGGCGTCGAGATCGGCGACGGCTTCGCGGCCGCCCGCATCAGCGGCGAGGAGAACGCCGACGAGATCACGATGGGCCCGGGCGGTCCCGAGTTCTCGTCGAACCACGCGGGCGGCATCCTCGGCGGCATCAGCTCGGGACAGGACGTGGTCGTGCGCTTCGCGGTCAAGCCGACCTCGTCGATCCTCAAGCCGCGGGCGACGATCGAGAAGAGCGGAGCGGAGACCGAGATCGTGACCAAGGGACGGCACGACCCCTGCGTCGGCATCCGCGCGGTGCCCGTCGGCGAGGCGATGGTGGCGGCGGTCCTGCTCGACCACGTCCTGATGGACCGCGCCCAGACCGGGGGAGAGCGCGGGCCGATCGGCTGAGGCCAATCCGGGCCGATCCGGCCGAGCCGAACTCGGCCGAACTTTTTTTTTCGGGTCGTGGAAAGAAGTTCGAGTTTCGGCTTCTGCAGGGTGGCTGAAGCCCACCCTACAGGGCGTCGCCGCCGCGCACGGGCCTCGACGCAGGGCGGCTGCTCCGCGAGCTCGCGGGCGAGGAAGGTCTCGATCGCGTGCGCGGCCCCGGGACGCGTCCCGCCCGGCTATGGATCACCCCGCCGCGGGTGCTATGATCCGGGCCTCGACCACCGGGGAGGGCACGGATGCGGCCGAGCGGGCCCGATATCGCCGCCGGGACGGCGGGCGGCGCCGCGGGTACGGCGCGGGGCGAACGGTGATCCGGGCCGCCCTCTTCGACGTCTTCGGCACGGTGGTCGACTGGCGCTCGGGCGTCGCGGCGGCGGTGGCGGAGGCGTTCGCGGCCAAGGGCCGGGCGGTCGACGCCCACGCCTTCGCCGACGCCTGGCGGGGCGAGTACCAGCCGGCGATGGAGCGGGTGCGCACGGGCGACCGCGGCTACGTCCCCCTCGACGACCTGCACTTCGAGAACCTGGGCCGCGTGCTCGCGGCGTTCGGCTGCCGCGGCCTGTTCGACGAGGACGAGGCCTGGGCGCTCAACGCCGCGTGGGAGAGGCTGCCGCCCTGGGACGACAGCCCGGGCGGGCTCGCGCGCCTGCGCGAGGCGATGATCGTGGCGCCCTGCTCGAACGGCTCGATCGCGCTGATGACCCGGCTCTCGCGCCATGGCGGGCTCGGCTGGGACTGCATCCTCGGCGCCGATGTCGCGCGCATCTACAAGCCGCACGCGCAGGCCTACCGCCGGTCGGTCGCGGCGCTCCGCCTGAAGCCCTCCGAGGTCGTGATGGTGGCGGCGCACGGCGACGACCTGGCCGCCGCGCGGGCCGAGGGGCTGAGGACCGCCTTCGTGCCCCGGCCGGACGAGCACGGGCCGGGCGGCGCGCCCGACGGGCGCGGCGAGGACTGGGACTTCGCGGCCGGGGACCTCGGGTCGCTGGCGGCGCGGCTGGCGGCGGCGGCGGGGCAGGGGCGATGAGCGCGCTGATCCGGCACTTCCGGAACATGGCGCTCAACAACGCGTGGGCGAACCGGCGGCTGCTCGGCGCCTGCGACCGGCTCGAGCCCGGGGAGTTCTCGGCGCCGCGCACGGGCTTCTTCCCGTCGATCCGCGAGACGCTGACGCACAACCTGATGGTCGACCTCTTCTACCTCGACGCGCTCGAGGAGGGGGGCATCGGAAGCGCGCTCTTCGGGGATTTCCGCGCGCCCAGGGACTGCGCGGACCTCGCCTTCGAGCAGGAGCGGGCGGACGCGCGGCTGATCGCCTACTGCGAGCGGCTGACGCCCGCGGACCTGGCCCGGGCGGTCCCGACCGACCGGGGCGCGAAGGGGCGGACCCGCGAGCGGATCGAGCACCTGCTTGCGCACCTGTTCCAGCACCAGATCCACCACCGCGGGCAGGCGCACGGGATGCTGAGCAGCACGAGCGTCGCGCCGCCGCAGCTCGACGAGTTCTTCCTGGACTACGACCGGGCGCCCGACGCCCCGCCCCGGATCGACTGACCCCGGTGCCGGAGCCTGCAGCTCGCGCGCGGGCGGGCGGGAGGCCGCTTGTCAGGGGCGGACGCGCGCCTTAGACCGACGGACCGGACCCGCGGACACTGCCGGAGCGCGCGCATGGCCTACAGGAACATCACCGTCGAGACCCGCGAGCATGTCGCGCTGATCACCCTCGACCGGCCGGACGCGCTCAATGCGCTGAACGCCGCGCTGATGGACGAGCTGGGCGAGGCGCTGGACAAGTTCGATGCGGACGAGACGGTCGGCGCGATCGTCATCACCGGCTCGGACAAGGCGTTCGCCGCCGGCGCCGACATCAAGGAGATGCGCGGCAAGACCTTCGCCGACGTCTACCGCGAGGATCTGATCACACGGAACTGGGAGACGGTGACGCGGGTGCGCAAGCCCGTGATCGCGGCGGTCGCGGGCTACGCGCTCGGCGGCGGCTGCGAGCTCGCGATGATGTGCGACTTCATCCTGGCGGCCGACACCGCCCGCTTCGGGCAGCCGGAGATCAACCTGGGCGTGATCCCGGGGGCGGGGGGCACGCAGCGGCTGACCCGGTTCGTCGGCAAGTCGAAGGCGATGGAGATGAACCTGACGGGGCGCTTCATGGACGCCGAGGAGGCCGAGCGCTCGGGCCTCGTCAGCCGCATCGTGCCGGCCGACGAGCTGGTCGATGAGGCGGTGAAGACCGCGTCGAAGATCGCCGAGAAGGCGCCGCTCGCGGTCATGGCGACGAAGGAGGCGGTCAACCGCGCCTACGAGACGACGCTCGTCGAGGGCGTGCGCTTCGAGCGCCGCCTGTTCCACGCGCTCTTCGCGACCGACGACCAGACCGAGGGCATGGACGCCTTCGCCGAGAAGCGCGCGCCCAAGTTCCGCGGCGAGTGACGGCGGCGGCAGGGCCACGGGACGGCTTCCGGGGCCTTGACGGCGCGGGGCCGAGCGTGTATCTGCGCCGCTCCACGACGGCAAGCGAGCGGTAAGAGACGAGCATGGCCAACACGCCCCAGGCCAAGAAGCGGGTCCGGCAGATCGAGCGGCGCACGGCGCTGAACCAGGCGCGCCGGTCGCGCATCCGCACCTTCGTGCGCAAGGTCGAGGAGGCGATCGTCCGCGGCGAGAAGGACCAGGCGCTCGAGGCGCTTCGCGCGGCGCAGCCCGAGGTGATGCGCGGCGCCACCAAGGGTGTGCTGCACCGCAACACGGCGAGCCGCAAGATCTCGCGCCTGCACCGCCGGATCGCCGCGCTCGGCTGAGCGCCGCCGACCCCCCCCGAACCTGTCGCGGCCGCGCCGCCGTCCCGTTTTCGGGGCGGCCCAAGACCGTTGCGTCATGAAACTGTAATGTTCGCGTTCTGGTCGCCTTGTTGAGGCGGCCGGGTTCGTAATAGATGGGCGCTGGCCCGCGTCGCGGCGGCGCCCGCACAAATACTGGTGCAGTTGGCCCCGAGAGCGAGAATTTCCGCCCGCGTGGCGGAACGTTATGCTTCTCTCTTCATTCGAGTGGACGCATTCGACCGATTCTTTTCTTCGGGAGCCGCGAATTCGGTGGCGCGAATCTCTTTCCGGACGTAGTGAGGACGACGGGCGGCAAAGGGGGAAGACGGCGGATGGATGCGATGCAGGACGTCGGCCAGCTTTCTCCACGCGAGGCCTTCGCTGCGCTCCAGGACACCGCCGACTCCGCGCTGGTCGACGTCCGGACAGAGGCCGAGATCGCCTTCGTCGGCGGACCCGATCCGCGCGCGCTGGGACGCCCGCTCGCGGGGGTCGAGTGGCTCGACTTCCCGGCGTGCCGGCCCAACCCGCGGTTCCTCGAGGAGCTGCGCGCGGCGCTGGGGCCGGATCTGCCGGGGCACCTTTTCTTCATCTGCCGTTCGGGGAGCCGGTCGCTCCATGCGGCGCGGCTGGTGGCCGAGCGGACGCGGGCGGAGGGGGCTCCGGTCGAGTGCATTAACGTCGCCGAAGGCTTTGAGGGCGATCTCGACAACGAGGGGCACCGCGGATCGGTGAACGGCTGGAAGGTGGCGGGGCTTCCCTGGCGCCAGGGCTGAACGAAGCGGCGGGCTCCGCTGCGAGGGTCCGAAGGGGGGAAACGAGGGTGCGTTACAGGGGGGACAGGATGGTTTCGCTCGACGACGGCGGCCCGCGCGCGCGCGCAGAAAGAAACCCGGTCGATCTCTGGGACGAGGTCCTCGAGGGCGCGACGCGCGATCTGGGGCGGGACTGCGTCGAGCACTGGCTGAAGCATCTCAGCTTCGGCTCGGTCATGGGCGACCTCGCGATCCTGTTCGCGCCGACCGCCTTCATGGCCGACTTCGTCGAGCGCAACTACAGCCTGCAGATCCTGCGGCTGATGCAGGGCCGCGAGCCGGGGCTGAGGCGCGTCAGCGTCGTCGTCGCCGCGCCCGAGGCTGGCGCGCCCGCCGAGGGCGCCGAGCCGCCGCTGCCCGAGCCGCGGCTGACCGCGCCGCCGCTGACCGCGGTCCCGTCTCTCGGCGAGGACACGCTCGGCTCGGCGCCGCTCGATCCGCGCTTCACATTCGACAGCTTCGTCGTCGGCAAGCCGAACGAGCTCGCGCACGCGGCCGCCCGCCGCGTCGCCGACACGGGCGACGGCTCGTTCAACCCGGTGTTCCTGCACGGCGGCGTGGGCCTCGGCAAGACGCACCTGATGCATGCGATCGCCTGGCAGCTGGGCCGGACCCGGCCCGACTGCCGCGTGCTCTACCTCTCGGCCGAGCAGTTCATGTACCGCTTCGTGCAGGCGCTGCGCTTCAAGGACACGCTGACCTTCAAGCAGCAGTTCCGCTCGGTCGACGTGCTGATGATCGACGACGTGCAGTTCATCGCCGGCAAGGACTCGACCCAGGAGGAGTTCTTCCACACCTTCAACGCTCTGATCGACCAGAACCGGCAGATCGTGATCTCCGCCGACCGCAGCCCCGACCGCATCGACGGGCTCGAGGATCGGATCAAGTCGCGCCTGCAGTGGGGGCTCGTCGTCGACGTGCACCCGGCGGACTACGAGCTCCGCCTCGGCATCCTCTACGCCAAGGCCGAGGCGATCGCGGCGAGCGACCCGAGCTTCGACATCGAGCCCAAGGTGCTCGAGTTCCTGGCGCGGCGCATCTCGTCCAACGTGCGCGTGCTCGAGGGGGCGCTGACGCGGCTCTTCGCCTTCGGCTCGCTGGTCGGGCGGCGGATCGACCTCGACATGGCGCAGGAGTGCCTGGCGGATCTGCTGCGCTCGACCGACCGCAAGGTCACGCTCGACGAGATCAAGCGCAAGGTCGCCGAGCACTACACGCTCCGCCTCTCGGACCTGATCTCGGCCAGGCGCGCGCGGCAGGTGGCGCGGCCGCGGCAGGTGGCGATGTACCTCGCCAAGGTGCTGACCGCGAAGTCGCTGCCCGAGATCGGGCGCGCCTTCGGCGGGCGCGACCACACCACCGTGATCCACGCCGTGCGCAAGATCGAGCAGCTCTCCGAGACCGACAGCCAGCTCGCCGAGGACGTCGAGTTCCTGAGGCGCCGCATGTTGGAGGGCTGAGGCCCTCCACCTACCGCATGTTGTGGGCGCGGTGCCGATTTCGGCGTTGAATCCGCCCCCCGAATGGCTAGTGTGGTTCTCCCTCCGCGCCCGGGCGGAGCGGGGCAGCGAAAAGATAACCTCGCCTGAGGGTTCCACGCCATGAAGGTCAGCATCGAACGCGCCGCCCTCCTGAAGGCGATGAGCCGCGCGCAGGGCGTGGTCGAGCGCAAGAACACGATCCCGATCCTGGCCAATGTCCTGCTCGAGGCCGAGGGCGACCGCGTCTCGCTCCGCGCCACCGACCTCGACCTCGAGGTGATCGAGGACATCCCGGCGATGGTCGAGCAGGCGGGCGCCACGACCGTCGCGGCGCACCTGCTGCACGAGATCGTGCGCAAGCTGCCGGAGGGGGCCGACCTGAACCTCACCGCCGACGCCGCGTCGGGCCGGCTCGAGGTGCGCGCCGGGCGCTCGCACTTCCAGCTCGCGACGCTGCCGCGCGAGGACTTTCCGGTGATGGCGTCGAGCGAGTACGCCTGCACCTACCGGGCGCCCGTGCCGGTGCTGCGGCGCCTGTTCGACAAGTCGAAGTTCGCCGTCTCGACCGAGGAGACGCGCTATTACCTGAACGGCGTCTACCTGCACGTGGCCGACGACAACGGCGGCCGCGTGCTGCGCGCGGTCGCGACCGACGGGCACCGGCTGGCGCGGATCGACGCGCCCCTGCCCGAGGGCGCGGACGGTGCGCCCGGCGTGATCGTGCCGCGCAAGACCGTGGGCGAGCTCCGCAAGCTGCTCGACGACGACGAGGCCGCGATCGAGGTCTCGGTCAGCGAGACCAAGGTCCGGTTCGCGGTCGGCGGGCTGGTGCTGACATCGAAGGTCATCGACGGCGCCTTCCCGGACTACTCCCGCGTGATCCCGGCCGGCAACACCCGCAGGCTCGAGATGGACGCCGCCGATTTCGCCCGCGCGGTCGACCGCGTCGCGACCGTCAGCCAGGAGCGGAGCCGGGCGGTCAAGCTCGCGATGGACCACGACCGGCTGATCCTGTCGGTCAACGCGCCCGACTCGGGCTCGGCCGACGAGGAGCTGACGGTCGCCTATGGCGACGAGGCGATGGAGATCGGCTTCAACGCCCGCTACCTGCTCGAGATCGCGAGCCAGATCGACCGGGAGAACGCCGTCTTCCTGTTCAACGCCCCCGGCGACCCGACGCTGGTGCGCGAGGGCGACGACAGCTCGGCCGTCTACGTCGTCATGCCGATGCGCGTCTGACCGGCGGCGTCGCCGCCCGCTGCGAATGCCCGGAGCCAGCCACACGCGCCCCCCTCTCCCGGCGGGAGAGGGGTCGGGGGAGAGGGTGGCGCGGCTTGCGGTCGGCGCCCTCCGTCTCGCGCAGTTCCGCTCCTACGAGCGCGCCGAGGTCCGGCCGGAGGACCGGAGCGTTGCGCTCCATGGGCCGAACGGCGCGGGCAAGACCAACCTGCTCGAGGCGGTCTCCATGCTGGTGCCGGGCCGGGGCCTGCGCCGGGCCGAGGCGGAGGCGCTGGCCCGCCGGCCGGGCGAGCCCGGCTGGCGGGTCCGGGCCGAGCTCGCGACGGCCGCGGGCGCGGTCGAGGTCGTGACCGGGGTCGAGGGGGCCGAGACGCGGCGGACGGTCGGGATCGACGGCAAGGCCGCGACGCAGGCCCGGCTTGGCGAGATCGTGCGCATGGTGTGGCTCACGCCCGCGATGGACCGGCTGTGGACGGAGGGCGCGGCCGAGCGGCGGCGATTCCTCGACCGCATGACGCTCGGCTTCGAGCCCGGGCACGGCGAGGTCTCGATCGGCTACGAGAAGGCGATGCGCGGGCGGAACCGGCTCTTGCGCGAGGGGCCCGCCGACCCGGCGTGGCTCGGCGGGCTCGAGGCGCAGATGGCGCGCGCGGGCGCCCGCATCGCCCGGTCGCGGGCGGCCGCGCTCGACCGCCTGAGGGAGGCGCAGAATCGGGCTGAGACATTGTTTCCAAAGGCTGAAATGGTTATCTTGGGGGATATGGAGACGCGCTTCTCGACCGCGATTCGCGACGGCGCGGATCTGGACCTTGCCGAAGCTGACGAGGCGGCCGGCCTGGCTGCGGCGCTGGCCGACGGCCGGGCGCGGGATGCGGCCGCGGGGCGCACGCTGGCGGGGCCGCACCGGAGCGATCTCGACGCGGTCTACGCCGCCAAGGGCATGCCGGCGAGCGCCTGCTCGACCGGCGAGCAGAAGGCGCTCCTGATCTCGCTCTGCCTCGCCAATGCGCGGGCGCTGACGGCGGAGACGGGCGCGGCCCCGATCCTGCTGCTCGACGAGGTCGCGGCGCACCTGGACGCCGAGCGGCGGGGCGCGCTCTTCGCCGAGGTCGCGGCGCTCGGCTGCCAGGCCTGGATGACCGGCACGGGGCCGGAGCTGTTCGCGGACATGGGCGCAGGCGCGCTCCGCGTCGAGGTTGCCGAGGAGGCCGGCCGCTCCACGCTCCGCGAGGCGCGGGCGTGATCGCGCAGCGCGTGACCCTGGTGACGCTCGGCGTCTCCGACATGGCGCGGGCGCGGCGCTTCTACGGCGCCTGGGGATGGTCCGAGGCGGCGGAGAGCCAGCCGCCCGAGGTCGTCTTCTACCAGCTCGCCGGGCTGGTGCTGGGCCTCTACGCGCACGGGATGCTGGCGCGGGACCAGGGCCGCGACGACCTGGCCCAGGGCTCCGGCGCCGTGACGCTGGCGGTCAACTTCGACGCGGCGGCGGAGGTGGACGCGGCCTTCGCCACCGCGACCGGCGCGGGCGCCACGGTCTTGGCCCCGCCTGCGAAGCAGCACTGGGGCGGCTATGTCGGCTACCTCGCCGACCCCGACGGGCACGTCTGGGAGCTGGCGCACAACCCGTTCTGGCCGCTCGGGCCCGATGGCGAGCTGACGCTGCCGAGCGCCCGGCCGGCCTGAGACGACAGAGCGGGCGCCGCCCGGCGCCCGAACCAACGAGAAAGAAGAAGCCGATGGCAGAGAACGAGCAGAGTGCGGACGCGGCCGGGGAGGAGTACGGCGCCGAGTCGATCAAGGTCCTGAAGGGCCTCGAGGCCGTGCGCCGGCGGCCGGGCATGTATATCGGCGACACCGACGACGGCTCGGGCCTGCACCACATGGTCTACGAGGTGGTCGACAACGGCATCGACGAGGTGCTTGCCGGGCACGCCGACCACGTGAAGGTGATCCTGCACGCCGACGGCTCGGTCAGCGTCACCGACAACGGCCGCGGCATCCCGACCGACATCCACAGCGAGGAGGGGGTCTCGGCCGCCGAGGTCATCATGACCCACCTGCACGCCGGCGGTAAGTTCGACCAGAACAGCTACAAGGTCTCGGGCGGGCTGCACGGCGTCGGCGTCTCGGTCGTCAACGCACTCTCGGACTGGCTGGAGCTGACCATCTGGCGGAATGGCCGCGAGCACCGCGCGCGCTTCGAGGGCGGCGAAACGGCCGTGAGCCTGACCGAGACCGGTCCGGCGGACGGCCAGACCGGCACGTGCGTGCGCTTTCGCGCCTCGCCCGAGACCTTCAGCAACATCGAGTTCAGCTATCGCACGCTCGAGCATCGGCTGCGCGAGCTGGCCTTCCTTAACTCGGGCGCGCGCATCGTGCTGCGCGACCAGCGCCACGCCGAGCCGGTCGAGACCGAGTTCTTCTACGAGGGCGGCACCCAGGCCTTCGTGCGCTGGCTCGACCGCTCGAAGACGCCGCTGATCCCCGCGCCGATCGCGGTCGTGGGCGAGCGGGAGGGCGTGACGGTCGACCTCGCGATGTGGTGGAACGACAGCTACCACGAGAACGTGCTGGCCTTCACCAACACCATCCCGCAGCGGGACGGCGGCACGCATCTTGCCGGCTTCCGCGGGGCGCTGACGCGCAGCATCAACAACTACGCGGCGTCCTCGGGGCTGGCGAAGCGGGAGAAGGTCGTGCTCTCGGGCGACGACGCGCGCGAGGGGCTGACCTGCGTGCTGTCGGTGAAGGTGCCGGACCCGAAGTTCTCGTCCCAGACCAAGGACAAGCTGGTGTCGTCCGAGGTGCGCCCCGCGGTCGAGGGCCTGATGTACGAGAAGCTCGGCGAATGGTTCGAGGAGCATCCGAACGAGGCGAAGATCGTCACCCGCAAGATCGTCGAGGCGGCGCTGGCGCGCGAGGCGGCCAGAAAAGCCCGCGAGGCGACGCGGAAGTCGGCGATGGACCAGGTGGCGTCCCTGCCCGGCAAGCTCGCCGACTGCCAGGAGAAGGACCCGGCGAAGTCCGAGCTCCTGATCGTCGAGGGCGACAGCGCCGGCGGCTCGGCCAAGCAGGGCCGCTCGCGCCACAACCAGGCGGTGCTGCCCCTGCGCGGCAAGGTGCTGAACGTCGAGCGCGCGCGCTTCGACAAGGTGCTGTCGAACAACGAGATCGGCACGCTGATCACCGCGCTCGGCGCCGGCATCGGGCGCGGCGACGACGGCGCCAGCAGGTTCAATGTCTCGAAGCTGCGCTACCACAAGATCATTATCATGACGGACGCGGACGTCGACGGCGCGCACATCCGCACGCTGCTGCTCACGTTCTTCTACCGCCAGATGCCGGAGCTGATCGACGGCGGCTACCTCTACATCGCGCAGCCGCCGCTCTACAAGGTGACGCGCGGCAAGTCGGTGCGCTACTGCCGCGACGAGCGCGAGCTCGAGGACTACCTGCTGGCCGAGGGCATCGACGGCGCGACGCTGGTGCTGGACGACGGCCAGCAGATCGCGGGGCCGGACCTCACGCGCCTGGTCGAGGAGGCGCGCCGCGTGCGCCACGTGCTGAACGCGTTCCCGACGCACTATCCGCGCTTCGTGCTCGAGCAGATGGCGATCGAGAACGCGGTCAGGCCCGGGCTGAGCGAGAGCCAGGCGGCGGCGGTGGCGGTGCGGCTCGACATGCTGTCGCCCGAGGCCGAGCAGGGCTGGCAGGGCGAGGCGACCGACGAGGGGGGCGCGCGCTTCACGCGCGAGCTCCGCGGGGTCGCCGAGACCCGCACGATCGACGCCTTCGCGCTGAGGGCGACCGAGGCGCGGTGGCTGGCCGAGCTGGCGCCGGGGCTGGCCGAGAGCTACGCCCGGCCCGCGCGGCTGGTGCGCAAGGACCGCGAGGTGCCGATCCTGGGGCCGATCGGCCTGCTCGAGTCGGTCATGCAGGAGGGCGAGAAGGGCCTGAGCCTGCAGCGCTACAAGGGCCTCGGCGAGATGAACGCCGACCAGCTCTGGGAGACGACGCTGGACCCGGAGGCGCGGACGCTGCTGCAGGTCAGGGTCGAGCACATGGAGGAGGCGGACGAGATCTTCGCCAAGCTCATGGGCGACGTGGTCGAGCCGCGCCGCCAGTTCATCCTGGACAATGCGCTTCAGGTCGAGAACCTCGACGTCTGAGCGGGGACGCGCCCTCCGGGCGCGAGCGGGGGCGCGTCCTTGCGCCCGACCTGCCGTCGACGGCAGCGCAGTCGCGTCAATCGGTCCGCATCTGAGCGTGGA
>DATKCY010000269.1:0-3454 GCA_035512995.1 Thermohalobaculum sp.
CCGAGCGCGATCGCGCCGCCGTTCGGGTTCACCCGTGCCGCGTCGAGGCCGAGCTCCTTGTTGACCGCCAGCGCCTGCGCCGCGAAGGCCTCGTTCGACTCGATCACGTCGAAGTCCTCGACCGAGAGCCCGGTCTTCTCGAGGAGGGCGCGGACCGCCGGGATCGGGCCGAGGCCCATGACCCGGGGCGGCACGCCCGCATGGGCGTAGCCGAGGATGCGCGCGCGCGCTTTCGCCCCCGCCTTTTCCGCCGCCTGCCGCTCCGCCAGCACGATCGCCGCGGCGCCGTCGTTGATGCCCGACGCGTTGCCCGCGGTCACCGTTCCCTCCTTGGCGAAGGCGGGCCTCAGCGCCGCCAGGCTCTCGGCGGTCGTGCCGCGCTTCGGGTGCTCGTCGGTGTCGAACACGACCTCGCCCTTGCGGGTCCTGACCGTGATCGGCGCGATCTGGTCCGCGAAGCGGCCCTCGCCGATCGCGGCCTCGGCGCGCGCCTGGCTTGTCGCGGCGAAGGCGTCCTGCTCCTCGCGCGTGATCTGGTGCTCGCGCGCGACGTTCTCGGCGGTGACCCCCATGTGGCCGGTGCCGAACGGGCATTCGAGCGCGCCGACCATCATGTCGACGAATCGGGTGTCGCCCATCTTCTGGCCGAAGCGCACGGCCGGCACCGTGTGCGGCCCGCGCGACATCGACTCCGCCCCGCCGGCCAGCGCGAAGTCGGCGTCGCCGAGCGCGACCGCCTGCATCGCCGAGACCACTGCCTGCGCGCCCGAGCCGCAGAGCCGGTTCACGTTCATCGCGGGCACCGTCTCGGGTATCCCGGCGCCGACGGCGGCGGCTCGGCTCAGATACATGTCGCGCGGCTCGGTGTTGATGACGTGGCCGAAGACGACGTGGCCGATCCGGTCGGGCGCCAGTCCCGCGCGCTCGAGCGCCGCCGTGGCGACGTGGGTGCCGAGCTCGATGGGCGTGACGCCGGCGAGGCTGCCGCCGAAGGTGCCGATGGCGGTGCGGGCGCCGTCGAGGATCACGACGTCACGGGGCATGAGCGATCTCCTGGCAGATGGGGCGGAGAAAGTCTTGCCAGAGCAGCGCCCCCCGCGCAAGCGCGCGAGGGGCGGGTCCGGGCCGGATCCGCGGTGTCAGGTCCGCGGCGTCAGGTCTGCGGCACGTCGCGCACCCAGACCTCGACCCGGCGGTTCGCCAGGCGCCCGCCGAAGGTCTCGTTGCAGCCGACCGGCATCAGCTCGCCATAGCCGCGGGTCGCGATCTCGACGCGCCCGAGCGCGCCGCCCGCCGCCTGGCGCAGCGCCTCGAGCACGACGCCGGCGCGCCGGTTGCCGAGCTGCTGGTTCAGGTCGAACTCGCCGATCGCGTCGGTGAAGCCGACCAGCAGGACCTGCTTGCCGTCGAAGTCGCCGTTCGCGAGGTTCTGGGCGAGCGAGTTGGCCTCGCGCTGCGACAGCGGGTCGAGCTGCGACGAGCCCGGCGTGAAGCGGAAGGTCGTCGACAGCCGCTCCGCGTTCTGCAGCTCGCTCAGCATCTCGCGCATCGCCGGCAGCGAGAACTCGTCCTCGGTGGTCAGCGAGTAGACGATCCGCCCGCCCATCTCGTCGAGCGCCGCGGTCTCGGGCGCGCTGTCGATGAAGCCCGCCTCCTGGATCAGCGGCTGCGCGTCGGACGACAGCGCGAAGTCGAGCAGACGCCGCGCATGCGCCGGCTTCTCCTCGGGCGACTCGTAGACGTAGAGACGCCGCGACAGCGGATACTCCTCGGTCTTGATCGCGAAGGTCGTCGGCAGCGACAGCAGCCCGCAGGACTGGCGCACGCCGAGCGGCTTCGAGGCCCGGGTCGAGGCGAGCGTCGTGAAGCCGATCGCGGCCGCGTCCGAGGCGACGGCGTCCGACAGCTCGAGGTCGCTGTCGAAGCGCTCGGCCAGCGGCGTCAGGCTCGCCCCCGCCGGCGTCATCACCAGCGTCTCGAAGGTGTCGAGCGTGCCCGACCCGTCGTTCCGGGCGAACACCTTGATCGGCGTTCGCGGCCCGCCGAGCTGCGCCCAGTCCGAGATCTCGCCCGAGAACACCCGCGCGAGGTCGCCGATCGAGATCGACCTGACCGGGTTCGCCGGATGCGTGATCGCGACCAGCCCGTCGAGCGCGACGACGTGCTCGGTCCCGGTGTCGCGCGGATCGTCGTAGCCGGCCTCCGACAGCATCTGGACGTCGGCGTCGCGCGCGCGGCGCGACGAGAGGCCGAGCGCCGCCCGCCCTTGGGCCAGCGCGTCGAACGAGGCGCCCGAGCCCTCGGCGTCGAGCCGGATCGCCGCCATCTCGCGCCCGTCGTCGTGCAGGATGCGGAACACGCTCTCGGTGTCCTCGGCGCCGTACTCGCGCACGAGCTCGGCGTCGAGCATGTCGGCATAGCCCTGGATCAGCGTCGGCAACAGCCCGGTGCCGATGGTGTTCGAGCCGACCACCCCGAAGTCCGACCCGAACAACGGGTTCTCGGGACAGGCCTCGCCCTCGCACTCGACCTGCATCGCGTCGATGTCGAGCACGCCGAGCGGCGTCCGCAGCGTGTATGTCTGGCCGTCGAACTCCAGTATCTCGCCGCGCAGGCGCGTGAAGCCGTCCTCGGTCTTCAGCGTGACCGGCCCCCCGGTCTGCGCGCCGGCGGTCGTGGCGAAGGTCAGCACCGCCACAGGCAGTGCCGCGCGCGCCCATCTGCCGAACCCCATTATCGCTCCCCCTCCTTGTCGCGATTGCTACCGACGCATACTCAGTCGGCGATGACCAGATTCCCCACCGCGTTCCCGATCATTTCGCCGGCGGCTTCGGCATCGCCGCCACAGCCGGCCGCGGCGAGGCGGCTGCGGATCGGCCGCTCCTCCATGCCGCGGCTGGTGCGCAGCACGGTGAAGCCCGGGCTCGCGAGCGGGCCGTCGCCGCAGGTGCCGTCCGCGCCGGCGCGGCGGCTGGCGAAGTCGACCATCATCCTGACGACGCCGCTCGGGCCGCCCGCCCGCAGGTAGTAGGTGTAGACGCGCGCGTGCTGCCCGGCGCCGTCCGCCGGGGCGAACGCCTGCAGGAAGCCGCCGCCGGAGCGGCGGACGTCGTTGAAGCTGCGCTCGTCCTCGGGGCCCACATGGGCATCGCTGTCGCGGTCGGCGCCGAACTCGAGCGCGTGCAGCTCGAGCCCGACCGGCATGTCCCAGACCAGCGCGACCCGCTCGACCCGCTGGATCTCCTCGAACGGCAGGGTCATCGGCATCGTCTCGCCGTCCTCGAAGGTCAGCGTCGCGTCCATCCGGCTCTTGAAGCCGGGCACGTCGATCGCGCCCTTGCCGCCCGCGTCGAGCGGCACGGCGAGGCTGAGCCCGCCATAGTCGAGCACCGCGGCCGTGCCCGCCTGGCAGGGCGCGCTGACCGCCACCGTGGTAACCGCGCCCCGCCCGGCG
>DATKCY010000270.1:0-2940 GCA_035512995.1 Thermohalobaculum sp.
CGAGGCCGCCCGCGGCGCCGACGCCGGCACGCCCGGGGGCCGGCAGATGGTCGAGCGCGCCGAGGCGGGGACGCGCGAGGCCGCGGACCGCGTCGCCGGCGCGGCGAAGGACGAGGCGCGGCGCCAGGACCTCGGCGGCGCGCTCGACCCCGACCGAAGCTGAGCCGCCGGTCCGCGCGGCCCCGTCAGCGCGCCGCCCGGCGCGCGGCCTCGCGCGTCGCCAGCACCTCGACCAGGCAGGCGCCGACGATCAGCATCGCGCCCAGCCACTGCAACGGCGCCATGATCTCCTCGGGCAGGAGCAGGGTCGCGCTGACGACCGCCACCATCGCCTCCGACATCATCAGGAGGCCCGCGCGGCCCGGATAGACCCGCCGCTGCGCCCAGAAGATCGCGAGCACCGACGGCATGATCATGCCGACCGAGCCCAGCGCCGCGACCGGCAGGCTGCGGAGGACCGCCCCGCCCGACGGCGTCAGGCTGCCGAGCGCGAGGACCGCGAAGCCGAGCCCCGTCAGCCCCGCGAACAGGAACTGGTGCATCGTCATCGCCGCCAGCGGCTGGCCCGGATTGGCCCGGATCACCGCCGCGGCCCCGGCCCAGAGGACGCCCGAGGCGAGCGCGAGCGCATCGCCGGCATTGAGCGGCATCGCAACCCCGTCACCGCCCGAGAGCAGCAGCGCGAGCCCAGCCAGGCCGAGCCCGATCGCGCTCCACCGGCTCCAGTCGACCCGCTCGCCGAGCCAGAGGATGCCGATCAGCGTCCCCCAGACCGGCGTCAGGTAGAACAGCATGGTCGCCCGCACGACCCCGGAATAGACGAGCCCGAGCGCGTAGCAGCCCATCCCGCCGCCGGACAGGAGGCCGACGGCGACGGCGATCCGCCAGGGCCCGTGCGCCTGCCCGCTGAGGACGATCCAGCCCGCCAGCACCGGCACCGGCAGCAGGTTGAAGATCCCGACCGCCCAGGCGCCCTCGAGCCCCGCCGCCTCCATCCAGCGGAGCGGCAGCCAGTAGATGCCCCAGACCGACGCCGCGAGGAACAGCACGGCGCTCGGCGACACGGGGCCGGCCCTCCCTCGGATCACGGCGGCGCGGCCGGCCGGCTCACGTCCTCAGAAGCTGGGTGACCTCGGCGACGTCGCCCTCCCGCAGCAGCTGCTCGAAATACGAGATCGTGCGCTTCAGCCCCGCCTCGAGCGCGATCCCGGGCTCCCAGCCCAGCGTCTCGCGGGCGAAGGCGATGTCGGGCCGGCGCTGGCGCGGGTCGTCGACCGGCAGCGCCTCGTGCCGGATCTCCGAGCCCGACCCCGTCAGCGCGATCACCTTCTCGGCCAGCTCGCGGATCGTGAACTCGCCCGGATTGCCGAGGTTCATCGGCCCCGTCACGGCGTCGTCCGTGTCCATCAGCCGGATCAGCCCCTCGACGAGATCGTCGATGTAACAGAACGACCGGGTCTGGCTGCCGTCGCCGAAGAGCGTGATCGGCTCGCCCCTGAGCGCCTGCAGGATGAAGTTCGACACCACCCGCCCGTCGTTCGGGTGCATCCGCGGCCCGTAGGTGTTGAAGATGCGCGCGACCTTCAGCCGCGTGCGGTGCTGGCGGTGATAGTCGAAGCACAGCGTCTCGGCGCACCGCTTGCCCTCGTCGTAGCACGAGCGCGGGCCGATCGGGTTGACGTTGCCCCAGTATTCCTCGCGCTGCGGATGCTGCTCGGGGTCGCCGTAGATCTCGCTGGTCGAGGCCTGCAGCAACTTGGCGCGCGTGCGCTTGGCGAGCCCCAGCATGTTGATCGCGCCGTGCACGCTGGTCTTGGTCGTCTGCACCGGATCGCGCTGGTAGTGCACGGGGGATGCCGGACAGGCCAGGTTGTAGATCTCGTCGACCTCGACGTAGAGCGGGAAGGTCACGTCGTGGCGCATGATCTCGAAGGCGTGCGCGTGGGGTCCGGTCAGGATGTGCGCGATGTTGCCCCGCCGGCCGGTGAAGTAGTTGTCGAGGCACAGCACCTCGTTGCCGGCCGCGACCAGCCGCTCGCAGAGATGGCTGCCGATGAAGCCCGCGCCGCCCGTGACCAGCACGCGCTTCGCGACCAGGTTGTTGCTCATGGGCCGTCCATCCTCGCCGACGCCGCGCCGGGGCGCAGTTGATCCCAAAGCGGCTGTGGATTCCAGTCCGGGAGCGCCACCTTTCCGGCGTTCGAGGCGGGACGCGCCGACCTTTCCGGCCGCTCCATTTCAGGGGAGACGCAGCATGGACCGATTCACCGGCGGGTGCCTCTGCGGCAATGTCCGGATCGTGGCGTCGGGACGCCCGTACCGGATCGGCCTCTGCCATTGTCTCGACTGCCGAAAGCATCACGGGGCGCTGTTCCACGCGTCCGCGATCTTCCCCGAGGAGGCGGTGACGATCGAGGGCGAGGCACGCGACTACCTCGGGCGGTTCTTCTGTCCCCGCTGCGGCTCGTCGGTCTTCGCGCGCACCGCGGACGAGATCGAGGTGAACCTCGGCTCCCTGGATGCCCCCGACCAGCTGATGCCGACCTACGAAAGCTGGACCGTCCGCCGCGAGTCCTGGCTGCCGCCGTTTCCGCTCGCGAGACGATACGCCCGCGACCGCGACGCCACGGGCCGCTTCGAGGAATAGGTCCGATGCCCGGCGTGCCGGACGGCCTCACGCAGGGGCCGCGCGGCGCCGTCAGACCGGATTCAGGCAGCGCTCCTTCGGGAAGGTCAGCGTCGCCGTGAAGCCGTGCCTGGCCGCGACCACCAGCTCGGCGCCGCTGGCCTGGCTCGCGGCCTCGGCCCGCCTCAGCGCCAGCGGGTCCGGCGCGCCGCCGTCGCCGCGGGCCTTGATCCTGAGCGCCAGGTCGCCGTCGTCGCTGCTGCAGTCGACCCGCACCGCCCCGCCGCGCCCGCTGGCCGCGACCGCCGCCGACA
>DATKCY010000271.1:0-2149 GCA_035512995.1 Thermohalobaculum sp.
TCCGAAGTCGCGTCCGCCTGCGACCGGGATGTCGCGGAGTGGCGCAGGGTTCGAATTGAGCGGCGTAAGCGGCAGCGGCGGGACGATCCCGCGGCGGGCTGCCTTCGCGTTCTTCGGCCGCGTGTCACTGTCCGTGCTCTATGACAACGATCGCTGCCGGGTGTCGCGCAACCAGCCCGGCGTGATCGTCGAGCACGGGGCCCCGAAGGAGTTCTTCGCCAACCCGCGCGACGAGCGGACCAAGGCATTTCTGAGTCAGATCCTCTAGCCGCCCTGCTGGCGGGCTCGAGGACAGGAGCCGCGATCCGACCCTACGCGGTCAGGCGACGATCCCCGAGGCGCGGAGGTCCTCGATCTCCCCCTCCGAATACCCCGCCGTGCGGAGCAGGTCGTCGGTGTCGCGGCCGAGCGTGGGCGCAGGGGTCAGCTCCGGATCCCGCCAGCCCGCCTGGGCGAAGGGCAGGCCCGGGACGTGCACCGTCTGCCCGGTCTCGGGAACGGCGAGCGCGCGCATCAGGCCGCGCCCGCGAAGCTGCGGGTGGTCGAGCGCCTCGGCGAGCGTCCGGACCTTCGCGGCCGGGACGTGGGCCTCGGCCAGCCGCGCCTCCCATTCGTCGGCGCTCGCGCCGGAAAAGGCGTTCTCCAGCATCCGCCGCACCTCGGCGCGCCGCGCGGGGTCGCCGCCGGCATCGGCCGCGCCCTCGGGCAGGCCTGTCGCGGCCGCGAGGCGGCGCGCCTGCGGCGGCGTGTTGGCGGTCACGACGAGCTGGCCGTCGGTGGTGTCGAACCTCCCCGAGAACGGGCTGTTCGAGAACGCCTCGTTGCCCTCGAGCCCGCGCAGCCGGCCCGTCGTCTCTTGGTCCACGGCATAGGCCGCCATCAGGCTGACGATGCTGTCGAGCATCGGCACGTCGAGGTGCTGCGCCCCGCCGCCGTGCCGGTCGCGCCGCATCAGCGCCGCCAGGATCGCGGTCGCCGCCGTCTGCCCGGCGATGTAGTCGACGATCGGAAAGCCGACGCGCATCGGCCCGCTCTCGGCCGTGCCCGTCATCGCCATCATGCCGCAGATGCCCTGCAGGATGTGGTCGTAGGCGGGCGAGCCCGCGAGCGGCCCGCTCGGGCCATAGCCCGACAGGCTGCAATAGACGACGCGGTCGTTGACGGCGCGGATGGCGTCGAAGCCGATGCCGAGGCGGTCGACGACGCCGGGCCGGAAGTTCTCCATCACCACGTCGGCGTCCGCTGCGAGGCGGCGGAAGACCGCGACGCCGCGCGCGTCCTTGAGGTCGAGGGCGATCGAGCGCTTGCACGCGTTCTGGCTGAGGAAGGAGGCGCCGAGCCCGGCCGCCTTCATCGCCTCGGTCCCGCCATGGGTGCGCACGAAGTCGTCGCCGGCGATGCGCTCGACGCGGGCCACATCGGCGCCGAGGAGCGCGAGCTGGTAGGTCGCGAACGGCCCCGCCAGCACGTGGCTGGCGTCGAGCACGCGGACCCCTGCGAGGGGCGGGGCGCTCCCGCCCGTCGCTGCCGCGTCCCCGTCGCTCATGCTGGCCCTCCCTCGGTTCCCGGCCGGCAGACCATAGCGCCCGCGGTGCGGCAGGGCCATGCGGCGGCGCGGGCGCTTGACGGGCGCCGCCGGGGCTGCGCTCGTCGGCCGATCGGCGACAGCGGGGGAGGGGACAATGCCGCGACATTTCGAGCAGGCGCTCGCGGCGGCCCCCGGGCACGGGGAGGCGCCGTTCCCGGCCGGGGAGTTCCGCGAGCGGCTCGCCCGCGTGCAGGCGGCGATGGAGCGGGACGGCCTCGACCTTCTGTACCTGACCGCGCCCGAGAGCATCTTCTACCTCACGGGCTTCCAGTGCGAGTGGTACCAGGCGCAGAGCGGGCCGGGTGCGCAGTCGCCCGGGAGCAGACCGGCGGGCGCATCGTCGCGACGCAGGAGGGCGGCTACAACCCGGCCCATGCGCCCTTCTGCGCCTACGCCACGGTCGCCGGGCTGCTCGGCCTGCCGCTCGAGGTCGAGGAGCCGCTGGCCTTCTACCCCGACGACCCGGCCGTGGCGGAGGCGGCGGTGGCGGCGCTGATCGCGCGCCACCCGCTGCTCTGAGCCCGCGGGCCGCGGCACCCTCTCCCCCGACCCCTCTCCCAA
>DATKCY010000272.1:0-5970 GCA_035512995.1 Thermohalobaculum sp.
GATCGGGCGCCGCGCGGCACCCGCTGGATCGGCCACCTCGTCTCGATGCTGATCCTGATCGTGGTCCTGGGCACGTTCTTCGCCGGGATCGGCCTGGCGGCCCGACAGGTCGTCGACAAGTTTCCCGCCAGCTTCACCGACATGGGCCAGGTGATCGAGCAGACCGCGACCCCGGACGGTGGCGAGGGCGCGTCTTCCGGCGCGGACAGCGCGGAGGACGGCGGGGCCGCCGCCGGGGGGCGACCCTCGACCGCGGGCGGCGGCTCGGAACGCGGCGACGGCGGCGTGTTCGGCCAGCTCCAGGGCTGGAAGGGCGAGCTCGGCGAGCTTCTGAAGGAGCGGGGCACCGGCTATGCCGGCACGGTGCTCAACCGCATGGCGAGCTTCCTCGCCTCGCTGGTGCTCGTGCTGTTCCTGACCCTCCTGCTCTTGATCGAGGCACCGCACTGGCGCGACAAGGCGCGCACGATCTTCACGCGCAAGGAGGAGAGCCAGTGGATGCAGGCGCTGGAGCAGACGGCGCGGAACCTGCGCGTGTTCGTGGTCGCGAAGACGGCGGTGGGCCTGACGACCACACTCCTCTATGTCGGCTGGATGGCGGTCATGGGGCTCGACCTCCTGCTGGTCTGGGGCCTGCTGACCTTCCTGTTCAGCTACGTGCCGGTGATCGGCTCCGTCGTCGCCGGCCTGATCGCCGCGGGCTACGCCTTCTACCAGCTCGACATCTACTGGGCGGTGGTGACCGCGCTCGGCCTGCTGGCAATCGAGCAGGTGATGGGCAACTTTGTCGAGCCGAGATTCCTCGGCCGCCAGCTCGCGCTCTCGTCCTTCGTCGTGCTGGCGTCGCTGCTCCTCTGGGGCTGGATCTGGGGGATCGCGGGGGCCGTGCTCGCGACGCCGCTCCTGATCTTCATCCTGAACGTTTCGGCGCATGTGGGCTCGCTCCGGCCGCTCGCCGTCCTCCTCAGCGACAAGGGCGAGGACAGCGTGCGGACCGTCCACGCCGAGGAAGAGGCGTGAGCCTCAGAAGCTGAAGAAGACCGGAATCAGCAGGCTCGCCAGGACGGCGACGATCAGGTTGAGCGGAATGCCGAGGCGCATGTAGTCGGTGAAGCGGTAGCCGCCGGGGGCATAGACCAGCGTGTTCGTCTGGTAGCCGATTGGGGTCGCGAAGCTCGCGGAGGCCGCGATCATCACGGCGACGACCAGCGGACGCGGATCGACCGACAGCTCGGCCGCGAGCTCGATCGCGATCGGCGTCACGACGACCGCCACGGCGTTGTTGGAGACGAGCTCGGTCAGGCTCGAGGCCAGAAGGAAGACCAGCAGCAGCAGCACCTGCGGCGGCAGCCCGCGGAGCCACGGCACGAACCAGTCGACGACCAGCTCGACCGCGCCCGTGCGCTCGAGCGCCGCCCCGACCGCGAGCATCGCGAAGATGAGCGCGAGAAGCCGCCCGTCGATCGATTCGAAGGCCTCGTCCGCGTCGATGCAGCGGGTGATGAGCGCGAGCGCGACCCCGATGACGGCGAGCGCCGCGATCGGCATCAGGCCGAAGGTGGCGCCGACGATGACGAACGCGAGGATCGCGATGATCACGGGCGCGCGCCTGCGCCGGTAGGGCCGCTCGGCCGGGCGCGTGAGGTCGGCGAGGTTCTGCTCGGTGGCGAGCCTGCGGATGTCCTCGGGCGTGCCCTCGAGCAGCAGCGTGTCGCCGATCCGGACGCGGACCTCGTCGAGCACCGCCCCCACCCGCTCGGCCCGGCGGTGCACCGCGAGCGGATAGACGCCGTAGCGCCGGCGGAGGCGCAGGTCGCCGAGCATCCGGCCGACCATGCGGCAGTCGGGCGTGATCAGCGCCTCGACCGTCTGGGTCGACTTCTGCCGGATCGGGTCGATCTCGCCCGCCAGCGACAGCCCGCGGTTCTCGCGCAGGCTCAGAAGCTCGTCGACGGCCGTCCGCAGCACGACCATGTCGCCGGCCTCGAGCTCGACCTCCTGCAGCTTGCGCCTCAGCGACGTGTCGCCGCGGATCACGTCGATCACCGTCACCTCCTCGCGCGCGAAGTTCTCGACCTCGAGCACCTTCGAGCCGACCAGCCCCGACCCCTCGGGGATCACCACCTCGGTGAAGAAGCGCATCCGCCGCCGGTCGCCCAGGTAATCGACCATCGCCTCGCGGTTCGGCAGTACGGCGGAAGCCGCCAGGGCGATCGCACCGACGCAGACAAGCGCGATCGGCAGCGCCACGGGCGTCATCTCGAACAGCGAGAACGGCTCCATGCCATGGGTGCGCGCGATGCCGTCGACCAGGAGGTTGGTCGAGGTGCCGATCAGCGTGCACATGCCGCCGAGGATCGCGACATAGCTGAGCGGGATCAGCAGGAGCGACGCCGAGGCGCCGAGCGTGCGCGCGATACGGACCGCCACGGGCATCAGCATGACGACGACGGGCGTGTTGTTCATGAAGGCGGACGACACAAGCGTGAACCCCGCGAAACCGCCGAGCACGCGGCGCGGCCGCTCCTCGACCGCGCCCGAGATCCGGCGCGTGATCTGGTCGAGCACGCCCGCGCGGACGAGCGCGCCCGACAGGATGAACATCGCGCCGATGGTGACGGGCGCCGGATTCGAGAAGACGGCCAGAAGATCCTCGACCGGCAGGATCCCGGCCGCGACGAGGGTCGCCGCGCCGGCGATCGCGACGACCTCGGGCGGATAGAGCTCGCTGACGAAGAGCGCGAACATGCCGGCGAGCAGCAGAAGCGTGAAGATCGCCGGCCAGAGCTCCGCGA
The DNA here is from genome assembly GCA_035512995.1 of Thermohalobaculum sp. Lineage (GTDB taxonomy): Bacteria > Pseudomonadota > Alphaproteobacteria > Rhodobacterales > Rhodobacteraceae > Thermohalobaculum. The sequence goes on from DATKCY010000272.1 coordinate 2,796, forward strand.
AAGTCAATCCAGCCCCTCCGGTCCGCCGCAACAGGCCGCCCAAGCGGCGGATCGTTTCAGGTTTGCGGGGCGGCTGCAACGCTCCCGCCCCGGCGCCGGGTTTCCCCTTCGGCGCCGCGCCCCTACATGGGACGCATGGTACCGCTCGACATCATTTCCGACCCGATCTGCCCCTGGTGCTACATCGGCAAGGCGCGGCTCGACGCCGCCATCGCCGAGGCCGGGCAGGATCCCTTCGTGCAACGCTGGCGCATCTTCCAGCTGAACCCGGACATGCCCGCCGAGGGCATGGACCGCCGCGCCTATCTCGAGGCGAAGTTCGGCGGGCCGGACGGCGCGGCGCAGGTCTACGACCGGATCGCGCGGGAGGCCGAGGCGAACGGCCTCGCGCTCGACTTCGACCGGATCGCACGGACGCCGAACACGATGGACGCGCACCGGCTGATCCGCTGGTCCGAGACGACCGGCAACCAGCCCGCCGTCGCCCACCAGCTCTTCGTCCGCTACTTCGAGCGCGGAGAGGACATCTCGGACCGCGCGGTCCTGCTCGACGTCGCCGAGAGCGCGGGGATGGAGCGCGACGTCGTGGCCCGCCTGCTCGAGAGTGACGCCGACATTGCCGAGCTGGGGGAGGAGGACGCCGAGGCGCGGCGGATGGGCGTGACCGGCGTGCCGACCTTCATCGTCGCCGGCCGCTACGTTCTGCAGGGCGCGCAGGAGACGGCGACCTGGGTCCGGGCGATCCGGGAGATCGGCCAGGCAATCGAGGCGCAGCAGCCCGCCGGAGCGGGCTGAGCGTCCGCCTCACGCCGCCTTCAGCCGCTCGCGCCCGTGCGGCGCCTCGAAGTCGATCGCCGGCCCGACGGGAACGATGCGGTGCGGGTTCACCGTCTCGTGGCTTCGATGGTAGTGGTGCTTGATGTGCGCCATGTCGACCGTCGCGGCGATCCCGGGCCACTGGTAGAGTTCGCGCGTGAAGCCCCAGAGCGCCGGGTAGTCGACGATCCGGCGGATGTTGCACTTGAAGTGGCCGTAGTAGACGGGATCGAAGCGCAGCAGGGTCGTCCAGAGCCGCCAGTCGGCCTCGGTGATCGTCTCGCCGGTAAGGTAGCGGTTCCGCGAGAGAATGTCCTCGAGCCAGTCGAGGCTCTCGAACAGCGGATGGACGGCCTCCTCGTAGGCCTCCTGCGTGGTCGCGAAGCCCGACTTGTAGACGCCGTTGTTCACGGTGTCGTAGACGCGGGCGTTGATCTCGTCGATCCGGCCGCGCAGCGGCTCCGGGTAGAAGTCGTCGGTGTCGCCGGTGATGCCGTCGAAGGCCGAGTTGAACATCCGGATGATCTCGGCGCTCTCGTTCGAGACGATGGTGCCCCGCTCGCTGTCCCAGAGCACCGGCACGGTCACCCGGCCCGTCGCGTCCGGCTTCGCCTCGAGATAGACGTCGCGGAGGAAGCGCTTGCCCAGCAGCCGGTCGCCGGTCGCGCCCTCGAAGTCCGTGCCGAAGTGCCAGCCATCGGGGCCCATGAACGGGTGGACGACGCTGAGGCCGACATGGTCCTCGAGCCCCTTGAGCGCCCGGAACGCCAGCGTCCGGTGCGCCCACGGGCAGGCGTACGAGACGTAGAGGTGATAGCGCCCGCTCGCGGCCGGGAAGCCGCCCTCGCCCGAGGGACCGGGCGATCCGTCCGGGGTGACCCAGTTCCGGAACTTCGAGTCGTCGCGCCGGAAGCGGCCACCGCTCTTGTCGGTGTCGTACCACTTCTCGTGCCACTCGCCGTCGATCAGCAGGCCCATCACATCCTCCGTGCTCTCGTCCTCGGACTTAACAGGTCAACGCCGCCGGCGCGCCCGCCGATCCCGCAAGGCTTCGTGCTCCGGTCCGCAAGAATGGCGTTGCCATCCGCTGCCCCGCCCGCCCACTCTGCCCGGGATGCAGTCGAGCCGCCTCATCCACGTGGTCAGCGCCCATGCCGAGGGCGAGGTCGGCGACGTGGTCGTCGGCGGCGTCCCGCCCCCGCCGGGCGAGACGCTGTGGGAGCAGTCGCGCTGGATCGCCCGCGACGACCGGCTGCGGCGCTTCCTGCTGAACGAGCCGCGGGGCGGGGTCTTCCGGCACGTCAACCTGCTGGTGCCGCCGAAGAACCCGAGCGCGGACGCCGCCTTCATCGTCATGGAGCCGGCCGACACGCCGCCGATGTCGGGCTCGAACACGATCTGCGTCGCGACCGTGCTGCTCGAGACCGGGATCGTCGCGATGCACGAGCCCGAGACCGTGCTGACGCTCGAGGCGCCGGGCGGGCTCGTCGAGATCGACGCTGCGTGCCGGGGCGGCCGCGTCGAGCGCATCACGCTGACGGGCCACCCGAGCTTCGCCGCGGCGCTCGATGCCCGGCTCGAGGTGCCGGGCCTCGGCACGCTGACGGTCGACGTCGCCTATGGCGGCGACAGCTTCGTGATCGCCGATGCCGGCGAGCTGGGCTTTCGTCTGTCCCGCGACGAGGCGCTGGAGATCGCGCGGGCCGGCATGCGCGTCACGCAGGCCGCGAACGAGCAGCTCGGCTTCGTGCACCCCGAGAACCCGGACTGGCGGCACATCTCGTTCTGCCAGGTCGCGGGGCCGGCGCGGCGGGCGAACGGCGTGCTGACCGGGCAGAGCGCGGTCGTGATCCGGCCGGGCAAGATCGACCGCTCGCCGACCGGCACCGGCTGCGCCGCCCGCATGGCGGTGCTGCACGCGCGCGGGCGCCTCCGCGTCGGCGAGCCGTTCCACGGGCGCTCGCTCCTCGGCTCCGAGTTCCACTGCGCGATCGCCGACACGACCCGCGTGGGCGGGCTGGACGCGATCGTGCCGCGCATCTCGGGCCGCGCCTGGATCACGGGCACGCACCAGCTGATGCTCGACCCGCACGACCCCTGGCCCGAGGGCTATCGGCTGAGCGACACCTGGCCCGGCGGCTGAGGCCCCTGCGGCAATCATGTTGCTTGGCGAAAGCCGAGTGGGCGGGTAAGGCTACTCATCCTTGCTTCGTCGTCAAAAGTTGGCACGCCTGTCACGCGTCTGCCGCAGGATCGACTGCATCCTGAGGACGGGCGAGCTGCCCCGCCCAACCGGGGCCATGCAGGCAAGAGAACCGGGAGAGCGAACCATGACGCACAAAACCGACCAGAGCCGCCG
>DATKCY010000273.1:0-3778 GCA_035512995.1 Thermohalobaculum sp.
GGTCGCGATCGACGAGCCGGAGAAGGCGGCGGACCTCTCCGCCGTGCTCTGCCTCGTCGGCGTCGTCTTCGCCTTCCTCGCCCGCTATGCGGTGATGTTCTGGGCGACGCTGCACCAGGGCGCGTCGTTGTCGGTGGCGGCGGGGCAGCGGGTGGACGACGCGTTCCGAACACCGCTTTACGTGATGATCGCGGCCTTTTACCTGCTGTTCATCGCCCTCCTTCTGGTTCGGGCGCGGACCGAGGTGCGCCGGCGACGGCTGCGGGCGATCGCGCTGGCCGAGGCGCGCGCCGCATGAGCGATCCATACGCGATCTATGTCGCGGCCGCCTACGGTGCGACGGCGGCGATCCTCGGCTGGCTCGTCTGGGCGACGGTGAGGGCGAATGCGCGCGCGCGGAATGCCCTGGAGCGGGCGGAGCGGGGACGGCGGCGATGAGCGACGAGGAGCGGCGGGAGGCGCCGGGCGAGGGCGCGCGGGCGGGCGGATTCCGCCTGTGGATGCTGGTGCCGGCGCTGGCGGCGCTGGGGATCGTCGGCGTCTTCGGGGCGATGCTGGGGCGCGAGGGGGCCGAGGACCTGCCCTCGACCCTGATCGGGCGGCCGGCGCCGGAGTTCGCGCTTCCGCCGTTGCGTCCCGGCGACGAGGAGGGGCTGGCCACGCGCGATCTGGAGACGCCCGGCGCCAAGGTCATGAACATCTGGGCGAGCTGGTGCGGACCCTGCCGCATCGAGCACCCCGAGCTCGAGCGGCTGTCGGCGATGGGCGTGACCGTCCACGGCATCAACTACAAGGACGAGCCTGCCGCCGCGATGCGGTTCCTGACCGAGCTCGGCGATCCGTACGACCGGATCGGCCGGGACGAGGGCCGGGTCGGGATCGAGTGGGGCGTCTACGGCGTGCCCGAGACCTTCGTGCTCGATGGCGAGGGGCGCATCGTCTACAAGCACATCGGTCCGATCCAGAACGACGACCTGGAGCGGAAGATCCTGCCCGCCGTGCGCGAGGCGGAGGGCTGACCGAGCTCCGACCGCCGATGCCCGCGCACGGCCTCGACACCTAACCGGCCATCGCCTAGAAACGGCGATCCTGCGCGAGCTTCGGATCGGTGCATCGGTAGAATGGCTGTCGCCCTCGAAGGTCTGAGGCGTCTCGCCGCCGAGAGCGGCCGGGAACGCGCGGACGAGAACCTCGCGTTCTACCTGCGGCTGGCGCTCGCCACGGCGATCCTGTCTGTCGTCTTCGAGAAGGCGCTGGAGGTCGAGGCCAACCTGCTGACCGAACGCTACGCGCTCGTCGCGGCCACGGCAGCCATGGTCCTTTCGTGCGGGCTCGTCCTGTTGCGGAGGACGATGCAGATCGGCCTCGTGCTGTTCACCCTCAGCCTTCTCATCTACGTGGTGGACAAGTGGGCAGCCTACCACAATCACGGCTGGCTCAGCGTCTGGACCATTCCCGTCGCGCTCGCGTTCGGCAAGGACGGGGTCCGGGACGAGCTCTACGGCTGGTATCTGCGCGCGACGCTCGGCATCGTGATGCTCGCCGCGGCCGCGCAGAAAGTGTTGGCCGGCACCTATCTCGACGGCTCGTTCATCACGTTCCTCAGCCTCTACGGAACCCCTACGGAGCAGATGTTCTATCTGCTCTGCGGACCGGATGCCGCGGAGGCCTCCTGCACGTGGCACCGCGCCGTCGGCATCTTCATCGTGGTCTGGCAGGCGGCCGTCGGCGTCCTTCTCCTGCTCGGCGTGCGCAACCTGCTGTTCCTGTTCGTCGAGATCGGCTTCCTGCTGGGCGCCGGCGTCTATGCCGACGAGATGAACTTCCAGGTGCTGAACATCGCCCTGCTCGCGATCGCCTTCGGTTACGGCATGCGGCCCTGGCTGTTCGTGGTGTGCGTGACCGCGCTCTTCATCGACGCCTACAGCATAGGCGCGATCGTCGAGCATGTTCTCTAGGACGCTCGGCGGTTCTGCCGCCGCCGGCGGCGGCAGGGCACGCCTGGCGCGGCGTGTGCTCGTCGGGCTGCTCCTTTTCGCACACGCGACGTGGATCTGCGTCCACCTGGGGCTGGTCGCCGCCGAGGAGATCAATCCGTGGAAGCTCGGCGGGTACGGGATGTACACGGTGCCGCACAAGGACCCGCTGGTCCACGTCTTCCTGCTGGACGCCGAGACGCAGGAATGGCGGGAGATTCCCCGCGCCCTCCGCAGCTTCAACACCTATCGGTTCAACAGGGCTAACTTCTGGCACGTCTTCAGGTGCCGACCGCCGAGCTCCCGGTCGCTGGTCGCCTTCATGGAGGAGAACCCGCACCTGCGCTACCGGCCGATGACGATCGTGCTGACCGAGGTGAACTTCGTCCGGCAGCCGATCGCCGCCAAGCGCGAGGCCCACGCGACCCTGCAGATCGCCTGGGGCGGAAAGGAGAGGTTCGGCTACAGGGGCGAGGTCTGCGGCAAGGCCGTCGAGGGAACGGCCGATTTCGCCGAGCCTACCTGATCTGCTCCCGGCCGAGCAGCCTGAGCAGCAGCTTGCGCCCGGCGACGAGCCCGGCGTAGCCCCTGTCGGAGAGCAGCGGCGAGCGGCCGAGCCAGCGCGCGATCCGCTGCCGCGGCGTCGCGCGAGGCGTGTATTCGCCGAGCTTCGCCATCGCGGCCGCCCCGACGAAATCGCGCCCCTCGACGTGCAGGAGCATCGTGTCGTTGATCTCGATGCCCTCCGCCCGGAGCGCCGCGACCAGTCCCGGGTGCTCCCGGGCGTTCAGAAGCATGATGCCGGGGTGCTCCTCGCGGATGTTCGTCCACAGCACGTAACGGCTGCAGACCGGGCATTCGCCGTCGTAGAGGAGGAACGCGCCGCGCCTCAGGGCGCCGAGGTCCTCGGACCCGGGCGGCGGGGACTCTGCTGCGGCTGACTTGTCGGACATCGGCAGGTCCCGTCGGGCGAGGCCACGCCCGCTCACGCTCGACACGGTGACCTGCACGGGGCGCGAGTCAAGCGGCCCGCGCGCACCCGGTCGCGCGGAGCGGCCGGGGCATGGGCGCGGCTACTCGGCGACGGTGACGGCGAGCTCGCCGATGCCCGCGGCGCCGAGGCATGCTATGAGGTCGAGGAAGGCCTCCGGCGGCGCGGTGCCGAGGTCGACGACGATGCCGTTGTCCACGCGGCGGACGCTGTGGATGTGGCCGGACGCCTCGGGCAGCGCCTGCTCCTCCGGCTCCCACTGCCAGCGCGCGAGGAGGGGGGCGAGGACCTCGTCGGCGATCTCGAGCGGACCGGGGTCGAGGTGCACCCGATCCCAGGCGAGGCCGCGGACGAGCAGGTCGACGCCGCCGGCCGCGAGGGCGAGGGGCGGGTGGCCGATCACCGGGCCCGGCCCGAGCTCGACCGCGCGCGGCGCCTCGCCCTCGTCCTCAGCGACCACGAAGTCGACGATGCGCACGCGCTCGAGCGTCCCCGCGCCCTCGACCACGAAGGGCACCTCGGGCTCGACCACGCGGTTGCCGGCCTCGAGCTCGGCGCCGAGCTCCTCGAGCCGGGCGCGGTAGAGGTCGTGCTCGGCCTGGAGGAGCGTCCGGATGTCCAAGACGTCAGTCGCCCTCGGACTCGCGCATGTGGCGCTGCAGGAGCGGCACCTGCGAGGCGAGGAAAACGAGCGTCAGTGGCACGCCGGAGAAGGTCTTGAACGCCACCCAGAAGTCGGTCGTCTGGGTGCGCCAGACGGCCTCGTTGAGGAGGGCCATGAAGGCGAAGAAGCCGACCCAGCGGCGAGTGA
>DATKCY010000274.1:0-6054 GCA_035512995.1 Thermohalobaculum sp.
GCGCTCCGGTCGGGCAGCCTCATCACCGCGCGCTACGCGCTCGACCAGGGGCGCGAGGTCATGGCCTGCCCCGGCGCGCCCGAGGACCCGCGCGCGGACGGCTGCAACCGGCTGATCCGCGACGGCGCCGCCCTGATCCACTCGACCGCCGACGTCGTCGAGGCACTGGCGACGCCGCAGGCCGAGCCGGCGGGCCTGGTCGAGCCGCCGGCCGGCTTCCTGTTCGACGAGTGCGACCTCGACATCGCGGAGGACGGCAAGAACGCGTCGAGCGCGGCAGGGCTGCTGCTGCCCGAGCAGATCCTGCGCCTGCTCCCCGCTCTCGCTTTCCTCGTCGGGCCCGCGCCGGTCAAGGCGGACGAGCTGGCGCAGCTCTTCGGCTGTCCGCCCGCCGAGCTGTCGCTGGCGCTGCTCGAGCTCGAGCTCGCCGGCCGGATCGAGGTGGCTCCGGGCGGCGGCGTCGCGCTGGCGGCGAGTTAACCGATTCAGCAGGTGTTGCCCCGGCCCCTGGCGAGGCGCCTCTCGGCCCGCTGCTCGTGATCCTGTTCGACCGCTACGAAGGCCTCGCGCTGGCGGTCGTGCTGGCGCTGGTCGCGCGGCTGCTGGCGGGCACCGAGCCGCGGATCGGGCAGCGCTGAGGACGGACCGGCGGCTCCGTTAAGAGCTCTTTAACCATCACGACGCTGACTGGTGGCCTCAGCAGGAGGCTCCGCCATGTCGCTCGTCGAACGTCCCGTGCAGCGTCCCGCACCGTCCCCCGCGCCGGAGGCCGCCGCGGGCCCTCCCGACCATGAAGAGCGGCTCGCGCGGCTGCGCGTCATTCGCAGCGAGAATGTCGGCCCGCGGACCTACGCGCACGTCATGCACCGGTTCGGGTCGGCCCAGGCCGGGATCGAGGCGCTGCCGGCGCTCGCGCGGCGCGGCGGCCGCCGCGACTACCGGCCCTGCCCGCGCGAGACGGCGGAGGCGGAGCTGCGCGCCGGCGCGGAGGCGGGCGCGACCCTGATCACGGTCGGCGAGCCGGCCTATCCGCCGCTCCTCGCCGCGATCGACAGCGCTCCGCCGGCGATCTGGGTCGTCGGCGACCCCGGCGTCATGTCGCGGCCCGCGGTCGGCGTGGTCGGCGCCCGCAACGCCTCGGCGCTCGGGCTGCGCACCGCGCGGCGGATCGCCGCCGACCTCGCCGCCGCGGGATATGTCGTCGTCTCGGGGCTCGCGCGCGGGATCGACCACGCGGCCCACGAAGCGGCGGTCGAGAGCGGCACCGTCGCGGTGATGGCGGGCGGCGTCGACCGGATCTTCCCGCCGGAGCACGAGGCGCTCGCCGCCCGCATCGCGGCGACCGGCGCGCTCGTCTCGGAGTGCCCGGTCGGGACCGAGCCGACGGGCCGCCACTTTCCGCGGCGCAACCGCCTGATCGCGGGGCTCAGCGAGGGCGTGCTGCTGATCGAGGCGGCGCTCCGGTCGGGCAGCCTCATCACCGCGCGCTACGCGCTCGACCAGGGGCGCGAGGTCATGGCCTGCCCCGGCGCGCCCGAGGACCCGCGCGCGGGCGGCTGCAACCGGCTGATCCGCGACGGCGCCGCCCTGATCCGCTCGGCCGCCGACGTCGTCGAGGCGCTGGCGGCGCTGCAGGCCGAGCCGGCGGGCCTGGCCGAGCCGCCGTCCGGCTTCCTGTTCGACGAGGCCGACCTCGACATCGCGGAGGACGGCAGCGGCCTTGCCGCGCTCGACGCGTTCGACGAGGAAAGCGAGAGCGGGGAGACGGCGCTGCCCGACCAGATCCTGCGCCTGCTCGGGCCCGCGCCGGTCGAGACCGACGAACTGGCGCGGCTCGCCGGCTGCCCTCCCGCCGAGCTGTCGCTGGCGCTCCTCGAGCTCGAGCTCGCCGGCCGGATCGAGGTGGTTCCGGGCAGCGGCGTCGCGCTGGCGGCGAGTTGACCGTCGGGCCGCGGCGGAATCGCCCGGTCGTGCCGGGCGACGCCCGGCTCGTCGTGACGTCGGTATCTCCGAGCGCCGCGTGAGTCCCCTCGCGCCCCGCCGAGGGGGCTTGTTGACAGCCCCCGGACCATGACCCATGTTCCGCGGGCCGCGCCCAAGCCGGCGCGTCTCAGGGAGCGGACATGGCCGTCGTCGTTGTCGAGTCGCCTGCGAAGGCGAAGACCATCAACGCTTATCTCGGCAAGGATTACAAGGTCTTGGCCTCCTATGGTCATGTCAGGGACCTGCCCCCGAAGGACGGCTCGGTCGACACCGAGAACGCCTTCGAGATGCGCTGGGAGGTGGCGCCGCAGAGCCAGAAGCACGTCCGCGCGATCGCCGAGGCGCTCAAGGACGACAGCCGGCTGATCCTCGCGACCGACCCCGACCGCGAGGGCGAGGCGATCTCGTGGCACCTGCTCGAGGCGCTGAAGAAGCGCCGCGCGCTCAAGAAGGACACCGACGTCCGGCGGGTCGTCTTCAACGCCATCACGAAATCGGCGGTCACGGAGGCGATGGAGCACCCGCGCGAGGTCGACATGGAGCTGGTCGAGGCATACCTCGCCCGGCGCGCGCTCGACTATCTCGTCGGCTTCACGCTGTCGCCGGTGCTGTGGCGGAAGCTGCCGGGCGCGAAGTCCGCGGGCCGCGTGCAGTCGGTCGCGCTCCGCGCCATCGTCGAGCGCGAGTTGGAGATCGAGGCGTTCCGCCCGCGCGAGTACTGGTCGGTCAGGGCGGAGATGACGACGCCGCGCGGCGACGCCTTCGAGGCGCGCCTCGTCGGCCTCGACGGGGCCAGGCTCGACCGGTTCGACCTCGGCGACGAGGCGGCCGCGCGCGCCGCCGTCGCCGCGGTCGAGACAGGCGACTTCGCCGCCGCCTCGGTCGAGGCGAAGCCGACGACGCGCAACCCGGCGCCGCCCTTCACGACCTCGACGCTGCAGCAGGAGGCCTCGCGCAAGCTCGGCCTCGGCCCGCGCGAGTCGATGCGCACGGCCCAGCGGCTCTACGAGGCCGGGCACATCACCTATATGCGGACCGACGGCGTCGACATGGCGCCCGAGGCGGTGCACGCGGCCCGCGACGCGATCGGCGACCGCTACGGCGCGGACTACGTGCCCGAGCGCCCGCGCCTCTACAAGACGAAGGCCAAGAACGCGCAGGAGGCGCACGAGTGCATCCGCCCGACGCGGATGGCAGCCAGCCCCGACGCGATCCGCATCGACCGCGAGGAGCGCCGCCTCTACGAGCTGATCTGGAAGCGCGCGCTCGCGAGCCAGATGGCCTCGGCCCGGATCGAGCGCACGACCGTCGAGATCGCGGACAAGGCGAGGCGCGCCGCTCTCCGCGCGACCGGCCAGGTCGTGACCTTCGACGGCTTCCTCCGCGTCTACGAGGAGGGGCGCGACGAGGCGGCCGACGAGGACGACAGGCGCCTGCCGGAGGTCCGCGAGGGCGAGGCGCTGCGGCGCGGCGCGGTGACGCCCGAGCAGCATTTCACGCAGCCGCCGCCCCGCTACACCGAGGCGGCGCTGGTCCGCAGGCTGGAGGAGCTCGGCATCGGCCGGCCCTCGACCTATGCCTCGATCATCTCGACGGTGCAGGACCGCGGCTATGTCCGGCGCGAGAAGAACCGGCTGATGCCCGAGGACAAGGGCCGGCTCGTGACCGCCTTCCTGATGAACTATTTCAGCCGCTACGTGGAGTACGACTTCACGGCGGCGCTGGAGGAGGAGCTCGACGACGTCTCGGGCGGCCGCGTCGACTGGAAGGCGGTGCTCGAGCGCTTCTGGCGCGACTTCTCGGCGGCGGTCGAGGAGACGGCCGACCTCCGCATCGGCGAGGTGCTGGAGACGATCAACGAGTTCCTGAGCCCCCACCTCTTTCCCGACCCCGGCGACGGCTCGGACCCGCGGGTCTGCCCGAACTGCGGCCAGGGCCGGCTGGCGCTCAGGACCAGCCGCGCGGGCGGCGCCTTCATCGGCTGCTCGGCCTATCCGGAGTGCCGCTACACCCGCCCGCTCGGCGGCGAGGTCGAGGGCGGCGACACCGCCGGACCCGGCGGCAGGCTGCTGGGCCACGACGGGAACGGGGTGCCGGTGACGCTGCGCACCGGACGGTTCGGCCCCTATGTGCAGCTCGGCGAGGCCGGCGAGGGCGAGAAGCCGCCGCGGACCTCGGTGCCGAAGGGCGTCGAGCTCGACCAGGTCGACCTCGAAATGGCGCTCCGCCTGCTGGAGCTGCCGCGCGAGGTCGGGCGCCACCCCGACGACGGCGAGCCGATCGAGGCCGGCATCGGCCGCTTTGGGCCTTTCGTCCGCCACAACCGCACCTTCGCGAGCCTCGAGAAGGGCGACGACGTGCTGACGGTCGGCATGAACCGCGCGATGGAGCTGATCGCCCGGAAGGCCTCGCGCGGGCGGGGCGGGGCGAAGCCGCTGAAGGCGCTCGGCGAGCATCCCGAGGGTGGCGAGATCGCCGTCATGGACGGGCGCTACGGGCCTTACGTGAAGTGGGGCAAGATCAACGCGACCCTTCCGAAGGGCACCGACGCCGACGACGTGAATGTCGACATGGCGCTCGAGCTGATCGCCGAGAAGGCGAAGACCAAAGGCAAGGGCAGAGCGAAGAAGACCACGACGAAAAAGGCGGCGACGAAAAAGGCGGCGACGAAGAAAACCGCAGCCGCGACGCCGGCATTGGAGAAGGCGCGCGGCGGAGGCAGGAGCCGCGCCCGCCGGGCCGCCGACGGCACCGGGGGCGAGAGCACGGCTGCGGGCCTCGTCGACGAGGACGACCGCGGCTGACTCCCGTCTCGCGGCGCCCGGCAGGCCGTGCTAAGGGCGGCGCCATGACGAATCTTCCGACCAAGCCCGAGCTGCTCGACTGGATCCGCGAGAACCCGGAAGCCGCGGGCAAGCGCGAGATCGCGCGCGCCTTCAACATCAAGGGCGGCGCGCGCGTCGAGCTGAAGGCGATGCTGCGCGAGCTCGAGGACGAGGGGCACCTGACGCGGCGGCGGAAGCGCGTGCGCCCGAAGGGCCACCTGCCCCCGGTCGGCGTGATCGTCATCGAAGGGCCGGACGCCGACGGCGACCTGCGCGCCCGCCCGCGGGAGTGGGAGGACGGCGCAGCCCCCCCGATCGTCGTGCTGCCGCGAAAGAACGACCCGGCGCTCGGGACCGGCGACCAGGTGCTCGCCAAGCTCCACGCCGTCCACACCGACGACGGCCTCAGCTACGAGGCGCGCCCGATCAAGCGCCTCGGCGGCGAGGGCACGCGCCGGATGCTCGGCATCTACCGGGCGGGGCCGGAGGCGGGCCGCGTGGTGCCGGTCGCGAAGGGCGCGAAGGGCGCGGACAAGGAGTGGATCGTGCCCCGCGGCGCGGCCGAGGGCTCGCAGGACGGCGAGCTGGTCGAGGCCGAGGCGCTGCCCGGCCGCCGGCTCGGCCTGCCGCACGGGCGCATCGTCGCGCGGCTCGGCGACCCGGGCGCGCCGCGCCAGGTCTCGCTGATCGCGATGCACGAGCACGGCATCTCCTACGAGTTCCCTGCCGAGGTGCTGGGCGAGGCCGAGGCGGCGGAGCCGGTGGCGCTCGGCGACCGCGAGGACCTGCGCGACCTGGCCCTCGTGACGATCGACCCGGAGGACGCGCGCGACCACGACGACGCGGTCTGCGCGTTTGCCGACGATGACAGCTCGAACCCGGGCGGCTGGATCGTCTGGGTCGCGATCGCCGATGTCGCCCATTATGTGCGGCCGGACTCGGAGCTCGACCGCGAGGCACGGCGCCGCGGGAACTCGACCTATTTTCCGGACCGCGTGGCGCCGATGCTGCCGGAGCGGCTGTCGGCCGATCTCTGCTCGCTGATGGAGGGCGTCGACCGGCCGTGCCTGGCGGTGCGGCTGGTGCTGAACGAGGCCGGCGAGAAGATCGGCCACCGCTTCACCCGGGGGCTCATGCGCTCGCGCGCCTCCCTCTCCTACGAGCAGGCGCAGGCTGCGGCCAACGGCGATGCCCCCGCGGATGCGCTGCGGCGCGAGACGGTCGAGGCGCTGTTCGCGGCATGGGC
>DATKCY010000275.1:0-17871 GCA_035512995.1 Thermohalobaculum sp.
AGCCCCGCCCGGCCCGGCGTCGGCTGCGCCGCCGCGGGGCCCCGCACCCGCCGCGCGATGCGGCTGATCCTGGCCAGCGCGTCGCCCCGGCGGCTCGAGCTGCTTGCACGGGCGGGCGTCGTGCCCGACGCGGTGGTCGCCGCCGAGATCGACGAGACGCCGGCGGGGCCCGAGCTGCCGCGCCGCTACGCCGGGCGGATGGCGCGGGAGAAGGCGGAGGCGGTGGCGGGGCGGCTGGGCGCCGCGGCGGAGGACGCGCTGGTGCTCGCCGCCGATACCGTGGTCGCGGCCGGGCGGCGGATCCTCGGCAAGCCGGCGGCGCGGGAGGAGGCGCGGCGCACGCTCGAACTGCTCTCCGGCCGGCGCCACCGGGTCTTTACCGGGGTCTGCCTGATGACGCCGCGGGGGCCGCGGGCGCGGGTCGTCGAGACGCGGGTGCTGTTCAAGCGGCTCTCGGCGGCCGAGCTCGACGGCTACCTCGCCTGCGGCGAATGGCGGGGCAAGGCCGGCGGCTACGCCATCCAGGGCCGCGCGCTCGCCTTCGTGCCGGCGATCCAGGGCAGCTACTCGAACGTGGTCGGCCTGCCGCTGACCGAGACGCTGGGGCTGCTGGAGGGCGCCGGGTTCCCGGTGCACGCGGCGGAGCGGGAGACGTGAAGGGGCGGGTGCTGGTGCTCGGCCGGCTCCGGGGCCGCGGGGCCGCGGCGCTGGTGGTCGACGGGCGCCTCGAGGACCTGCTGCTGGATCCGGGCGAGGGCGATCCGGTGCCGCCCGCGGGGAGCGTGCTGCCGGCGCGGCTCGACCGGCCGGCGGCGAAGACCGGCGGCGTCTTCGTCCGGATGGACGGGGGGCTGACCGGGTTCCTGCGGGGCGGCGCGGGCCCGGAGGCGGGCCGGGCGGTCCCGGTCCAGGTGATCGGGCATCCGGAGCCGGGCAAGGCCGTGCCGGTGACCGACCGCGTGCTCTGGAAGGGCCGGACCGTGATCCTGACCCCCGGCGCCCCCGGCATCAACGTGTCGCGCCGGATCGGCGAGCCGGCGGAGCGCGAGCGGCTGGCGTCGGCGATCGCCGCCGCGGCGGCGGCGGCGGATGCGCCGGGCGACTGGGGCTGGATCGCGCGGAGCGCGGCGGACGGGGCGGACGAGACGGCCATCGGGGCCGAGGTGCGGTGGCTCGCCGCGCGGGCGCAGGGCCTGGCGGGGCAGGGGGAGCCCTGGCTCCGCGACGCGGTCACGACGGCGCTGGCTGAGTGGACCGATCCGCGGCCGGGCACGATCGCGGCGTCGCGCGAGCTCTCGGACCGCTTGCGCACGTCCCTGATCCCGGAGGCCTTCGGCGACGCGGCGCTGGCCGGGCGCTGCGAGGCGACGGCCGCGCCCTTCGACCATTTCGGGGTCGAGGAGGCGCTGGCGGCGCTCGAGGCGCCGGAGGCGGCGCTGCCCTCGGGCGGCAGCCTGGCGATCGAGCCGACCCGGGCGCTGGTCGCGGTCGACGTCAACACCGGCGAGCGCTTCTCGGGCGGGGCGGCTATGACCGCCAACCTGGAGGCGGCGCGCGAGCTGCCGCGCCAGCTCCGGCTGCGCGGGCTGGGCGGGCAGATCGCGGTAGACTTCGCGCCGGTGGCGAAGCGCGACCGCCGCCGGCTCGAGGACGCGCTGAAGACCGCCTTCCGGCGCGACCCGGTCGAGACCTCGCTTGCCGGCTGGACGCCGCTCGGCCATTTCGAGCTGAGCCGGAAGCGCGAGCGGCGCCCGCTGGTCCCGCTCCGCCCCTGACGCAGCGCTGATGCAGCCCCCTGGCCTTTACATGGGCTTAGGCCTTTTCTGCTGAGCTTCGTCTCGGCGGGGTCGGCGAGTCGGCCCGAGGATTGCGCAGAGGAAACGGAGGCGGCCCATGAGCGCGGACGGTCACGCAGAGTGGGTCGCGGCAGAACCGATTGCGGCGCCGCCGGCCCGGCCGCGCGACGCGACGGCGGAGGACGAATCCCGGCGGCGCGCGGCGCTCAGGCTGCGGCGGCTCGGGGACAGGCAGGCCGGGGCCGGCGACCCGGCCGGGCTGAGGTCGACGCCCGCTGCCATCCTGGCGCTTTTCCGGTGAGCAAGGGGGCGCGAGCGCCGGGGCGCTCCGCGCGGGACCCGGGGGCCGGGTGCCACAACACGCGGGAGGCGCGCCGATGGCCGGCCTGATCCTGAAGCTCAAGCCCGGGGAGCGGTTCATGCTGAACGGCGCCGTGGTCGAGAACGGGCCGCGCAACGTCCGCCTGACCGTGCGCACGCCCGACGCCCGCATCCTGCGGCTCAGGGACGCGATCCACCCGGAGGACGCCGACACGCCGGTCAAGCGCCTCTGCTACGTCGCCCAGCTCGCGGTCGCGGGCGAGATCGGGGAGGAGCGGGCGGAGGAGCGGCTCGGCGCCGGTCTCCGGGACCTGGCGGCGGCGCTGGAGGGGACGGCCGAGGCCGGCGCCCTGCCGCCGCTGATGGCCGAGCTGGAGGAGCGGAACTTCTACGCGATCCTGCGCGGGCTGCGCCGGCTGCTGCCGGCGGAGGCGAGCCTGCTCGGGGCGGCGGACAGGGCGCCGGGCCTCTGCAGCGCCGAGGGGTGAGGGGCCGCACGCCTTTCTGCGGCCGGGGTCAGTCGATCTCGGCCTCGCCGTCCGGCATGTCCTCCTCCGCCGGAACCGCGTAGACGCCGATCAGCCAGCGGCCGAGGTCGAGGTCGGCGCAGCGGCGCGAGCAGAACGGGCGCGACGCCGCCGCCTGCGGGCGCCCGCAGATCGGACAGCCGGGCGCCCGCCGCCGCTCCCCCGATGCAGTGTCTCGTGCCATGCCGACGCTCCCGTCTCCCCGCTCGTCCTGCGGCATCGTCTCCCCCGGGCTTTGGGCTCCGACGCCAATCGCTATATACTCCGACGAAGATCGCGTCCCAATGCGTTGAAGCTGCGTCGGAAGGCGACGCGCGCGAGAAAGAGAGCCACCCCGCCAGATGAGCCAGCTCAGACCCCTGGAGCGGGAGACGGAGGAGATGCAGCCGGCGCCGCTCTGGCACCGGACGGTCGCGTTCGTCCTGAAGTCCGTGATCGCGATCGCGATCGTCGCCGGCGCCGCCTATGCCGCGCGCGAGATCATGCTGAGCGCACCCGTCGCCGACCGCAGCCCGCGCGAGCGGGTCGCCCGGCTGGTCGAGGTGACCGCGGTCGAGCCCGCGACCCAGGGCCCGGTGATCGAGGCCTGGGGCGAGGTGGTGGCGCGGCGCACGCTGAGCCTCAGCCCCGAGGTCGGCGGCCGCGTCGAGTGGGTCAACCCGGCGCTGACGCCCGGCGGCCGCGTCGAGGCGGGCGAGGAGCTGCTGCGAATCGACGAGCGCAACCTCGCGCTCGAGATCGCCCGCGCCGAGGCCGCAATCGCCCAGATCGAGGCGCGGATCCGGATCGAGGAGGGCCAGCAGCAGCGTGCCGAGCGCGACCTCGAGCGGGGGACGCCGCTCGAGCTGACCGAGGAGCAGCGCGCGCTCGTGATGCGCGCGCCGCAGAAGGCCGCGCTCGAGGGGGAGCTGGCCGCGGCCGAGGCCACGCGCGACGAGGCGGAGCTCGCGCTGTCGAAGGCCGTCGTCAGGGCACCGTTCGACGCGCTGGTCCAGTCCGACCAGGTGGCCGAGGGCACGACGCTCTCGGCCAATGCCGAGGCGGCAAGCCTGGTCGCGGCCGACGCCTTCCGCGTCAAGCTGGCGGTTCCCGTGACGGCGCTCGACTGGATCGACATCGATGACGGCCAGACGGTTCGCCTGACCCAGCCCGACAGCTGGGCAGAGGGCACTTTCCGCGAGGGCCACGTCGAGCGCCTGGCGCCGGGGCTGACCGACACCGGCCGCATGGCGGAGCTGATCGTGGCCGTCCCCGACCCGCTCGCGCTTTCGGCCGAGAAGGCGGGCAAGCCGCCGCTCCTGATCGGCAGCTTCCTGCGCGGCGAGATCGAGGGCCGGGCGGTCGAGGATGCGGTCGCCCTGCCGCGCGCCTGGCTGCGGGACGGGGCGCAGGTCTGGGTCATGAACGACGAGGACCGGCTCGAGATCCGCGACGTGACGATCGCGTGGCGGGGCGCCGACACGGTCCTGATCAGCGACGGGCTCGCGCCCGGAGAGCGCGTGGTGACCACCCACCTCGCCGTCGTCGCCGACGGCATGGAGCTGCGCACGGGCGATCAGAGCGACGCCGGCGGCGGCGCGATGGTCGAGGGCGGCGCCGAGCCGGCGGCCGGCGGATGAGCGCCTCGTTGCGGTCGCGGGGGCCGATCGCCTGGATGGCGCGCCACCCGGTGACGCCGAACCTGCTGATGCTGGTGCTGATCCTCGGCGGCCTCTTCATGTCGAGCAAGATCCGGCAGGAGGTCTTTCCGAGCTTCGAGCAGGACACCGTATCGATCAGCGTGCCGCTGCCGGGCGCGGCGCCGGACGAGGTCGAGCAGTCGGTCGTCCTCGTGATCGAGGAGGCGTTGCGCTCGGTCCAGGGGATCGACACCCTGACCGCCCGCGCGAACGAGGGGTCGGCGTCGCTCACGGCCGAGATCGCGGCCGATGCCGACCGCCGGGACGTCTACAACAACATCAGCCAGGCGATCGAGCGGATCACGACCTTCCCCGAGGACGCGGAGGAGCCAACCGTCGCGCTCGACCAGCGCCGGCGCGAGGTGGTCGAGCTCCAGCTCTTCGGCGACGTCGGCGAGCGCTCGCTCCGCATGGCGGCCGAGCAGGTGCGCGAGCGGCTGCTGCTCGAGGACGACATCAGCCAGGTGGACCTCGCCGGCGCCCGCCCGCTCGAGATCCTGATCGAGATCGACCGCGCCCGGCTCCGCGCCTACGACCTGACCCTCGGCGAGGTGGCCGAGACGGTGCGTCGGGTCGCGCTCGACCGCTCCGGCGGCACGCTCGAGACCGCGGGCGGCGACATCCTGATCCGCATGTCGGACCGCCGCGACCGCGC
This sequence comes from Thermohalobaculum sp., assembly GCA_035512995.1. Taxonomy (GTDB): domain Bacteria; phylum Pseudomonadota; class Alphaproteobacteria; order Rhodobacterales; family Rhodobacteraceae; genus Thermohalobaculum. Next base: position 4,979 of record DATKCY010000275.1, read on the forward strand.
GGCCGGCTTCGCCCAGATCCCGATCATCGCCGACCGGCGCGGCACCATCGTCCGCCTCGGCGACATCGCCGATGTGCGGCCGGCGCTCGAGGACTCGGACGTGGTCGCGACCTTCGACGGGGTGCCCTCGATCCGCCTCAACGTCTTCCGCGTCGGCGAGGAGACGCCGATCAGCGTCGCGGACGCCGTCAAGCGCGCGCTGCCCGAGGCGATGGCGACGCTGCCCGCGGCGATCCAGGTCGCGACCGTCGATGACGACAGCGAGATCTACCGCGCGCGCATGGAGCTCCTGCTCAAGAACGGCTTCATCGGGCTCTGCCTCGTGCTCCTGATCCTGTCGCTGTTCCTGGAGTTCAAGCTGGCCTTCTGGGTCGCGGTCGGCATCCCGACCGCCTTCCTCGGGACGCTGCTGTTCCTGCCGTGGTTCGACGTCTCGATCAACATGGTCTCGATGTTCGCGTTCATCCTGGCGCTCGGCATCGTCGTCGACGACGCGATCGTGGCGGGAGAGAACATCCACGAATACCTCCAGCGCGGCATGAGCCGGATCGAGGCGGCGGTGCAGGGCGCGCGCGACATCGCGGTGCCGCTGTCGTTCTCGATCCTGACGAACATCGTGGCCTTCATCCCGCTCGCGCTGGTGCCGGGCGGGTTCGGCAAGTTCTGGGCGGTGATCCCGCTCGTCGTCTCGATCGCGTTCCTGCTGAGCTGGATCGAGGCGCTGTTCGTGCTGCCCGGCCACCTCGCGAACGTGAAGCGGCGCGATCCGGGGCGGAAACTGAACCTGGCGGAGCGCGTGCAGCGGGCGTTCTCCGCGGCGCTCCGCTGGTTCGTCGAGCGCATCTACGGGCCGCTCCTGTCCTTCGTGCTGTCGTGGCGCTACGCGACCACCGCGGCGATGATCGGGCTGCTGATGGTCGTTATGGCCTGGCCGGTGTCGGGGCGCATGGGCTTCGGTCTGTTCCCGTCGATCGAGCGTGACGACGCGCAGGTCTCGGCCACGATGCCGGTCGACGCGCCGCTCGAGGCCGCGCTCGGGGTGCGCGACGCGCTCGAGGCGGCGGCCGAGCGGGTGATCGCCGCCCACGGCGGCGACACGCTCGGCAAGGGCATCGAGGCGATGGTCAACGGAACCGACGTCTCGCTGACCGTCTACCTGCAGCCGCCCGAGGTCCGGCCGATGTCGACCGAGGAGTTCGCGGCGCTCTGGCGCGAGGAGGCCGGGCCGTTGCCGGCCGCGCGGTCGGTCCGCTTCACCTCGGCCTGGGGCGGGCCGGGCGGCACGCGTGGCCTGTCGATCCAGCTCAGCCATTCGCAGGTCGGGACGCTCGCGGCCGCGGCGGCCGACCTCGCGCGCCGGCTGGCCGACTTCCAGGCGATCGAGGACGAGGACGACGGCTTCACGCCCGGCAAGACCCAGCTCGAGTACGGGCTGACCGAGGCGGGACGCAGCCTCGGCCTGACCTCGGACGAGATCGCCCGCCAGGTGCGCGCGGCCTTCTTCGGGGTCGAGGCGCTGCGCCAGCAGGACGGGCGGAACGAGGTCACGGTCCGCGTCCGCCTGCCGGCCGGGGAGCGCCGCTCGGAGGCCGACATCGAGACGCTGGTGCTGCGCGCGCCCGACGGCGGCGAGGTGCCGCTCGCCGCGGTCGCGACCGTCGAGCGGAGCCGCGCCGCGAGCGCGATCAGCCGCGAGGACGGGCGCCGGATCGTCACCGTCTCGGCCAATGTCGAGCCGTCGGACCAGACGAACCGGATCCTGGCCGCCGCGACCGACAAGATCCTGCCGCAGCTCGCCCGCGACTATCCCGGCCTCGGCTACGCGATGGCGGGGCGGCAGGCCACCGTCGACGACACGATGAACAGCTTCTACTTCTCGTCGGCGCTGGCGCTCATCATCATCTATGCGCTGCTCGCGATCCCCTTCCGGTCCTACGTGCAGCCGGCGATCGTGATGACGGCGATCCCGTTCGGCTTCGTCGGCGCGATCCTCGGCCACCTGATCATGGGGATGAGCCTGTCGATCATCTCGATCATGGGCACCATCGCGCTCAGCGGGGTCGTCATCAACGCGGCGCTGGTGATGATCGACTACGCGAACCGCGCGGTCGATCGCGGCATGACCCCGCAGGAGGCGATATGGCGGGCGGGCAAGCGGCGCTTCCGGCCGATCCTGCTGACGACGATGACGACCTTCGGCGGGCTCGCGCCGATGATCTTCGAGACCTCGCGCCAGGCGCAGTTCCTGATCCCGATGGCGGTCTCGCTCGGCTACGGCATCGTCTTCGCGACCGCGGTCGTGCTGGTGCTGATCCCGAGCCTCTACCTGATCCTCGAGGACATGCGCTGGCTCGTGAACCCGCAGCCGCGCCCGCCCGATCCGCTGAGGCTCGAGAACCCCGTGGTCGAGGAAAAGCGCGCCGTCGCGGCGGAATAGCGGGGCAGGTCGGGGAGGGGCAGGTTTCTTTCCGTTCCGCAGGAGCGGGTCTTCGGCGATCTCGCCCGGGTCGAAGCAGGCGAGGGTCCGCCCCGCCCTTCAGATGAAGGCCAGCACCAGGAAGGCGAGCAGCATGACCGTCATCCAGAACGCCATCGAGCTGCTGGGACGCGTGCGCGCGATCATGTCGAGCCCGTGCGAACGGACGAAGCCGCCGAGCATGCGCTCCGAGCCGGCCAGCCGGCTGCTGTCCGCCGCTTCGCCCACGCGCGCCGAGGCCGCCCCCGCCTGCCGGCCGATCCAGCGCCCGCCCATGCGCCACAACCAGTCGCTGTCGAGGTTCGTGGAGCGCAGCTCCGGCGGATAGATGCCGGTCCGCATGAGGACGGTGAAGGCCAGCGCCGAGAACATCAGGAGCTGCGTCTGCGTCACCACGTGCTCGACGGTGTAGGAGTGGTAGTCGACCTCGTAGGGCAGGAGCGCGTAGAGCGGGTCCGGCCAGACCCCGATGCCGATGCAGAGCGCGGCCGTGACGCCCATCGCGAGCAGCATGTTCCACGGCGCCTCGCGCGGGCGCAGGCCGGAGTCGTGGGCGAAGAAGGCGAAGAAGGGGATCTTGATCCCCGAGTGGTGGAAGACGCCGGCGCTGGCGAAGAGCAGCACGAGCCAGGTCCAGAAATAGCCCTCCTTCATCGCCGCCGAGATGATCAGCGACTTGGTCACGAAGCCCGAGAACAGCGGGAAGGCCGAGATCGAGGCGGCGCCGATGATGCAGAAGGTCGCGGTCCACGGCATCGTCCGGTAGAGGCCGCCGAGCTCGGAGCCCTTGATCGTGCCGGCCCGGTAAAGCACCGCGCCCATCGACATGAACAGCAGCGCCTTGTAGAGGATGTGCGCGAAGGCGTGCGCCGCGGCCCCGTTGACCGCGAGCTCGGTGCCGATGCCGATCCCGACCACCATGAAGCCGAGCTGGTTGTTCAGGCTGTAGGCCAGCACCCGGCGGAGGTCGTTCTCGATCACCGCGTAGAAGATCGGGAAGGCGGTCATCGTGGCCCCGATCGGCACCAGGATCTCGGTGCCGGCGAAGCCGCGGGCGAGCGAGTAGACCGCGAGCTTGGTCGTGAAGGCCGAGAGCATCACCGTGCCCGTCACGGTCGCCTCCGGGTAGGAATCCTGGAGCCAGTTGTGGAGCAGCGGGAAGGCGCACTTGATCGCGAAGGCGAGGAAGATGAGGCCGCCGGCGAGCGACTCGAGCTCGAAGCTCCCGAACGCGATCGAGCCCGTCTCGCCGTAGTGCACGAGGGCGCCCGCGAGCAGGAGGACGCCCGACCCCACCTGCACGATCAGATAGCGCATGCCGGACGCCAGCGCCCGCTCGGTCCGCGCCCCCCAGATCAGGAAGACGGACGAGACCGCCGTCCCCTCCCAGAACAGGAAGAGGGTGATCAGGTCGCCCGCGAACACCGCGCCGATGGCGCTGCCGGCATAGATCAGCGAGGCCGTCTGCTCGAGCCAGCCGCCGACATGGAGCTGGTAGATCACGCCGAGGAGGGCCGCGATCAGGAAGATGTAGCCGAAGATCAGGCTGAGCCTGTCGACGCGGAGCGTGACGAGGTCGAGCTCGAACACCGTGACCGTGCCGAAGCTGCCGTGATCGAGCCCCAGCACCTGCCCGAAGGCAAGGATCGGCAGCGCCAGCACCCAGGCGGAGCGGAGCAGCCCGGGCAGGAGCGGCACGAGGAGCGCGCCGAGGATCATGACGAGCCCGGGCGACAGCATGGCGGCACCCTCAGCGGTCATAATAGTCCTCCCGCTGCATCACGAGCTTCCTGAGCTCCTTCGCGGCGAGCACGAGGAAGACGCAGCCGACGAAGCCGTAGATGCCGTAGAAGCCCCAGACGTGCTCGATGGCGTAGGGCCCGTGCTTCTCGACCAGGGGGTCGATCAGCAGGAGGACCGCGCAGATCGCGTAGAGCGCATACACGATCCGGTCGACGTTCCGCGGGTTGTCGAGCCAGCGCGGCGCCTCGGTGTCGCCGGGATGGGGCTTTCTCCGCTCACTCGACATCGGACCCTCCCTCGACGGAGCCGGTCACCGTTTCTCCGGGGACCTCCGGGATCTGCACGAGCAGCGCCTCGACGTGGTTCGCGCCGAGGAAGAGCGCGAGGCAGAGCGCCGCGGTCGTGCAGATCGCGATCACGCAGGTCGCGGGCGCCTCGGCGATCCCGTCGTGCCCCCCGTGGCCGTCCCCGTGGCCGTGTTCGTCGCCGTGTCCGTGCCCGGAGTCGCGGGGCGCCGCGAAGTAGCCGCGCGAGACGATCGGCAGCAGATAGGCGACGTTGAGGAGCGAGCTGATCATCAGCACGGCGAGCACCCAGAACTGGCCCGCATCGGCCGCGCCGACGCCGATCCACCACTTGCTCCAGAGCCCGACGAGCGGCGGCAGCCCGATGATCGAGAGCGCGCCGACGGTGTAGGCGAACAGGGTGATCGGCATCCGCCTGCCGATGCCGTCGAGCTCGCTCACCTCGGTCAGGTGGGCGGCCGTGTAGATCGAGCCGGCGGCGAAAAAGAGGGTGATCTTCGAGACCGCGTGCGCCGCGATGTGGAAGGTCGCGCCGATGATCGCGGCCGGCGTCGCGATCGCCGCCGCCATCACCACGTAGGAGAGCTGGCTGACGGTCGAGAAGGCGAGCCGCTTCTTGAAGTTGTCGTGGCTGAGCGCGATCAGCGACGCGATCACCACCGTCGCCCCCGCGACATAGGCGATGAAGCTCGAGGCGCCGGTCTCGGCCAGCAGGTCGAGCCCGAAGATGTAGACCGTGACCTTGACGACGGTGAAGACGCCCGCCTTGACGACCGCGACGGCATGGAGGAGGGCCGAGACCGGCGTCGGCGCCACCATCGCCGCCGGCAGCCACGCGTGCACCGGCATCACCGCAGCCTTGCCGATGCCGAAGATGAAGACGGTGTAGAGCACGCCGAGGGCGGTCGCGCCGAGGCCCGAGCCCGCCAGGATGCCGCCGGGCGTGAAGTCGGTGGTGCCGGCCGCGACCGCGGTCCAGACGATCGCGGGCAGGAACAGGAGCATCGAGGTGCCGAGCAGCAGGAGCAGGTAGACGCGCCCGCCCTGCTGCGCCTCCTCCGTCCCCTTGTGGGCGACCAGCGGGTAGGTCGAGATCGTCAGGATCTCGTAGAACAGGAAGAGCACCAGCAGATTGGCCGCGAAGGAGGTGCCGAGCGCGGCCCCGATCGCGATCGCGAAGCAGACGTAGAACGGCGTCTGCCGCGGCTCGTCGTTGCCGCGCATGTAGCCGATGGAATAGACCGAGCTCACGATCCAGAGGGTCGAGGCAACGGTCGCGAAGACCATGCCGAGCGGCTCGAGCGCGAAGCCGAAGCCGATGCCGCTGAAGATCTCGAAATACGCGACCTCGGGCCGCGCGCCGTCGAGCACGCGCAGGAGCAGCGGGAGCACGCAGAGCCACGTCAGGACGGCGGTAGTGAGCGTCACCGCCTCGCGCAGGTTCGGCGCGCTGCCGGTCAGCCAGATGCCGACCGCGCCGAGCCACGGCAGGACCAGCGCCAGCGCCATGAGCGTCTCGCTGGTCATCGCGGATAGCCCTCCATCAGAAGCGCCGCGGCGTCGCGGGCGACGCCGACCGAGAACTCGGTCCAGAAGCCGAAGAACAGGACGAGCCCGACCATGAGCCAGGTCACGATCATCATCTCGAGCGGGGGCTTGCGCGGCGTGTCCTCGAGCACGGGCGCGCGGAACCAGGCGACCTCGACGACGCGGCCGATGTAGAGGACGGCGAGCAGCGACGAGGCGACGATGACCGCGACGATCAGCCACCGGCCGTCCTCGGCCGCGCCCTGGATCAGGATCCACTTCGAGATGAAGCCGGCCGTGCCCGGCACGCCGATCAGCGCGAGGCCGGCGAGCACGAAGGCGCCCATCGTCAGCGGCATGACGCGGCCGAGGCCCGCCATCCGCTCGATCTTGACGATGCCGGTCGAGAAGACGACGCAGCCGATCGCGAGGAACAGCGTGCCCTTGATCAGCGCGTGGTTGAGCATGTGCGCGAGCCCGCCGGTCAGCCCGGTCTCGCTGACGAGCGCGATGCCGAGGATCATGTAGCCGACCTGCGCGACCGAGGAGTAGGCGAGCATCCGCTTCACGTTCGCCTGGAAGATCGCGGCAACGCCCGCGACCAGCATCGCCGCGGCGGCGAGCACGGCGAAGAGGGTGTCGGCGGGCGTCTCGGCGAAGGTGATCTCGACCCCGTAGACCGAGAACAGCATCCGGAGCAGCAGGTAGATCGCGACCTTGGTCGCGGTCGAGGCCAGGAACGCGGTCGCGACCGACGGCGCGAAGGCGTAGGCGTTCGGCAGCCAGAGGTGCATCGGGAAGAGCGCGATCTTGAGCCCGAGGCCGACCGTGACGAAGCCGAGGCCCGCGAGCAGCGGGCGCAGGTCCTCGGCCTGGTCCAGCCGGCTCGCGATGTCGTAGAGGTTGAGCGAGCCGGTCATGACGAGGATCAGGCCGACTCCGATCACGTAGAAGGTCGCGCCGATCGTGCCGATCACGAGGTACTGGTAGGCCGCGACCAGCGCCCGCCGGTCGCGGCCGAGCGCGATCAGCACGTAGGTCGCGAGCGACGACACCTCCATGAACACGAAGATGTTGAAGGCGTCGCCCGAGACGATCATGCCGAGCAGGCCGCAGAGGCAGAGCAGGAAGATCGCGTAGTACCAGCCCTGATGCTCCGGCCGGATCTCGTCGGCGATCGAGCGGGGCGCGTAGGTCATGATCAGCGCCGCCATGAACGAGACGAGCACCAGCAGGTAGGCGTTGATCTCGTCGATCCGGTACTCGATCCCGATCGGCGGCGGGAAGCCGCCGAGGGCGTAGCTGATCGCGCCGCCCGCCATCACCTGGTGGAGCAGCATGAGCGAGATCACCGGCATCGCCCAGGACACGCCGAGCGCGATCGCGTAGCCGAACCAGCCGCGGCGGAACAGCGCCGCCGCGACCGAGCCGAGCAGCGGGACCACGACCTGCAGCGCCGGCAGGTGGTCGATCAGCGTCAGCGCCGCTTCCTGCGTCACGGGGCCCGCGCTCATTCGCTCAGGTCTTCCTGGTCGACGACCTTGACGATCTCGTCCTCCTCGATCGTGCCGTAGGCCTCGTAGATGCGGACGACGATGGCGAGGCCGAGCGCGAAGGTCGCGACGCCGACGACGATCGCGGTCAGGATCAGCACGTGCGGCAGCGGGTTCGAGTAGACGTCGTAGTCGGAATCGAGGATCGGAGGCGTCGCCCCGATGATCTTGCCGGGGCTGAGGTAGAGCAGGTAGACGGACGTCTGAAAGACCGCGAGCCCGATCAGCGTCTTCACCATGTTGGACTTCGACACGACGATGAAGAGGCCCGAGAGCATGAGGAGGATGGTCGCCCAATAGTTATAGTGGGCGGCGATGTCGATAAAGACGCTCACGTCAGCCCCCGTCCCGCGAAGGCGTAGAACAGCGCGACCATCGTTCCGGCGACCGAGACGAAGACGCCGACCTCCACGAACAGGATACCCCAGTACTGCCCCTCGACGCGGTCGGGCAGGCCGTCATGCATGAACAGGTAGTCGTAGTCCAGGAAGGCGCCGCCGTTCATCATCGCCCAGACGCCGACGGCGGCGAAGATGAGCACGCCGAGCGGCACCATCGCCTCGACCACCGCCGGAGGAACGACGCGGCGGCATTCCGCGAGGCCGAAGACGATGGCGTAGAGGATGATCGCCGCGGCCGCGATCACCCCCGCCTGGAAGCCGCCGCCCGGCCCGTAGTGCCCGTGGAAGAGCACGTAGAATCCGAAGACGAGAATGAAGGGGATGAAGATCTTGGAGCAGACCCTCAGGATCGTGTCGAGCCGCATGTCAGTTCCCCCTGCGTCCGCCGCGGCCGAACCGGCCGAGAAGCAGAAGGACGCCTATTCCGGCGGTGAAGACGACCGTGACCTCGCCGAGGGTGTCGAAGCCGCGATAGGAGGCGAGGACGGCGGTCACGACGTTCGGGGTGTGCGTCTCGTCGTACGCCCGCTCGAGATAGGCGCCGCCGACATGCTCGTGCAGCGGCTGCTCGGCGACCCCGAAGGCCGGCAGGCCGAGCGTGCCCCAGACGAGCGCGGCGCCGACGCCGACGCAGACGAAGAGCGGCACCATCAGGCCGAGCCGGAACGGCGCCTCCTCGGCGCGCGTCAGGTAGAGCGCCGACAGCGCCACGATGGTCGAGACGCCGGCCCCGACCGCGGCCTCGGTCATGGCGACGTCGGGGGCGTCGAGCACCAGCATCACCGTCGCCATCAGGAACGAGTAGGCCGAGAACAGCACCACGACCGCGAACAGGTTCCGCACGCGGATGATCACGAGCGTGATGATCGCGAGCAGCGTCAGCAGCACCATGTTGATCAGGAGCTCGATCACCGCGGCGCCTCCCCGTCGTCGGACGGTGCGCCGTCACCCTCGAGCGCGTAGGCGTAGCCGCCGGTCGGCCGCGCCGGCAGGGTGCCTTCCTGCGGGTCGGTTTCCCCGGCCACCTGCTCCGAGCTCAGCGGCTGGCGAAGACGGGTCTCGAGCTCGGGGAACAGGCTCACCGGATCGGTCTCGACCAGCCAATTCTTGGCGTTGACGAGAAGCGGGAGCCGGCCCTCGTGCAGCGCCGCGCGCGCCAGCGCGTGGCTCGAGACCGGGGCCACGATCATCAGCATGAAGAAGATGATCAGCAGCTTCGCCGCCACCAGCGTGAAGCCCGCCTGCAGCACCATGCCGAGCACCAGGAGCCCGGTGCCGAGCGTCTCGGAGACCGAGGCCGCGTGCATCCGGGTGAACACGTCGGGCATCCGCACGATCCCGATGCCGCCGACGGCGTAGAAGAACCCGCCGAGCGCGAGCGCGATCCAGCTGAGCAGGTCGAGCAGAACCTCCATCACTCGGGGTCCCGGTCCTGCTCGGGGTCCTGCACGTGGCCGAGCGCGCCGTAGCGGAAGAACTTCAGGACCGCGAGCACGGCGATCATGTTCAGGAGCGCATAGGTGATGCCGATGTCGAGGAACTCGGGCCGCCCCGTCACGAAGCCGAAGAGCGCGAGCAGCAGGATGGACGAGGTGCCGATGGCGTTGGCCGCGAGCAGCCGGTCGAACGGCGTCGGCCCGGCCGAGGCGCGGTAGACGGCGCAGGCGAGGCCGACGAGCACGCCCGCGATGCCGGCCACGAACATCATGCGTGATGTCCCTCGAACTCACGCACCCGCTCGTTCATCGGGTCGTCCCTGAAGCCGTCGGCGCCGTCGGTCGTGATCGCGTGCACCCAGATCGCGTGCGCGTTCTCGGACACCTCGACCGAGATCGTGCCCGGCGTCAGCGTGATCGAGTTCGCATAGGTCGTCAGCCCGACCGAGCTCGTCTGCCCGGCCTGCACCCGCACCATCGTCGGCGTGATCGGCAGCCGCGGGTCCAGGATCAGGCGCGTGACGTTGAGCGCGGACAGCACGATCTGCCAGGCGAGCCACGGCCAGTAGAGCAGGCCGCCCCCGATCCGCTCGACCGGAAAGCCCTCGGCGTCGATGATGCCCTTGACGTGCGCGAAGATGACGACCGCCACCGTCAGCACGGCGCCGGAGACCAGCAGCCAGAGCGCATAGTGGCCCGACAGCAACAGCCAGTAGACGTAGAGCGTGACCGCGATCAGGATCAGCCGCAGCACCCAGTCCCCTCCCGTCCTTCCCTCTTTCGCCGGGGCCCGCGGGCGGCCCGGCCGGCCGTTCTCTCCCGGCCGCTCGGAAAGTTGCGCGTGTTGGTATACCCGACTGCCCGCGCGAGCCGTCAAGGCTGTCTTCATCTCATTCGGGGGGACGCGGCGCGATGCGACTCCATGCCCCCCCTCTCTGCCGTAGCTGCTCGACCCCTTGAAGGGACCGCCGCGCGTTCGGCTATGGTCCGCCGGGCAATGACCGATTCCCTCGCAGCCCTGAAGTCGCGGGTCGCCCGCTGCCGCCTCTGCGCCAAGCGCTTCGCCGGGACCGCGACCGCGCATGCGCCGCGCCCGGTGCTCCGCGGCGCGCGTTCGGCGCGGATCCTGATCGCGAGCCAGGCCCCGGGTGTGCGGGCGCACGCGTCTGGCCTGCCGTTCGACGATCCGTCGGGCGTCCGGCTGCGCGACTGGATGGGGCTCGACGCCCCCACCTTCTACGATGCGGAGCGCATCGCGATCGTGCCGATGGCGTTCTGCTTTCCGGGCTACGACGCGCGCGACAGCGACCTGCCGCCGCCCGCGGTCTGCGCCGCCACCTGGCGCGCCCGGGTGCTGGCGGCCCTGCCGAAGGTCGAGCTGACGCTCATGATCGGCGGGCACGCGCAGCGATGGCACCTCGGTCCCGGCGCGCGCGTTACCGATAGCGTCCGTGCCTGGCGCGCGCACCTGCCCGGGCGGCTGGCGCTGCCGCACCCGTCCTGGCGCAACAGCGCGTGGCTGAAACGGAATCCGTGGTTCGAGGAGGAGGTGCTGCCGTGGCTCAGAGGCGAGGTGCGCCGGCTGGTCGCCTGAGCGTGCTGCTGGCGGGGATCATGCTCGCCTGCGCCCCCGGCGGGCCGCTGACGCCGCCGCCGGGGGATGCGCCGGGCGAGACGGTCGCCGGGGCCGGGGGGCACCGGCTGGCGCTGTCGGTCTGGCAGCCCGAGGACCCGCAGGCGGTGATCGTGGGCGTCCACGGCTTCGGCGACTACGGCGCGAGCACGTTCGCGGCAGCGGCCGGCCACTGGGCCGCCGAGGGAATCACGACCTATGCCTACGACCAGCGCGGCTTCGGCCGGAACCCGTCGCGCGGCTTCTGGCCGGGCGCAGAGGCACTGGTCGCCGACCTCCGCGCCGTCGTGGCCGGGATCCGCGCGGAAAACCCCTGCCTGCCGCTGGCCGTCGTCGGGCACTCGATGGGCGGCGGGGTCGCGCTGGCCGCGGCGGGCGAGGGGCTCGAGGCCGACGGGCTGGTGCTGGCGGCGCCGGCGATCTGGGGCGGGCGGAACCTCAATCCGCTCTACCGGCTGCTCGCCTGGGGCGCGGCCGTGATCGCACCGGAGAAGCGCTATACCGGCGAGGGGCTGGTCGAGATCCAGGCGAGCGACAACCGGGCGGTGCTCGAGGCGCTCGGCCGCGACCCGCTCTACCTCGCGCCGCCGAGCGCGCGCGAGTTCCTCGGCATGATCCGCGTGACCGACCTGGCGCACGGGGCGGCGGGCCGGGTGGCGATGCCGGCGCTGCTGCTGATCGGCGCGAAGGACGAGATCGTGCCGAACCGGACGGTCGAGAAGGTCTTCGCCCGCCTCGCCGGCCCGCGGCAGGTGGTGCGCTATCCGGACGGCTGGCACCTGCTCTTCCGCGACCTGCAGGCGCCGCGGGTCTGGGCCGACGTGGCGGACTGGGTGAAGCGCCTGCCTCGCCCCGCGTGCGAGGGCTGACCGCGGCCACGCCTTGCCGCGTCGCGGCTTTGCCCCTAGAACCGCGCGCCAGTCGAGACGCCGTGAAGCGGAGCCCGCGGATGCCGAAGCCGAAGAAGGTCGTCCTCGCCTATTCCGGCGGGCTCGACACCTCGATCATCCTGAAATGGCTGATGGTCGAGCGGGGTTGCGAGGTCGTGACCTTCACCGCCGATCTCGGCCAGGGCGAGGAGCTCGAGCCCGCGCGCGCGAAGGCGGAGCAGATGGGCGCCGCGGAGATCTACGTCGAGGACTTGCGCGAGGAGTTTGTGCGCGACTTCGTCTTCCCGATGTTCCGCGCGAACGCCGTCTACGAGGGGCTCTACCTGCTCGGCACCTCGATCGCGCGGCCGCTGATCTCGAAGCGGCTGGTCGAGATCGCGCACGAGACCGGCGCGGACGCGATCGCCCACGGCGCGACCGGCAAGGGCAACGACCAGGTGCGCTTCGAGCTCGCCGCCTACGCGCTCGACCCCGCGATCCGGGTCGTGGCGCCCTGGCGCGAGTGGGACCTGACGAGCCGGACCCGGCTCATCGAGTGGGCCGAGCTGCATCAGGTCCAGGTGCCGAAGGACAAGCGCGGCGAGGCGCCGTTCTCGGTCGACGCGAACCTGCTCCACACCTCGTCCGAGGGCAAGGTGCTCGAGGATCCGGCCGAGGAAGCGCCCCATTACGTCTACCAGCGCACGGTCGACCCGGAGGAGGCGCCGGACACGCCCGAATACGTCGAGATCGCGTTCGAGCGCGGCGACGCCGTCGCGGTCGATGGAGAGGCGCTGTCGTCCGCGGCGCTGCTGACGCGGCTGAACGAGATCGGCGGCCGGCACGGCGTCGGCCGGCTGGATCTGGTGGAAAACCGCTTCGTCGGGATGAAATCGCGTGGAATCTACGAGACGCCGGGCGGCACGATCTTGCTGGAGGCGCATCGCGGC